>NZ_JBEZZR010000004.1:0-385552 GCF_040639325.1 Actinoplanes sp. NPDC023936 | reverse complement strand
CTCGACTTGCATGTGTTAAGCACGCCGCCAGCGTTCGTCCTGAGCCAGGATCAAACTCTCCAACAAAATCTGTGGAAAAGCGTCCCGGCAACAAACAAATGTTGCCAAAGGAATCTCCAACCCATCCCAAAGGACAGGCCGGGGTATTGCCATAATTGGCACTGGCTTTTCAAGCACCCTGTTGAGTTCTCAAAGAACAACCGCACATCGAAACCGAACCCCGTTTCAGAGGCCCGCTCTCAAGGCTTTTGTTCGACCCGCAGAACAATACACGATCCGAAAACCGTGATCATTCCTCGGGGGTCCTCCAGGACGGCCGCTCCGGGCCTCTGTTGAGTCCCGCTCGCTCGCCCGTCTCCCTGGCGGCTTGGAAAACATTACAGGCACATGTCCGCAACGCCAAATCGGCCCGCCGCGACGTGGGTCACAGCGGGCCGATCAACGTAAAACTGCAGGTCAGAGCGCTATTTGACGATCTCGACGCCGGCGAACGTCCGCTTGCCACGGCGCAGCACCAGGAATCGGCCGTGCAGCAGCGCCGACCCCGGCACCACGGCCTCACCGTCGGTGATGCGCTCGTTGTTGAGGTAGGCGCCGCCCTCAGTGATCGTGCGGCGGGCCTCGTTGGCGCTCGCCACGAGACCCGCGTCCTTCAACAGGGTCCCCACGGTCGGGAGCTCACCCCGTACCGAATGAAGGCCGGCCTCGGCCAGCGCGGCGCGCAACGTGTCCGCGGAGAGCTCCTCCAGGGACCCTCGCCCGAAGAGCGCCTGGCTTGCGGCGACCGCCTGGTTCGCTTCCTCCTCGCCGTGCACCAGCGCGGTGATCTCGAAAGCCAGGGCTCGCTGCGCGAGCCTGGCCTGCGGCCGCTCCGCTGTCGCCTTCTCCAGTTCCTCCAGCTCCTCGCGGGACTTGAAGCTGAAGTAGCGCAGGTACTTGCTGACGTCCCGGTCGTCGCTGTTGATCCAGAACTGGTAGAAGGAGTACGGGCTGGTCATGGCCGGATCGAGCCAGACCGCGCCGCCCTCGGTCTTGCCGAACTTGGTGCCGTCGGCCTTGAGAACCAGCGGGGTGACGAACGCGTGCACCGGGCCGGCGCCGCGGCGGCGCACGAAGTCGACGCCGGCGGTGATGTTGCCCCACTGGTCGGAGCCGCCGAACTGCAGCTGACAGCCGTGCTGGACGTGCAGCTGGTAGAAGTCGTTGGACTGGAGCAGCTGGTAGCTGAACTCGGTGAAGCTGATGCCGCTCTCCAGGCGATTGCGCACCACGTCGCGGGCCAGCATCTTGTTGATCGGGAAGTGCTTGCCGACGTCCCGCAGGAACTCGATCACCGAGGTGGGGCCGGTCCAGTCGAGGTTGTTCACGAGCGTGGCGCCGTGCGAGCCCTCGTAGGTCACGAACGGCGACAGCTGCGTGCGGATCCGCTCCACCCAGCCCTGCACGACCTCCGGCGGGTTGAGGCTGCGCTCGCTGGACTCCCGCGGGTCACCGATCTGGCCGGTGGCGCCGCCGACGAGCAGCAGCGGGCGATGGCCGCCCTGCTGAAGACGCCGGGCGGTGAGAACCTGCATGAGGTGGCCGACGTGCAGCGAGGCGGCGGTGGGATCGAAGCCCACATAGAACGTGATCGAGCCGCCGTCGAGTGCTTTGCGCAGCTCGTCGGGGTCGGTCGAGTCCTGGATCAGTCCGCGCCACAGCAGGTCGTCTACGAGAGTCACGCACGGATTGTCCCGCACCCGCCCGTGCGGATCACAGCGGGTTTGGCGGATGCTAGGCGGATGGGTCACCTGGGAAGCGCCGCGGCACCGATCGACATCTCGAAGAAGAAGGCCGAGGAGCGGCTGAAGGCGGCGCAGGAGCGGCTGCTCCGGCTGCGCCTGCTGCTCGGCGGTCAGATCGGCGCGCAGAGGATCGGCCCGCCGCTCTGCGTGCTCTTCGAGGGATGGGACGCGTCCGGCAAGGGCGGCGCGATCAAGCGACTGGTCACCATGATCGACCCTCGGCACGTGCGGGTGTCCCAGTTCGCGGCGCCCACCTACGACGAGAAGCGGCACCATTTCCTGCAGCGGTTCTGGCAGGTGCTGCCGGGCAACGGCGGGATGACAGTGCTGGACCGATCCTGGTACGGCCGGGTGCTGGTCGAGCGGGTCGAGGGGTTCGCGACGACCGAGCAGTGGCAGCGGGCGTACGACGAGATCGTCGAGTTCGAGCGCACCCTGACCGCCGAGGGCATGATCCTGATCAAGTTCTGGATGCACGTCTCCGCGGAGGAGCAGCTGCGCCGCTTCGAGGACCGGGCGAACGATCCGCTGCGGTCCTGGAAGCTGACCGACGAGGACTGGCGGAACCGGAAGAAGCGCCCGGAGTACGAGGCGGCGATCGAGGACATGCTGGAGAAGACCGACCGGCCGCGGGCCCGATGGAAGGTCGTCCCCGGGGACAGCAAGCCGTACGCCCGCCTCGCCGTCGTCGAGCACGTCTGTCACGTGCTGGAACGCAAGCTGGCGAAGCGGGGGTACGACTTGGCGTCGGCCGACCAGCCGGGGAATCCGGCCACCTAGAGAGCCGGCAGCCCGGCCCCGGCCACCTAGAGAGCCGGCAGCCCGGCCCCGGCCATCTGGAAGGCCTGCCGTCTAGAGGCCGGCCGCCTTGCGGGCCCCGGTCGCGTCCGGCGCCGCGACCGCCAGCTCGGCCAGCCTCCGGCAGTCCGCCTCGGTGACCCCGGCCAGGGCGGCCCGCACCGCCGGGACCGCCCGCGGTGACATCGACAGGCTCGTCACGCCGAGGCCGACCAGGATCGGCGCGAGCGCCGCGTCAGCGGCCGCCTCGCCGCACACCCCGACCGGTTTGCCGGCGGCCCGCCCGGCCTCGCCGCAGATGCCGATCAGTTGGAGCAGCGCCGGTTGCCACGGGTCCAGCAGATCGGCCAGGGCGCCGCACATCCGGTCGGCGGCGAACGTGTACTGGCTCAGGTCGTTGGTGCCGATGCTGAGGAAGTCGACGACCCGCAGCAGGTCACGGGCGCGCAGCGCGGCGGCCGGCACCTCGATCATCACACCGGCCCGGGGCAGGCCGGCCTCGCGGACGGCGGCCGCGAACGAGGCCGCCTCGGTGATCGTGGAGACCATCGGGGCCATCACCCAGACGTCCGCGCCGGTCTGCGCGCGCGCCTCCGCGATCGCCGCGAGCTGGGTGGTGAGGACCTCCGGGCGCTGCCGCGCGACGCGCAGGCCGCGAACACCGAGGGCCGGATTGGGCTCACCCTCCTGGTTCAGGAACGGCAGCGGTTTGTCAGCCCCCGCATCGAGGGTACGGATGACGACCCGCCGCCCTCGCATCGCGGAGAAGACCTCCCGGTACGCCTCCACCTGCTCGTCCCGTCCGGGCTCCCGGGTCCGATCGAGGAAGAGCAGCTCGGTGCGGAACAGCCCGACTCCCTCGGCGTGCACCTCGTCGGCGGCCGGGACGTTCTTCGCGGAGCCGACGTTGGCGAGGAGTTTCACCCCGTACCCGTCGGAGGTCTGACCGGGGCCGGTGAGAGCCGCAACCGCGGCAGCCACCTCGGCCGCACCCCGCACCGCGGCCTCTGCCACGCTCTGCTCGACGCCCGCGTCGACACGCCCGGTCGCGCCGTCGACCAGCACCAGCGTGCCCTCCGCGATGTCCAGCACGCCCGGGCAGGAGACCACGGCGGGCAGGCCGAGCGCGCGGGCCAGGATCGCGGTGTGGCTGGTGGGCCCGCCCACCTCGGTGACCAGCGCCATCACCTGTGCCGGGTCGAGATCGGCGGTGTCGGCCGGCGCCAGATCCTTGGCCGCCAGCACGTAGGGATGACCGGGCTGCGGCACGCCCGGCATGGGCCTGCCGAGCAGGAGCGCGACCGCCCGGTTCCGCAGGTCGTCGAGATCGGCGACGCGTTCGGCGAGGTAGCCGCCGGCCGCCTCGAACGCCTCCCGGTACGTCCCGAAGGCGAGGGAGACGGCGTGCACCGCGTCGGCGCCTCCCTCGACGTGGTCGCGGACGCCGTCGAGCAGCGCCTCGTCACCGGCCATCATCGCCTCGGCACGCAGCACCTCGGCGACCGTCTCGTCGGTGGCCCGGTCGGCCCGGTGTTCCAGGAACGCGACCACCTCGGCCAGGGCTGCGGAGGCCCGCGCGATCTCCGCCTCGGCGTCCGTGACGGCGACCGGCGGGGGCAGTGCCGGGACGTCGGCGATCCGCAGCAGCGGACCGGCGGCGACCCCGGCACAGACCCCGATCCCGGAGAGGCCGGCCACCTCAGCCATCGGAGGCGTCCAGGTCCGTGGCGAGCAGCGTGGCCAGCTCGGTCAGCGCCTGCTCGGCGCCGTCGCCCTCGGCTTCGAGGGTGACCTCGGTGCCCTGCTTGGCGCCGAGCGCGAGCACCGACAGCATGCTCTTGGCCGGCACCGGCTTCTTGTCGCCGACCCGGATGGTGACCTTGACGGGCGCTGCCGCGGCGGCCTCCACGAAGATCTTGGCGGGCCGGGCATGCAGGCCGCTGGCGGAGCCGACGGCAACCGTGCGCGTGGGCATGTCAGTCTCCTACGGTTCGATGGTGACCTTGATGGCTTCGCCGCGGGCGACGATGCCGAACGCGTCGATCGCGCCCTCCAGCGGGAGGCGGTGGGTGATCAGGTCGGCGACCGGCACCGCGCCGGTGGCGACCAGCTGGAGCGCCTCGGCGTTGTGCGCCGGGCTGGACCCGTTCGCCCCGACGATCATCAGCTCCCGGTAGTGCACCAGGTTCGAGTCGCAGGTGATCGTGGGGTTGTCCTTGGGCAGGCCACCGAAGAAGCTGATCCGGCCCTGCCGGGCGGCCATCTCGATCGCCTGTTCCTGCGCCTTGCCGGACGCGGCCGCCGTGATGATCACGTCGGCGCCCCGGCCGCCGGTGAGCTTGCGGACCTCCTCGATCGGGTCCACCTCGGCGGCGCAGATCGCGGCGTCCGGCTTGACCAGCTCGGCGGCCATGTCCAGGCGCTGCCGGCTCAGCTCCACCAGGAACACCCGGGCGGCGCCGCGAGCCCGGGCCAGCCGGACATGCAGGCAGCCGATCGGTCCGGAGCCGATCACCACGACGTCGTCGCCCGTGCCGACACGGGCCAGGTTCTGCGCGTTCAGGGCACACGCGAGAGGCTCGGCCACCGACGCCTCGGCGAACGAGACGCCGTCCGGGATCCGGTTCAACCCGTCGACCTTGAGCACCTCCTTCGGCACCACCATGAACTGCGCGAAGCCGCCCTCGAAGTGGTAGCCCATCGAGACCTGGTTCGGGCAGACCGTCATCCGGCCGCGCCGGCACTCGGCGCACTCTCCACAGGGGATGGCGGCGATGACCTGCACCCGGTCGCCCGGCTGCCAGCCCTCGACGCCCTCGCCGACCGCGGCGATCTCGCCGGCGATCTCGTGGCCCATCACCCGTGGCGGGTGGATGTGGTGGTGCCCGAACTTGGAGATCTTGACGTCGGTGCCGCAGGTCGAGCAGTTCCGGACACGGATCTTCACCTCACCGGGGCCGGCCTCGGGCTCCGGCATGTCCTCGAAGCGGACGTCGCCGGGGGCGTGGAATCGCACGACCTTCATTCACTGTCCTCCTGGATCTTGCATTCGCTGTCCTCGTGGATCTGGCTGAGCAGGCTTTCCACGGTTTCGGGTTCGGTGGCCTCGCGCAGTTCACGGGCCTGGTCCTCGTCGAGCAGCACCTCGGCGAGCGCGGCGAGCAACTCGACGTGCCCGTCCCCGGCGGCCGCGATACCGACGCAGACGCTCACCCGCTCGCCGTCCCAGTCGACGCCGGCCGGGAACCGCAGCACCGCGAGCGCGTCCCGCACCACCAGCTCCTTGCCGCCGAGGGTGCCGTGCGGAATGGCGACACCCTCACCCACGTACGTGGAGATGGACTTCTCGCGGGCCAGCATCGTCTCGACGTACCCGGGCCGGACCGCGCCGATCTCGACAAGCGTCTCGCCGGTCAGCCGGATCGCCTCCTCCTTGCTGCCCGCCTTCTCGTCCAGCCGGATGGCCCGGCGGTCCAGCAGCTCAGACATTGAGATCGGTGCCCTGCTGGATGGCCTTGACCACCTTGGTGACGGCCGGGTCGCCCAGGAAGACCTGGAACGGCACGATCGGCTTGCTCGGCGCGACCGAGCGGGCCCGTGCGGCCAGACCGCTGTGGCAGACGACCAGGTCGGCGTCGGCGGGGATCGAGTTGACCGGGCTGTGCTCGACGGTGACGCCGTTCTTGCCGAGCTGTTTGCGCAGTGTGCTGGCGAGCATCACGCTGCTGCCCATGCCGGCGTCACAGGCGACGACCAGCTTGTGGATGTCCTTGCCGTTGATGGTTGCCATCACGAGCCTCCTAGGCGTTTTCCTTGCGGCTGGCGTCGGTCTCTGCGGTTGCGGCGTCCCTCTGGTGCGGGATCTCCGCCTCGGTCGCCACTTCTTCCTCGGCCGCGTCCAGCTCCTGGTCGGACTTCAGCCGGCCGAAGCCGAGCAGCAGGGACGCGACACCGAACGTGACGAGGGCCGCGATCGTGACGCCGAGGATCATCCCCGGGTAGCCGTCCTTCGCGGTGACCGCGGCGAACGCGAAGATGCTGCCCGGAGCGGGCGAGGCGACGGTTCCGGTGCCGGTGATCATGAAGGTGGCGACGCCGGCCATGCCACCCGCGATCATCGCGAGGATCAGGCGGGGCTTCATCAGCACGTACGGGAAGTAGATCTCGTGGATGCCGCCGAGGAAGTGGATGATCATCGCAGCCGGAGCGGACGGGCGCAGCGACCTCGGGCCGAAGAACAGGTACGCGGCGAGCAGCCCCAGGCCCGGCCCCGGGTTCGACTCGATCATGAACAGGATCGACTTGCCCTGCTCCTGCACCTGCTGCACGCCGAGCGGGCTGAACACGCCGTGGTTGATGGCGTTGTTCATGAACAGCACCTTGGCCGGCTCCACCAGCACCGACACGAGCGGCATCAGGCTGTGGGCGAGCAGCCAGTCGACGCCGTTGCCGGCCGCCTTGGTGATCCCCTCGACGATCGGGCCGATCGTCAATTTGCCGAAGATGGCGAACGCGCCACCGATGATGCCCGCCGAGAAATTGTCGATGAGCATTTCGAAGCCGGGGCGGACCTTGCCCTCGATCGCGGAGTCGAAAAGCCTCAGCACATAGGCGGTGAGCGGACCGATGATCATCGCGCCGAGGAACATCGGCACCTCGGCGCCGACCACCACACCGAAGGTGGCGACCGCACCGACGACCGCGCCGCGCTGGCCGTGCACCATCCGGCCACCGGTGTAACCGATGAGCACCGGAAGCAGGTATTTGATCATCGGGTCGACGAGCTGGGCCAGGTTCTCGTTCGGGAACCAGCCGACCGGGATGAACAGGGCGGTGATCAGACCCCAGGCGATGAGCGCGCCGATGTTGGGCATGACCATTCCGGCGAGATGTCCGCCGATCTTCTGGATCCGGGCTTTGAATCCCGTTCCGCTGACCTCAGGTGTGTAGGTAGTAGCCATGACGATCTCCATTCATCGCCAGAGGGATGCGTCGAGAGTGCTGGTGGTTCACTGGAATGGGGCACAGCTAATACCGAGACGCGACGGAAAATCGTCGGCCTTTTGTTGTGCACAGGCACGCTCAGTCGCGGCGGAGCGGCCTTTTCAGATCCGGTTCCCGGTCGAGGCGAATACTCGTACGATCAAGGTCTTGTGGTCCTGGCATCCGGCTGCCCGGAAGGCTGACCGCGGCCGCGCCCCACGCCAGGCCCTCCACCAGCGCCGCCTCCCCGCCCGCGCCGGCCGCCAGGAAGCCCGCCAGCAGCGCGTCCCCCGCGCCGACCGTGCTGCGCGGCACGCTCACCGGCGAGACACCGGTGATGACCCCCGCCGCGTCCACCAGCACCGCGCCCTCCGCGCCCAGGCTGGCGAGGACCGCGCCGGCGCCCGCCTCGCGCAGCCGCCCGCAGGCGCGGACCACGTCGCCGAGCGTCACCAGGTCGGCTCCGGCCGCCTCGGCCAGTTCCTCGCGGTTCGGCTTGACCAGCGCCGCACCCGCCGCCACCCCGGCCAGCAACGCCGGGCCACTGCTGTCCACGGCGAGCCGGACGCCCGACTTGACCAGCCGCTCGCACAGGTCGGTGAAGGCCGCGACGGTCGGACCGGGCGGGAGACTGCCGCAGATGACGATCCAGTCCGTGGTGCCGGCGGCGGCCAGCACCGCGTCGCTGACCTGGGCGAACTCGGTGTCCGAGAGGGTCGGACCGGCCTCGTTGATTTTGGTGACGGTCCCGTCCGGCTCGGCCAGGGTGATGTTGGAACGGGTCCGCCCGGTGATCGGCACCGCCAGCATGTCGACGCCCTCGCCCTTGAGGAGATCGACGAGTTGCTCGCCCTCCGCTCCCCCGGCCGGCACGACGGCGGTCGAGTGGATCCCGTTGGCCAGGAGCGCCCGCGAGACGTTGACGCCCTTGCCGCCGGGATCGATGTGCGAGTCGGCGGCTCGCAGCACCTCGCCCCGGACCAGCGCGTCGACATCGAGGGCACGGTCGACGCTCGGGTTGAGCGTGACGGTGAGGATCGTCCCGGGGTTCAAACTGGTCATGCGCGCACCAGCCGGACGCCGGCGACCTCGACCTCGGCGGCGAGCTCCCCGTCGAGGCCGCTGTCGGTGATCAGCAGGTCCAGGTCGGCGAGGCCACCGAACCGGGCCAGGTAATCGTTGCCGATCTTGGTGTGATCGGCGAGCAGCACCACCCGGCGGGCCGCGGCGATCATCGCCCGCTTGACCGCCGCCTCGGCCGGGTCCGGGGTGGTCATGCCCCGCTCGGCGGTGCAGCCGTTGGTGCCCATGAAGGCGACGTCGACATACATGTCGGCGAGCGGCCGCAGCGCCCAGTCGTCCACAGTGGCCAGGGTCTTGCCGCGGACCCGGCCGCCGAGCAGCAGGACGGTGAGATTGGGCTTGAGGCCGAGCGTCGACGCGAGCACCGGCGAGTTGACCACCACGGTCAGCTCCCGGTCGGCCGGCAGCAGCTGAGCGAGACGAGCCGTCGTGGTCCCGGCGTCCAGGATGATCGCCCCGTCCTCGGGAACCTCGGCGAGCGCCGCCTTGGCGATCCGCTCCTTCTCGCTGATCAGCACGGCGTCGCGGGTGGCGAGCGCCGGCTCGAACCCGAGCCGCTCCACCGGGATGGCGCCACCGTGCACGCGGCGCAGGACACCGGCCCGCTCCAGAACGGTCAGATCCCGGCGGATCGTCTCGGCCGTCACGCCGAAGGTGTCCGCCAGCGCGACGACGTCGACCCGGCCCTCGGCGCGGGCTCGCTGGACGATCTCCTGCTGGCGTTCCTCCGCGTACATCCACTCACCGCCCGGCTCGTTTTGGCTTTGTCTTTGTTTACGCCCGGTTCTGCCCGAAAGCAATATGTCAAAGAGATTTCGGTCTCCTTAAATGGAGAGCGCTCTGGAGCTTGTCCGGAAGAGTACGAAATGTCGGGCGCAGGTGGTGGGGCGGATGGATGCCCGCTCATGTGGTTGTGTCGCTGGGGTTGGGCGGGGCTTGAACCGGGCGCGGCGGGGAGAGCCGTAGGGCGACAGGCAGCCGGGTCGGCAGAGTCAACCGCCGTGATCACATGCCTGAGCTACGGCTCGGTGACGCCAGCCGTAGCAGAGACAGGCAATCGGGCCGGCATTCCTGCGCCAGCTACGGCTCGGTGACGCCAGCCGTAGCGGAGACAGGCAATCGAGCCGGCATTCCTGCGCCAGCTACGGCTCGGCGACGCCAGCCGTAGCAGAGACAGGCAATCGAGCCGGCATTCCTGCGCCGGCTACGGCTCGGCGACGCCAGCCGTAGCGGAGACAGGCAATCCGGCCGGCATTCCTGCGCCAGCTACGGCTCGGCGACGCCAGCCGTAGCTCAGCCAGGCAACCGGACCGTGATCACAAGCCTGAGCTACGGCTCGGCGACGCCAGCCGTAGCGAGCGCAGGTAACGGGGGTTACCGGCGACGGGGCAGCATCGGAGGGGACGATCGCGCCGGAGAGGGACGAACCGGCACTGGAGAGGGACGGGGCAGCGGTAGCGAAAGGCGCGCAGCGGCCGGGACGGCGCTGGGGGCTCGCGTGGACTCTCGGGGAGCAGTGGTGCGGTTGTGTGGGTGTTGTGCCCGTACTAGATGGCCTTGTAGGCGGGCAGACCCAGGGTGTCCCGGATGGCCTGCTGCACCTCCTCCAACGGCGGGCGGCCGTCCACGTCGTGCACGACCTCCTTGCGGCGGAAGAGTTCGAGGACCGGGCGGGTCTTCTCGTGGTAGTCGCGCAGCCGGGCCTCCAGGGCCTCGGGCGTGTCGTCGGCGCGGGTGACCAGCTCGTGGCCGCAGATGTCGCAGCGGCCCTCCTGTTCCGGGCGGTCGGCGATCAGGTTGTAGTCCATGCCGCAGTTGGGGCAGAGCCGGCGGGACAGGACGCGGCGGCGGACCTCGTCGTCGGGGAGTTCGAGGTGGATCACGGCGTCGATGTCGTAGCTCTCCATGAAGAACTCGGCCTGCCGCCCGTTGCGGGGGAAGCCGTCGATGATGAAGCCGTAGTTCCAGTCGTGGTTGTCGAGGCGCCGGCGGACCACCGACTCGACCAGGTCGTCGTCGACGAGCTCACCGGCCGCCATGATCCGGCGGACCTGGGCGCCGAGTTTGGTGTGGTTGCGCACGTGCCAGCGGAAGATGTCGCCGACGCTGATGTGCGTCAGGTCGAACTCCTCGCGCAGCAGCTGGCTCTGGGTGCCCTTGCCGCTGCCCTGCACGCCCATGATCACGTACTTACGCATCTGCCGCTCCAAGTAGCAGGGGGCCGGGCGCCGGCCCGGTCAGCGTGGTCGGGTCGATGCTCCACGCGGCGGCCACCCGGAACACGTCGCGCTCGGCGACCAGCACGGTGGTCTCCTCGTCGAGCTCGCCGGGCAGGCCGGCGTCCCGCTCGGCCGGGTCGGGGTCGCCGAACCACGACGTCACCTCACCGGTCTGTCCCACATATCCGAACGCCCGCACGAGTTCGCCGTTCGCGGCGCGCTGCCAGCGGTGCAGCTCGGTCACCCGGTGCGTGGCGAAGAACTGCACCTCGGCGCCGAGCTTCGCGGAGAGTTCGACGACGTCCAGGTTGGGACGCATCAGCCAGCGACCGGCGGCGAGGACCCAGGAGACACCGCGGGCGCCGGGCAGCGGCGGGGTGATCGCGACCCGGTCGTCGGTGAGGTGGGCCAGGTCCAGCCCGGCACGCCAGGTGACGGTGCCCAGGTCGCGCAGGCCGAGCGCGGTCAGGACCGCGGCCGGCTCACCGCCGGCGACCGCGAGCCAGGCCTGTTTTCCGCCGAAGCCGGTCATGACGTCCGTATCCATACCACAACGCTATCCGGATAACGCGTCAACTGTCCGGTTACGTCGGTCTCACGGCCACCCGTAGTTGCGGCGCAGGATCGCCGCGACCCGGTCGAATCGGGGGCGGTCCAGGATCGCCCCTTCCCGCCGGATGCCGTCCTCGTCGACCTCGAGCACCCGGTCGAGCCGCACCCAGCTGGGACGCGCGTCAGGGTCCCAGTCGCCGGGGCCGAGGGCGAGCCAGTTGCGCTGCCCGTCCCGCTCGCCCTGGCTGGAGAGCATCAGGCCGAGCAGGGTGTTCGCGTCCCGCCCGACGACGAGCACCGGACGGTCCTTGCCCTGGCTCGGGTCGTCCTCGTAGGGCACCCACGTCCAGACGATCTCGCCCGGATCGGCGTCACCGTCCAGGTTGGGCGCGTAGGCGAGGTGGCGCCCCCGCGGCTTCGGGACGGCCCGCGGCGGGCGGATCCCCGCCGGCTTGGGCTTGGCCTCCGGCCGCTTTGCGGGGTCGGGCTTTCTTGTGGGTACGGGCACCGCGGGCGCCTGCCGCTGCTCGGGTGCTCCGAGCAACCGCTGGAAGAACGACCTCAACGTTTCGAACACGGCGCCACCCTACGGGCGCACGATCATGACCGCACTTTCTGTACGGCGATACAGTATGGCGATACAGTCCTCCCCTGCGACGTTGGCCGGGAAGGATGACCAGCATGACCCGCTACGGACCGATGTTCGGGCCGGACTACACGTTCCTCGGTGTTCCGGCCTGCGACTGGGAGACACCGGAGACCTACGCCGACGCCGACGTCGTGATCATCGGCGCGCCGTTCGACGGCGGCACCTCACACCGGCCGGGCGCCCGGTTCGGGCCGCAGGTGATCCGCGGCACCGACTACCTGCCGCACGACGGCTCGCGCCCGCACATGGCGATGCGGGTCGACGCGCTCTCCGGCGACCTGACCGTGAAGGACGCCGGCGACCTGGAGGTGTTCAGCGGCGAGATCCAGCGCAGCTGCCGGACCATCGAGGACGCTGTCGCGTTCATCTCCGGCCACGGCGCGATCCCGCTCATCCTCGGCGGCGACCACACCATCACCTGGCCGGACGCCACGGGCGTGTCCCGGACGCACGGCAAGGGCCGGATCGCGCTGATCCACTTCGACGCGCACGCCGACACCGGGGACATCGAGTTCGGGTCGCTCTACGGCCACGGCCAGCCGATGCGCCGGCTGATCGAGTCCGGCGCGGTCCGTGGCGACCGGTTCCTGCAGCTCGGCCTCCGCGGGTACTGGCCGGGCCCGGAAACCCTCGACTGGATGGCCGACCAGCGGATGAACTCGTTCCACATGAGCGAGATCGTCGAACGCGGCCTGGACGCGGTGCTGGACAGCGCGTTCGCGATCGCCATGGACGACTGCGACGGCGTCTTCCTCTCGGTCGACATCGACGTCTGCGACCCCGGTCACGCGCCCGGCACCGGCACCCCGGAGCCCGGCGGCCTCACCGCGCGCCAGCTCCTCGACGCCGTCTCCCGGATCTGCCACGAGTTGCCAGTCGTCGGCATGGACATCGTCGAGGTGTCGCCGCCGTTCGACCACGCCGAGATCACCGCGATGCTCGGCAACCGGGTGGTCCTCGAAGCGCTCTCCGGGATCGCCCGGCGGCGCAAGGACGGCGACGGGCCGCGGTGGAAGCGGTCCACTCCCCTGCTGGAGGGCCGGGGTTCAGCGCTGGGGGGTTCAGCGCTGGGAGGATCGGCGCAGCAGCCCGGACAGGCCGGCGGCGAGTAACTCGTGTGCGGCGGCCCGGGACAGGTCCGGGTCGCCGAGCACCACCGGCAGCGCCAGGCCGTCGATGAGCGCCAGCACCAGACGGGCGGTCGCCATCGGCTCGTCGAACCCGCCGGCGGCCACCTCGGCGGCGATCAGCTCGTGCCAGCCGCGGTAGTCGGCGAGCACGTCGGCCCGTACGCCCGGGTCGCGGGACGCCCACCGCCAGCTCTCCACCCACAGCCGCCAGGTGGTGTCGCTGCCGACCGCGCCGGTCAGGTGCGTGGCGATCGCGAGCAGCCGCTCCCCGGGGTCGGTGAGCGCCGCGAGCCGCTCGCGAACCCGCTCGAAGTCGCGCTGCGCGGCGTGCCGGAAGACCGCGATGAGCATGTCCTCGCGGGTGCCGAAGTAGTACTGCAGGGTGGAGACGCCGACGCCGGTCGCCTCGGTCACGTCGCTGAACCGGGTGGCGTCCGCACCGCGGGCGGCGACGACCTCACCGGCGGCTTCCAGCACCTCGGCCCGCCGGCCCGCCGACCTGCGACGTGAGCTCACACCGGCAGTGTCTCAGCCGATCTCAGCCGACGAAGTCCTGGGTCATCCAGGTGATGCCCTTCGAGTCCCGGACGACGCTCAGGCCGATCCGGGTGAAGCTGGTGCTCAGCAGGTTCTTGCGGTGACCGTCGTTCGGCGGCACCTCGGCCAGCATCGAGTCGGTCAGCCCGTTCGCGGCCTTCACCTTGGCGGCGTCGCTGCTGGCGCTGGAGCCGTACCCGATGTTCTCGCCGGCCGAGCTCCACTTGACGCCCTGGGCGCTGAACCGGTCGCCGATGCCGGACTCGCCCGAGCACTGGTGCGACAGGCCGCAGCCGTCGATCATCAGCTGGTTGTGGATCGCGGCGGCCTTGGAGAGGTCGGTGTCCAGGGTCAGCGCCTCGAGCCCCTCGGCGACGCGTGCCTCGTTGATGTGCGCGAGGACCTGCTCGGTCACCGTGCCGGAGGTGCTCGCGGCGGTGACCTGCTCCTCGGCCGTCTCCTCGGTCGCCGGCTTCGGGCTCGAGGTCTTCTTCTTCTTCGTGGTGGCGCTCGGCGAGGGCGACGCAGCCGGTTTCTTCGAGGTTTTCGCCGACGGGGACGGCGACGGCCGGGGAGTCGCCGACGACGACAGCGACGGCTCCGGCGTGGGGAGCGGTTCCTCGTCGCCGCCGCCGCTGTCGGGGGAAGCGGCGGCGGCGAGCGGGACGTCCACCGAGGTGGGGGAAGGGGTCTCGGCGGACCCTTGCGTCAGGCCCGTCACGGTGAAGGCCGCGCCGATCACGACTGCTGTCGTGCCCGCTACCAGGGTGTATCGGAACTTGGCGGCAGCGGAGAGGGGCACGAGGAATTCACCTTTGTGAGCCGGGCAGGGGACGACGCCCGATCACTATGCGCGACGCTCACGCCGAGATCACGTCCGCAAAGGATTCCTTAAGGCGGGGCTCAAAGATTCCTAACTCTGAATGTCGAACTCGCCGTCGCCCGGAGGCTCGCGGCCCCCCTCGCCGCGGCGCACGGGATGCGGGCGTGATTGGGTGGGTTGGTGACATCGTGGGTGGAACTGCCGGCGACGGACGTGGACGTGGCGGCTCAGCTGCTGCTCGGGTGGCGGCTCACGGCGAACGGCGTGACAGTGCGGCTGACCGAGGTCGAGGCGTACAGCGGACTCGGCGAGGACCCGGCCAGCCATGCGCACCGCGGGGTGACGAACCGCAACCGGGTGATGTTCGGGCCGGCCGGGCGGCTCTACGTGTACCAGATCTACGGCATGCACTTCTGCGCGAACGTGGTCTGCGGCGAGACCGGCAAGGCCGCTGCCGTGCTGCTGCGGGCCGGCGCCGTGATCGACGGCCTGGAGATCGCGCGGGAGCGGCGCCCGGCCGCCCGTAAGGACATCGACCTGGCGGCCGGACCGGCGAAGCTGATGCAGGTTCTCGCCCTGAACCGGGACGCCAACGGCTCGTCGCTGCTCGACGGGACGGGCCCCGCCGCGCTGTCCCCACCGGCTGACCCGGCCTCGCCGGACGGACCGGCGTACGAGATCGAAGCCGGGCCCCGGGTGGGCGTGACATCGGCGCACGACGTTCCGTGGCGGTTCTGGATCAGCGGTGACCCGACCGTGAGCTCCTACCGGCGGCACACCCCGCGCCGCAACCGGGACATGTTTCGCTGATCGGAGCGCGGGTAGGCGGACCCGATGACACCGGACGCCAGCGTCACCTTCGTCGGGAACGCGACCACCCTGCTGCGGCTGGGCGCGTTCACAGTGCTCACCGATCCCGCGTTCAGCCCGGCCGGCAGCCGCACCTATCTCGGGTACGGCGCGTGGACCCGGCGGCTGCGGGACCCGGCGATCCCGTACCCGGAACTCCCCTCTCCCGACCTGGTTCTCCTGTCCCATCTCCACGGCGACCACTTCGATCGCACGGCACGCCGGCAGATCCCCCGTGACCTGCCGATCGTCACGACCGTGCAGGCGCAGCGGCGGCTGCGGCGCAAGCACTTCGACGCGGCCAGCGGGCTGCCCACCTGGGAGGCGCGGGAGTGGCGGCGCGACGGGCAGCTGCTGCGGATCACCGCGCTGCCCGGCCGGCACGGTCCGGGCTTCGTCGACCGGCTGCTGCCGGACGTGATGGGGTCGCTCGTCG
The DNA here is from genome assembly GCF_040639325.1 of Actinoplanes sp. NPDC023936. Taxonomy (NCBI): domain Bacteria; kingdom Bacillati; phylum Actinomycetota; class Actinomycetes; order Micromonosporales; family Micromonosporaceae; genus Actinoplanes; species Actinoplanes sp. NPDC023936. The sequence goes on along the minus strand of NZ_JBEZZR010000004.1, from coordinate 369,709 downwards.
AGTGGGAGGTGGACTCCCAGCGGCTGCTCCGGCTCTACGTCACCGGGGACACGCTGTACCGGCCGTACCTCGCCGAGATCCGGGAACGCTGCGGTGACATCGACGCGATGCTCATCCATCTGGGCGGCACCCGGCTGCTCGGCCTGCTGCTGACCATGGACGGCCGGCAGGGCGCCGACCTGACCGGGCTGATCCGGCCGGCGCTCACGCTGCCGATCCACTACGACGACTACCGGGTGATGAAGTCGCCGCTCAGCGACTTCCTCGCCGAGTGCCGCACCCGCGCGCTGACCGGCGTGCAGCCGATCGGCCGGGGCGAGACGGTCAGCCTGCTATCCAGCGCCGCCGGCCGGGGCGGGGTGGAGAACGCCTAGGCGGTAGGTGGAGCGGGTCAGGGCCACGTAGAGGTCGCTCGGGCCGCGCGGGGACTCGGTGCGGATGGCGTCCGGGTCCACGACGATCACGCTGTCGAACTCCAGGCCCTTCGCCGCGGCCACGGTCAGCAGGACGGCGTGCTCCTCCAGATCGTCCGGGGAGATCCCGGGAAGCAGGGCCGTCAGCTCGGCGATCCGGGCCGCCGGGGCGATCACCGCCAGCCGGCCGGCGCCCACCTCGGCCAGCTCCCGGCCGACGAGCGCGGGCAGCTCCGAGATCTCACCGGTGTGCTCCCACGGGTCGACGCCGGCCTCCCGGACCGGGCGGGGCATGGTGAAGTCCGGGAGCACCCGGCCGGTGTACGCCATGATCTCGGCCGGGGTCCGGTAGCTCACGGTCAGCTCGGCCAGGCGCCAGCGGTCCTGCACGTACGGTGAGAAGATCGCATCCCAGTTCCCCGCCACGCCGAGCGCACCGGTCTGTGCCAGGTCGCCGACCACCGTCATCGAGCGGCTCGGGCAGCGCCGCATCAGGAGCCGCCACATCATCGGGGAGAGCTCCTGCGCCTCGTCGACGATCACGTGGCCGAACATCCAGTTGCGGTCGGCGGCCGCCCGCTCGGACGCGGACCGCCACTCCCGCTCGGCCAGGCGCTCGGCCAGCATGTCCGCCTCCATCACGTCGGAGACGTTCGGGATGGCCGCCTCGTCGTCGTCCTCCAGCTCGTACGCCTTCGAGCCGGCCGTGATGTCCAGGATGCCCTGCGCGTAGTCGAGCCGTTCCCGCTGCTCCCGCGCCGCAGCCAGGCGGGCCGCCCGGTCGTCCTCGCCCAGCAGCTCGGCCGCCTCGTCGAGCAGCGGCACGTCCGACGGCGCCCAGTCCCCGCCCGGCTGCCGGTGCAGGAGCGCGCGCTCGGCCGGGCTGAGCCCGGGGGCGACCCGGTCCAGCGCCGCCTCGTCCGCGAACAGGTCGGACAGCAGCTGCTGCGGGGTGAGCACCGGCCACAGCTCATCGAGCACCGCACGCACCTCGGGCGCGGCGGCCAGATCGACGCGCAGGTCGGCCCGGTCGGCGTCGTCCAGGACGTTGTCCGAGGGCAGCGCGTCGTCCTCGCCGAGCGGGTCGTCCCAGAACGGGTCGTAGCCGATCCGGTCGGCGACCTGTGCGGCCAGCGCGTCGAGCACCGCGCCGGCGAAGATCGGGCGGGCCAGGTTGTGCAGACGGCCGGAGGCGCGGGCCCGGTCGCGGGCGGCCTCGGCCGGGGCGGGGTCGAGGGTGAGCCGGTGCCGATCGACGACGATCGTGAGCGGGCTCTCGGGGACTCGTTCGCGGTCCCGTACCGCGGCAAGCAGGATCTCCACCATCTCGGCGCGACCCTTCACCTCGGCCGCGGCCGGCGGCTCCGGCCGCCGGGCGATGATCCCCGGGAAGAGGTCGCCCGGTGTCGCCAGCAGCACGCCGGTCTCCGCGAGGGACGGCAGGACCTGGGAGATGTAGCGCAGGAACGTCGCGTTCGGCCCGATGATCAGCACGCCGCGGGAGCTGAGCTGCTCCCGGTAGGTGTAGAGCAGGTAGGCGGCGCGGTGCAGCGCGACGGCGGTCTTGCCGGTGCCGGGGCCGCCCTGGACGACGAGCACGCCGCCGAGACCGGACCGGATCACGCTGTCCTGCTCGGCCTGGATGGTCTCGACGATGTCGCGCATCCGGCCGGTCCGGCTCGCGGTGAGCGCGGCGAGCAGGGCGGCCTCGCCGGTCAGCGTCTTGCCGCCGGCCGTCTTGCCGCCGGACACCGTCATGTCCAGGATCTCGTCGTCGAGGCCGACCACGGTACGGTCCCGGGTGCGGATGTGCCGGCGGCGCTGCACCTTCTCCGGGGTGATCGCGGTCGCGGTGTAGAAGGGCCGGGCGGCCGGCGCACGCCAGTCGATGAGCAGCGGTTCCTCGGTGTCGTGCATGCCGATCCGGCCGATGTGCAGGGCGCCCTCGTCGCCGTGCAGGTCCAGGCGGCCGAAGCAGAGCCCCTGCTCGACGGCCGCGAGCTGGGCGAGGCGCTCGGCGTAGCGGGCCGTGACGGCGTCGCGGTGGGAGCGGGCGTGCGGGGTGCCGCCGGCTTCCCGGTTGGCGGTGGCGAGGTGACGATGCGCCTGTTCGCGCAGCGCGTCGAGCTGCCGGTAGGCGAGGGTGAGGTGCTGCTGCTCTTCCGCAAGTGCTGCCGGCAGATCGCTTGACAGACTTGACAAGACGCCCCCTAGGTCGTAATCTGACAGTGGTTCTCTCTGGCTTTTATGAACTCAGACAGAGGGAACTCTCACCGTAGCACCAAAACGGCCACCTCGGACCCTGTGGCCCATTAGCGTTTCCAGTGATGATCTCGCGCCGGGGACTGCTGCTGCTCAGCCTGATGTGCGGGGCCGGTGTGCTCTGGTCGGCCGCCCTCATCGTGACGCTGGCTGCCGGGGCGCGGCCCCTCGCCGCCGCCGTCGCGGTCGGCGTCGCCGCCTTCCTCACCGTCCCGGGCTTCGCGGCCGGCGTTCTCAGCAACCGGCGCGGATATCGCACCCGGCAGCCGATGCGGCCCTGGCGGCTCGCCTCCTGGGTGCCACCGCACGTGCCGCACTGGGCCGCGATCGCCGCCGGCCTGGTGTTCTTCGGCTTCTGGCTGGCGGTCGTGCTGGCCTTCGCCTCACTCGACGGCAACCCGGCCATGAAGGACGGCCGGTACGTGCTGGAGGACCACGACCGGGTGATCGAGGTGAACCAGGAGGTCTACGAGCGGCAGTCGGACCACCAGCAGCAGATCTCGCTGGGCGTGCTGGGAGCGTTCGCGGTCGGTGGCACGTTCCTCTGCGCGGCCCGCGCGACCGACCACGAGACCTGAGCGTCCTAGGTCCGGCCGGCGCCGGCCGACGGGCCGGCCAGGCGCTGGGCCAGCCAGACCGGCACGACCGAGAGCACGATCAGCACGGCGGCCACCACGTTGACGATCGGGGCCTGGTTCGGCCGGAAGAGGTTGTTGAAGATCCAGATCGGCAGCGTGGTGACGCCCGGCCCCGCCGTGAAGGTGGTCACGATGATCTCGTCGAAGCTGAGCGCGAACGCCAGCAGCCCACCGGCGAGCAGGGCCGAACGGATCAGCGGGAAGGTCACGTACCGGAAGGTCTGCACGGGTGAGGCGCCCAGATCGGCCGAAGCGTCCTCGAGGTTCGTGCCGGTGCGGCGCAGCCGCGCCAGCACGTTGTTGTAGACAGTGACCACGCAGAACGTGGCATGGCCGACCACCACCGAGAACATGCCCTTGCCGATGCCCAGATCGCCCATCACCGATCGCCACGCGCTGTCCAGCGCGATGCCGGTGACGATGCCGGGCAGCGCGATCGGCAGGATGATCAGCAGCGAGACGGTGTCCCGGCCGAAGAACGCGAACCGCTGCACGGCGAAGGCGACCATCGTGCCGAGGACCAGGGCGATGCCGGTGGCGGCGAGACCCGCCTGCACCGAGGTGAGCAGCGCCTGGCGGGCGCCGTCGTTGGCCCAGGCGGCCGACCACCAGCGGGTGGTCCAGTCGTGCGGCGGCCAGGCGAAGGTCCGGTCGCCGTTGAACGAGTTGACCAGCACGAGCAGCAGCGGCACGTAGACGAAGGTCAGGCCGGCCACCATGAACAGGCGCAGCGCCCACCGGGCCGGTGCGGACAGCGTCACAGCTCCTCCAGAGCGCCCGAGCGGCGGACCGCGACCAGGTAGATGACCATGATGACGACCGGGATGGTGGCGATCGCGGCGGCGAACGGCAGGTTGTTGGCGGCGCCGATGTTCGCGTAGACCAGGTTGCCGATCATCTGGGTCTTGCCGCCGACGATCTGCACGGTGATGTAGTCGCCGAGCGAGAGCGAGAACGTGAAGATCGAGCCGGCGATCACCGAGGGGATCAGGATCGGCAGGACCACCGCGCGGAACGTGCGCCCGGCGCGGGCGCCGAGGTCGGCCGAGGCCTCCAGCATCGAGTCCGGGAGGCGTTCCAGGCCGGCATAGATCGGCAGGATCATGTACGGCAGCCACAGGTACGACAGCACCAGGACGGTCGCGAACAACCCGTAGCCGGGGCCGTTGCCGGGGCCGCCGAGCAGCGAGTCGATCGGGCCGCCGTTCGCCAGCAGGATCCGCCAGGCGTACGCCTTGACCAGGTACGACGCCCAGAGCGGGGTGAGAATCGCGATGACCAGCCAGTGCCGGTACCGCGGCGACGCCACCTTCGCCATGAAGAACGCCATCGGAGTGGCGATCACGACGCAGATGCCGGTGACCGCCGCCGCGACGCCGAGGCTGCGCAGCGTCACGGCGCGGTAGACCTCCTCGGTGACCAGGGTCCGGAAGTTCTGCAGCGAGAACTCCCGGACCACCTCACCGGTGAAGCCGTTCACGGTCCAGAAAGCCGACACCAGCAGCACCGCGAGCGCGCCGAGGTACGCGACGACCAGCCAGAGCAGGGGTGCCGAGAGCAGGCCGGCCAGGCGCAGCCGGGGATGCCGGTACAAGAAAGACACGCTATCCCTTGATCGTCGTCCAGGCCTGGGTCCAGGCCGCGTAGTCCTTGCAGGTCACGTCGGTACGACCGTCGATGCACTGCGCCAGCGGCGTGGTCCAGTACCAGATCTGGCCGAAGTAGGCCTCGTCCTCGGCGTGGAACGTGGCGCAGTGGTTCTTGTCCTTGGTGAGAGCACAGGACTGCTTGTTGGAGGGCGCCTCACCGAACCACTCGGCGACTCCCGCGTTGGCCTCCGGCGAGATGATGTGGTTCATCCACAAGTACGCGCAGTTCGGGTTCTTCGCGGTGGCCGAGACCATCCAGGTGTCGGACCAGCCGGTCGCGCCCTCGGTCGGCAGGATCGACTCGACCGGCGCGCCGTCCGCCTTGGTCAGGTTCGTGATGACCTGCCAGGTGGTGCCGAGCACGGAGTTGCCGGACTTGAACGCCTGCACCTCCTTGGTGTAGTCCGACCAGTACTCGCCGATCAGCTCGTTCTGCTGCTTGAGCAGGTCGACCGCCGCCTGGAACTGGGTGTCGTCCAGCGCGTACGGGTTCTTGATGTTCAGTTCCGGCTTGGTCTTCATCAGGTACAGCGCCGCGTCCGCGATGTAGATCGGCGAGTCGTAGGCGGTGATCTTGCCCTGGTACGGCGAGTTCGCGTCGAAGACCGCGCTCCACGAGGTGGGCGCCGGCTTGACGGTGTCGGTGCGGTACATCAGCAGGTTGGCCCCGCGGCCGTGCGGCACCCCGTAGGGCTGGCCGTCGACCGAGTTCCACTGCTTGTTCTTGAGGCCGTCGAAGACGTCGGCGTAGTTGCTGATCAGATCGGTGTTGACCGGTGCCACGTCACCGCCGTAGATCAGCCGCAGCGACGCGTCGCCGGAGGCCGACACCACGTCGTACTCGCCGGTCTTCATCAGGGCGACCATCTCGTCCGAGGTGCCCGCGATCTTGTTGTTGACCTGGCAGCCGGTCTCGGACTCGAAACCGGTGACCCAGTCGACGGTCTTGTCGGTGGAGCCGTCCTCGACGTACCCCGCCCAGGACACGACGTTGACCTGGCCCTCGCCCGCGCCGACCGCCGTGAGCTTGTCGATCTTCGGGACGGTCAGTCCGCCCGGGCCGCTGCCGGTCGACTCGCTGTCGCCACCGCCGCCGCAGGCCGCGAGCGTGAGCACGCCCGCCGCCAGCACCGCGGTCATCCACCTGTTATCGCGCATGCGCGTTGTCCTTTCCTTCAGGGAATCTCGATCACGTGCTCGTCACGCCAGCTGAGACGCACCCGTGCGCCACGCAATTCGCTGAGCGCGGCCGTACCGGTGCGGCGGTTCTGTTCCACCACCACCACGCGGGCGCCCGCGTCCAGGTCCACGACGTACCGGGTCACCGGCCCCGCGTAGATCACTTCGGCGACAACCCCGTTCGCCGGTTCCGCCGGGTACAGGTCGATCTTTTCCGGGCGTACGGAGAAAGTGCCGTCCCGGTCGAAGAGGAGCTTCGCGGTGTCGCCCGCGAACACGTTCGACGTTCCGACGAAGCCCGCCACGAACGCGGTCGCCGGCTTCTCGTAGACGTCCTCCGGCGTGCCGACCTGCACGATCCGGCCGGCGTCGAAGACCGCGACCCGGTCGCTCATGGTCAGCGCCTCGTCCTGGTCATGGGTGACGAAGACGAACGTGATGCCGACCTCGCGCTGGATCGCCTTCAGCTCGACCTGCATCTGCTCGCGCAGCTTGAGGTCCAGCGCGCCGAGCGGCTCGTCGAGCAGCAGCACCTTGGGCCGGTTCACCAGCGCGCGGGCCAGCGCCACCCGCTGCCGCTGGCCGCCGGACATCGCGGCCGGTCTGCGGTCGCCGAAGCCGGCCAGCCGCACGCTGGCGAGGGCCTGCTCGGCGCGCTCGCGGCGCTCCCTGCGGCCGACCTTGCGGACCTTGAGGCCGTACTCCACGTTCTCCCGGACGCTCAGGTGCGGGAAGAGCGCGTAGTCCTGGAAGACCGTGTTGACGTCGCGTTCGAACGGCGCCAGCCGGGTGACGTCGGCGCCGCCGAGCTCCACCGTGCCGGCCGTGGGCAGCTCGAACCCGGCGATCATCCGCAGCACGGTGGTCTTGCCGGAGCCGGACGGGCCGAGCATCGAGAAGAACTCGCCGTCGGCGATCTCCAGGTCGACGCCGGCCACCGCATCGACGCTGCCAAATGATTTGCGGAGTCCGGTGAGGCGGATGGCCGGGGCGTTCTGCTGGGTCACGGTGTTGTTCCTGCCGGTGCGGAGGAGCGAGGTGACGAAAAGGTATGGCGTCAGACTTTAAAGGTCAAGGCTCCCCGGTAACCGCTGCGTTAACAGCGGTAAGGAACAATCGAGGCCATGGGTACGGGGCGGACCAGCGCACGATCAGCGGTCTTCGCACCACTCGACCCGCACAGCCGCGCCGAGACGGTCGTCCGCCGGCTCACCGACGCCATCACGTTCGGCCTGCTCGCCGACGCCGAGCAGCTGCCGAGCGAGGCCGATCTGGCGGCGCAGTTCGGCGTCTCCCGGGTCACCGTTCGGGAAGCGCTGGTGACGCTGCGCCACCAGAACCTGCTGGAGACCCGTCGTGGCCGCGGCGGCGGCAGCTTCGTCCGGGCGCCGGCCGACTCGTCGCTGCGCGCCCGGCTCTCCGAGCTGAGCCTGCCCAGCCTGCGGGACTCCACCGACCACTACGTGGCGATCGCCGGGGCGGCCGCGCGCCTCGCCGCGCTCCGGGCCGGCGCGGAGGACGTCGCACTCCTCGAACAGGAGGCCGACGGGCCGCTGCACCGGGTCGAGCGCGCGTTTCATCTCGATGTCGCAGCGGCCGCGCAGTCTGCCCGGCTGGCCCGTGAAGAAGTACGATTCGGGGCGGAGCTGGGGACGCTGCTGTGGTCGCCGGTGATCCAGCCCGATCACCCGACGCGCGATCCGCGGGCCGAGCACCGGGCCATCACCAGGGCGATCGCCGCCGGCGACGGGGACCTGGCCCGGCGGCTCACCGAAGAACACATTGAGAAGGCCGTCGAGCGACTGGTAAACCTGCATCTGACGTTGGTCGAGCCCTAGCGCAAGGTGGGTTCTGTGGGACAGACGAGCACTCGCACCGCAGCACCGGCCGGCACCGACCTCGCTGGTCTTGTCACCACCATGGCCGAGCAGACCTTCGATGTGGCCGATCGGCTGCGCCACCGGGTGGAGGCTCTGTTCGTCGCTCGTGGCCGGCCCGCCGTCTCCGCCGACCTGGCCGAGGTCGGGCCCGAGGTCACCGGCATGCTCGGCGGCCTGATCACCGGCGCCGGCGTGATCACCACCCCGCTCTCCGACGGCCGGCACGGCGTCGAGTGGTGGATGGGCACCACACCCGCGCCGACCCGCCTCGCGCTCGACGTCGATCCGGAGAGCGACGACTTCGCCGCGGTCGGCCGCCAGCAGTGGTTCACCGTCCCGCGCGACACCGGCCGCCGCCACGTCACCGGTCCCTACGTCGACTACGTCTGCGCCGAGCAGTACACGCTGACCTTCACCGTGCCGATCTTCGCCGGCGGCGTGTTCGCCGGCGTGACCGGCGCGGACGTCTTCGTCGGCGACATCGAGCGGATCCTGCGGCCGGCCCTGCGCGCCGTCGGCGCCCCGGTCGTGCTGGTCAACAGGCAGGGCCGGATCGTCGCCGGCACGACCGCGCACCACATCACCGGCTCCCTGATCCGCGAGCCGCACATCCACGCCGCGCTGCAGGCCGGCGTCGCACAGACCCTGCCCGGCGGGGTGACAGTGGCCCCGTGCGGCGGCGGCCTCCCGCTGGCCGTGCTCACCTGGGCCTGAGCCGCAGTCTGCTCTCGGCCTGGACCACATCGACGACCGGCGAATCCGCTCGTTCGGGGGACGCGGGACGCTGCAGGGTGCGGGGGTGGCGCGGTCAAGGGCGGATCCAGCCGAGCATGCGCTGGTACAGCTCCTGGGGGTGCGGATTGCCGAGTCCGTCGTGGAGGGCGTCCGCCAGCACCGCCCCGAGGTAGATGGCGAGGCTGATGCGCTCCGGGCGGTACTGGGCGATCAGGTCGGCTCGGGCGCGGGCGCACGGCCATGGCTCGCCGCAACCCTGGCAGGACCAGGACGGGCGCAGGTAGAAGTGCTCGCCCATCAGCATCACATCCCCCGGAGATTGACTCCGTGCACATGCATGAGGACCCTCGGTAACAGCATGCGCCCGCGCGGAGCGAAAGGCGCTTGTCGCATACCGGACACGATGGTGATCATCTATCCAATACCGTGGGTGGATGGAGATCCGCCTCTGGTCCGTCGTCGCCGAGCCGGACGCGCTCGCCGCCGCCGGGCCGGGCGCGGAGGAGGCCGGCGGGAGCGGCGCGTGGTTCGCGGCCGGACCGGGCGGCATCGTGGTGATCGTGGCAGGCGGCGTGCGTACCCACGAGGACCTGACAGTGCCCGGACCGCTGCCGCGCGGTGTCGAACGGCAGCTCGCGCGGGAACCGCAACCGGCGGTCCTGGCCTTCGCCCGGCTGCCGGAGGGATGCCTCGCGCTGGGCACGGCCCGGGTGACCAGGATCGGTCGCCGCCGGGGCGTGGTGCAGGACCTGGCGCTGCGCCTGGACGCGCCGCTTCCCTATGAGTTCCTCGATCGGGTACGCCCGACCGGCCCGCCCGGCCCACAGCCGGACATCGACTGGATCGACCTGTTGCCGGCCGATCCGGGCACGGCGCTGGAGCGTTTCGTCGCCGGCTGGTACGCCGACGTGCCGCCAGCCGAGCATCCCGAGCCGGGGGAAGGGCGGCCGCACGCCACCCCCGGACCGGCAACCGATCTCCCGGAGCCGTTACGGACCTTCCACCGGGCCGCCGCCGGGCGCGCCGCCGTCTACGGCCGGAGCGTGGAGATCTTCCGGGAGGCCGCCGGCACGAGCCAGCCCGGAATGATCGCTTTCGGTCAGGAGGGCGACGGGGTCTTCACGCTGCTCACCGAGGCGGCCGGGGGCGACCCGCGGGTCTGGTACCACGGGCTCAGTGACCAGCCGCTGCGGGAACGGGAGCGGCTCGGCGCGTACCTGATGCTCGTCGCTCTCGCCCACGCCGCGATGGACTCGTCGCCCGGCGGGATGGCGTTCGCCGACCGCGCGCAGGCCCGGCGCATCGTCGGGCCGCTGCGCCGGGTGCCGTTGCGGCCGATGCGCTGGCCGTGCGCGAAATCCCGGTTCTACGTGGGACCCGGCGTGGTGGCGCTGGTCGGCGAGGACGACGGCGACTGGTTCGAGGTCTACGTCGGAGCGCGGCACCGGTCACTGCTGCGCCGGCTGCGCAAACTGGGCCTGGACTGGGAGTCGTTCGACGGCTGAAGACGGCCGAGGGGCCGTCACACGACGGCCCCTCAGCACGAGGATGTCACTCGCTGATCGCGTCGATCAGGTCGCCGACCGGGCGGTCCGGCAGTGCGCGGGCCACGTCGGCGACCGCGACGATGCCGACCAGCTGGTGGCCGTCGATCACCGGGAGCCGGCGGACCTTGTACTGGCTCATCGTGCGCAGGATCTCGGCGGCGTCGTCGTCCGCGCCGACGGTGATCGTCTTGCCCTGCGCCAGCTCGGAGGCGGGCACATCGGCCGGGTTACGTCCCTGCGCGAGGGCCTTGATGACGATGTCGCGGTCGGTCAGCATGCCGTGCAGCCGGTTGTCCTCGCCGCAGATCGGCAGCGAGCCGACGTTGAGCTCGGACATCTTCCGTGCCGCGTCAGCGAGTGTCTCCTTCTCGCCGACGCATGTGACGTCCCTGGACATGATGTCGCGGGCGGTGGTCATGGGGGTTGACTCCTTCCACGGTGTAATACTGTCGTAACTAGGCGTACCCCCGTCAGACCGTTGCAATCGTGTACGCCACTTCGTCCACGAGTTCGCGGGCCAGGAAGCCGACCCGGCCGTGGCGCGGGACGAGCCGGCGGCCGCTCATCGCATGGGCGTACGCCGCCCAGCAGGCCGCCTGCGCCGGATCCGCGCCCCGCCCGAGCAGCCCGGCCACGATGCCGGCGCGCACGTCGCCGCTGCCCGAGGTGCCGAGGCCGGTGTCGCCGCTCTCCTCCCGCCAGGATCCGCCGTCCGGATCGGCTACGTGACCGTAGAGCGAGACCACCGCCCGGTAGCGCCCGGCCAGCTCGCGTGCCGCTCCGGCCAGGTCGTCGCCGGGTTCGCGCCCCAGCAGGTGACCGGCCTCGGTGATGTTCGGGGTGAGCACCACGCGGCGCTGACGTACCAGCTCGGGGTCCTTGCTGAGGGCGCCGAGAGCGTAGGCGTCGAGAACGACAGCGGTGTCCTCGCCGGCCTTGCCGAGGACCGACCGCATCAGCCGGATCGTGTGGTCGATGTCGTCCAGGCCGGGTCCGAGCAGGACCACGTCCGCGGAGCCGACCAGCTCCAGCACCTCGTCGCCGGCCTCGCCCGTCTCGGAGAGCCCGATCACGAGCGCCTCCGGCACCGCGATGCTGAGCGCCACCGCCGACGCGGCGGCGACCGCGAGCTGCAGCTTCCCGGCGCCGGCCCGCAGCGCGGCCACGCCGGCCAGAAGAACCGCGCCGGGGGTACGCCGTGCGCCGCCGACCACGAGCACGGTGCCCCGCGACTCCTTGTCACCCTGCGGGTCCGGCAGCGCCCACTCCTGCAGCAGGCCCGGCGTGATCACCCGCTCCTCAGACCGGTTCGGCATTGACGTCCTCCTGCCGGGTCGGCTCGGCGTCGTGGAGTTCGAGGTGGTCGACCGCGTTGAACAGCTCCGGGGCGAGCCGGTCGCCGTCGCGCCGCCAGCTGCTCACCGAGCAGTTCGCGATCGCCGTCCGGTGCGCGATCTCCATCAGTTCCTGCTCCAGCAGGCCCTCGGCGAGGTAGCGCACCATCAGCACCGTCGCCTCGTGCGCGAAGAGCACGACCCGGCCGCCCGGATGGTCCTCGTGGATCTCCCGCAGCAGGGCCCGCAGCCGCAGCAGCACGTCGGCCCAGGACTCGCCGCCCGGCGGCCGGTAGTAGAACTTGCCGAGCCGGGCCCGCCGCCGGGCCTCGTCGGGCAGCCGGGCTTCGACGCCGCGCGCCGTGAGCAGGTCGAGCACGCCCAGCTCGCGGTCGCGCAACCGCTCGTCGACCACGACCGGCACACCCGAGCCGCCCAGCGCGATCTCGGCGGTCTGCCGGGTCCGCAGGTACGGCGAGACGACCGCCAGATCCGGCCGCTGCTCGCGGAGGAAACGGCCGACCGCCTCGGCCTGCTCGCGGCCGGTCTCCGACAGCGGCACGTCGGCGTCCCGCTCCGGGATCTCGATCCTCTCGGCGCCGCCGGCCTCGGCCTCTTGCGCGGTGACGTTGCCGGTGCTCAGCCCGTGCCGGACCACGGCCAGCCAGTCGAGTCTCTCCATGCCGCTGGCCTTACCCGGTATCGCGGGGACCTACCCCACGGGCGTACAGGCGGTGATCGAACGCGCCTGGCCGAGCAGCCGGTCGCGGGTGGCCGTCAGCTCCTCGATCGCGGCGCGCATCGACTCGGTGCCGCGGACGTCCCCGGCCAGGTCCCGCAGCGTGGTGAGCATGTCGACGGTCGCGGTCATCTGCCCGGCCGCCGTGGTGAGGCGGCGAACCATCTCCTCGCGGGCGAGCGACAGCAGCGGATCCACGTGACACCTCCGGGTACGAGCGGCCGGGCGGCCACGGTCGAGCCGAACTGATCGGCCGTCGGGAGCCCGCCTTGAGGAGCCCGCCGTTGTCGTCTTGCCGAACCGAACCGAACCGAACCGGACGCGTCGCTGCTCACCATGCGGGAACTCGACAAACTCCGACCCGAATTCGCCCGAAGAGAACGCTCGCCCCAGACGACTCAATTCTGGAGGATGCCCGCCGATAGGCAGGTTGATGAACGTTCGGCAGAAGCTCCTCGGCGGGTACCTGTTGGTGGCGCTCCTGCTGGCCGCCACCGCGTTCGTCGCCTGGCGCGCGGACAACGCCTCCGCCGAGAAGGCCGCCGTCGAGGAGGCGAAGCAGCTGGCCGCCGGCATCGCCGCCGACATCGGCAACGGCCTGCCGGTGGACACGCCGGACAAGGTCCCGATCCCGCTGTACTACAGCCAGACCGGGCTCGACAACTACCTGCAGCGGCTGCACACCATGCAGAAGCGCGACGTCGTGGTGGTCGACGGCGGCAAGTACATCCTCGGCGACGTGATCCGGGCGAACATCGGCGACATCTTCGACCACGACACCGGCAACGAGGTCGGCAAGACACTCACCGACGGCGAGCCCCGGGTCTTCGTCGAGACCAGTGCCGACTATCCGGACGGCATCAAGCAGGTGGTGGTGCCGATGCGCAGCGCCCGCGGCGCGATGCTCGGCGCGGTGATCCTGGAGTACACGCCGCTCTACGACCAGATGATGGCCGGCGCCCGGCAGGCGCAGAAGGTCATCCTGATCAGCTCGTCGGTCGCCATCGTGCTGGTCCTGCTGATCGGTTTCGGGGTGGCCGGCTCGGTCACCCGGCGGATCCGCGCCCTCACCTCCGCGGTGCGGATCATCCGCAGCGGCGATTACTCGCACCGGGTGCCGGCGACCGGCCGCGACGAGATCGGCACGCTCGCCCGCGCCGTCAACGCGATGGCCGAGCAGCTGGACCGCTCGGCGCGGGAGATCCTCGCCAAGGAGTACACCGACAGCATCCTGGCCAACGCCGGCGAGGGCATCTGCGGCGTCGACGCCACCGGCCGGATCGCCTTCGCCAACGAGGCCGCCGGCCGGATCACCGGAGTGGGCGTGACCGGGCTGCTCCAGCGCGAGGCCACCACCCTGATGCCGGAGGCGGCCGGCAGCCTCACGCCCGGCACCCGCGAGGGCCGCCTGCAGCGTCCGGACGGCACCTCGGTACGCGTCGAGTACACGATCAGCACGATCGAGAAGGAGGACCGCCCGATCGGCGCCGTCGTCGTGCTCCGCGACATCAGCCGGCAGCGGGCGCTCGAGTACGACCTGCGGCACCAGGCGCTGCACGACGGGCTGACCGGCCTGCCGAACCGCAAGCTGCTGCTGGACCGGCTGGACCACGCGCTCACCCGGTCCCGGGCGTCCGGCGAGCAGATCGCCATCCTCTATCTCGATCTGGACGGGTTCAAGCGGGTCAACGACAGCCTCGGGCACAACGCCGGGGACGCGTTGCTGCGTACCGCCGCGGAGCGGTTGATCGGGTTGCTCCGGCCGCAGGACACGGTGGCCCGGCTCGGCGGCGACGAGTTCGCGGTGCTGCTGGAGCCGGCCGGCCCGGACGTCGTCGAGGCCGTCACCCTGGCCGCCCTGGAGGCGCTGGCCCGGCCGTTCCTGCTGCACCACCGGGAGGCCGTGGTCACGGTCAGCATCGGCGTGGTGCCGGACGCGGCCCGGTACGCCGACGCGGACGAGGTGGTGCGCAACGCCGACGTGGCGATGTACGCCGCCAAGGACGAGGGCAAGAACCGATTCATGATCTTCGAGACGCGGATGCACGAGCAGCTGCTCAGCCGCCTGGACCAGGAGGCCCGGCTGCGGGAGGCGGTGCACCGCGGCGAGCTGCGGCTCTACCTGCAGCCGGTGGCCGGCGTGCCGGACGGGCAGATGCACGGCGCCGAGGCGCTGGTCCGCTGGCAGGACCCGCAGCGCGGCCTGCAGCAGCCCGGCTCGTTCATCCCGCTCGCGGAGGAGACCGGGATGATCATAGAGATCGACCGGTGGATCCTGCGCGAGGCGTGCCGGATGATCCGGCAGTGGCAGGACCTGAATCCACGGACCGCGCCCGCCTTCGTCAGCGTCAACCTCTCCGCCGCGCACCTGGAGCTGCCGGACCTCACCCAGCAGGTGGAGATCGCGCTCGCCGAGACCGGCCTCTCCCCGCACTGCCTGGTGCTCGAGCTGACCGAGACGGTGCTGATGCGCGACGTCGCGGTGACCTCGGCCCGCCTGGAGGAGCTGCGCCGGATCGGCGTCCGGATCGCCATCGACGACTTCGGGACCGGGTACTCCTCGCTCGGCTACCTGCGCGACATCCCGGTCGACGTGCTCAAGATCGACCGGTCGTTCATCAACGGACTGGTCGGCAACGGGCGGCAGCAGGAGCTGGTCAGCGCGGTGATCCAGCTCGGGCACACCCTCGGCCTGCGGGTGGTGGCCGAGGGTGTCGAGGACGGCGATCAGCTGGCGCTGCTCACGGTGATGGGATGCAAGTTCGCTCAGGGGTACTACCTGGGCCGCCCGGAGCCGGCCGCCACCCTGTACGAGCGGCTCAACGCCCGCGCGCTGACGGCATAGGTTCTTCTAGCGGCGCAGATAGAGGTCACGCAGCAGGGCGATCTCGGCGCCGTGGTGGATCACCTCACGGTTGATGTGCAGCACCAGCGCGCCCATCGAGTCGTCGCCGTACCCCTCCTCGCCGCTCGGCCGCGCCAGGCCGTCCTGGCCGAGCCCGGCCACCGCCGCCACCCACTGCCCGTAGATCGTGTCGAGCTGGGACAGCGCCTCGGCGGCCGATCCGGCGTAGCGATGGCGCAGGTAGTCCATCGGCGCGCCCTGGAAGTGCCGGGCCAGGCGCACGCCGAGCACGCCCACGATGATGTGCCCGAACCGCCAGGCGATCGTGGTCACCGGCGGCGGATCCGGCGCCGGGTACGCCCAGTCGAAGACCATGTCGCCGCCGCCGGCCGCCATCGGAGCGTTGCTCGTGCCCCGGGGCCGCACGCTCCAGGCGTCCGGAGCGGGCTCCCAGAAGTATTCGTCATCGGTCAAACCGTCCAGCCGGGGACGCAGCCGGCTCCGCCAGTGCTGGTCGAGTTGCTGGCGCAGTTGAGCGTTCCAGTCCGTGCCCATGAGCAAAACCCTAAGTGCCCGACCGGTGCCGGACTGCCGAAACGGGCAGCCCGGCCGCCTCACACCGCGAGGTCCACCGGCTGCCGAGACCACGGCGCACGGCCTCGTCGATCAGCAGCCGCGCGGTGGCCAGGTCCTGCAGGCCCACGCCGACCGAGTTGAAAAGGGTGATCTGTTCCGGACTCTGGCGGCCTTCCTCGCGACCGGCCAGCACGCGGGTCCCCTAGGATGAGTCTTTCTCCGGAGGGTCCCTGTGGCGTCACTGCGCGACCGCGCCTACGAGGAGCTGCGGCGTCGGATCCTGTCCACCGAGCTCGCCCCCGGCGCCCGCCTCGTCGAGCGTGACCTCGCCGCCGAGCTGGAGGTCTCCCGGATCCCGCTGCGCGAGGCACTGCGCCTGCTCGAAGCCGACGGCCTGGTCCTGCTCGTGCCGCACAAGGGCGCGCTGGTGGCGCCGTTCACCCCGGCCGACGTCCGCGATCTGTTCGACGTGCGCGAGTCCCTGGAGGCCCTCGCCGCCCGCCTCACCGCGCTGCGGCGGGACACGGCCGGCCTGGCCCGCCTGAAGGACCGGCTCGCCGCCGCGCGGGCGGCGACCGCGGCCGGCGACTCGGACGGGGTGGCGGCGGCGAACGCGGGCTTCCACGCCGACCTGGTCGACCTGTCGGACAACCCGCTGCTCAGCGCGATGATGCGGCCCCTCGCCGCGCGCACCCACTGGCTGTTCCGCCTCACCGCCCAGCGCGACCCGGACCAGCAGTGCGCCGAGCATGAGGAGCTGTACGCCGCGATCGAGGAGGGGGCCGCCGAGCGGGCGGCGGAGCTGGCGCGCGACCACGTGGCGAGTGGCCGGGAGACGAGCATCGCCCAGGCGTCCCGCTGGTCGGCGCCGGACGTCGACCCGGAGGCTGTCGCCGCCCGCCGCCGGCGCCGTCCAGCCAAGCCGTAGCCGCCTCGGGGACCTGCACGGACTACGGCTCGCGTCCGCCAGCCGTCGCTCAAGCCGGTGATCAAGGCCCGATTACCGGCGCGGACTACGGCTCGCGCCCGCCAGCCGTCGCTCAAGCCGGTGATCAAGGCTCGATTACCGGCGCAGACTACGGCTCGCGCCCGCCAGCCGTCGCTCACACCGGTGATCAAGGCCGGTTACCTGCACGGACTACGGCTCGCACCGGGCGGCCGTCGCTCAGGCCGGTGGTGGCGTGGGGACGGTGGAGGGCTGGGGACGGGGTTGGGGGTGAGGGGACGCCGGGGCCGGCGGCGGGCGGCGCCGGGGGGAGGGGCTTCAGGCTGGTGGGGCGGAACGGGTTGGGGTGCGGTTGGGTACGGGTTGAGGGCGTACCCGATGGGATTTGCCCTGAATGGCTGAACTTGGCGGGGCGGGAGCGTGCATATCGGGCGTTGTGGGCACGTCGTGGCGCAGGATGCTGCGAATGAACACCGTCGCACAAGTTTGTGCCGTGGTTGCCGCGCTGGTTCACATCGGTGCGGGGACCATGGAAGCCTTTTTCTACCGCCGCCCGGCGGTTCGCAAGTTGCTCACCGGGTCCACCGCTGATGCGCCTGAGGCGCAGATGTGGCGCTTCTTCATCGGGCTCTACAACCTGTTCCTCGCCGTCGGCATCATCGTCGGGCTCGTGATGCTGCACCGGGGCGACGAGAGTGCCGGGCGGGCGCTGGTGATCTACGTAAGTTGCTTCATGACCGTCTCCGGGGTCATCTTCCTGATCACTCATCCGCGGCTCTGGTCGGGGGCGCTCGGGCAGTTCGTGCCGCCGGGAGCCGCGGTGGCGGCCGCCCTGTTGACGTGACGTGTTGACGTGTCGTGTCAATCCGACGTGTTGACGCGACGTGTTGATGTGCCGTGTGGACATGTCACGTCGATCCGCTGTGTTGACGCGACGTGTTGACGTGACCCGACGCGTTGATCGCGACGGGACGTGTTGACTTGATAGTGGAGCGGCCACCGCGCACCCGGGCTGAACGGGAACGCGGTGGCCGCGAACAGGGGCCGGCTCGGTCAGCTCTGCACGAAGACCGAGACCGTGCGGGCCGGAACGGTGAAGGTGCCGGTCGCGGCGGCGAACGACGCCGTGCGGACCAGGGGGTCCGCGGACCGCTGCTGGATCGGGTGCAGCGACACCGTCGTGCCGGCCAGGGACGTGACCTTCTGGGTGACCGCCGACGGGGTGGCGTTGAAGACCACCGTCACCGACTTCCACTTCGGGTCGAGGCCCCGGCCGTCCAGCGTCATGGTGATCACGCCGGGGGTCTCCGCCGTGCCGGAGAGCGGGAACGACAGGCGCTTCTGCACCTGCGCCGCGGTCGGCAGGCCGAAGACCGGAGTGGACTTGCGGATCCTCAGCAGCTCCTGGTAGCGGCTGTCGGCCAGGTTGATCGCCGCGCAGGACGGGACCAGGGCCGGGTCGGCGAGCAGGGGCTTCGCATACGCGTACTTGGACTCGTTGTCCGGCTTGGGCGGCAGTCCCCGGCCGAAACCGTTCCCGTCGGCGCAGTCCCACTCGATGGCGTTGAACCAGTCACCGGAGTTGTACGAGTTCCGGTCCAGCGACTTCGAGCGCAGCCGCTCGCTGCCGGTGGTCACGAAGCCCACCCCCTGCCCGAGCACCGTGGCCGCCAGGGCCACCGATTGCGCCCGCGCCCGCTCCTCAGCCGTGGTGGCCTGCGGCAACTTGTACGCGAGCGAGTCGTAGAGGATCTCGTTGTCGTGCGCGTCGACGTACGTGATCGTCTCGCCCGGGGCGGCGTTGTAGCCGGCCGGCGAGCCGTTGTAGTCGACGTCCGAGCCGGTCACCACGGCGCCGGACGAGTCGGTGAAGGAGTAGCCGGCCAGGTTGCCGCTCAGACCGACCTTGATCAGGTCCTGGTAGTGCAGCAGGCGGGTCTTCTGCTCGGCCGCCGTCCCGTTCACCGGGTCACCGTTCGGCGCGGTCAGCAGGCCGGACGCGAAACCCTGGATGCGCGGGTTCTCGTCGAACGGGCCGCCGCCGCGGACCGCGTCCCGGAGCCGGTCGTTGAACGTGCCGATCCCGGTGCCGGCCAGCTCGGTCTGGGACGCCTGCACGAAGCGGGCGTTGTCCGCCACCTCGCCGAAGTTCCAGCCCTCCCCGTACACGTAGATGTTCTTGCCGTCGACGCCGTCCTTCGCGAGCGTGAGCCGGTCGAGCGCCGCGCGGACCGCCAGGATGTTCTCCTTCGGGTGGTGGCCCATCAGGTCGAAGCGGAAACCATCGACCTTGTACGCCTTCGCCCAGGTCACGATCGAGTCGACGACCAGTTTGCCCATCATCGCGTTCTCCGGCGCGGTGTTGGCGCAGCAGGTGGAGTTGGCGACCGAGCCGTCCTCCAGGAGGCGGTGGTAGTAGCCGGGCACGATCTGATCGAGCACCGACTTGCTGTCGGTGCCGGACGCCGACGTGTGGTTGTAGACGACGTCCATCACCACGCGCAGGCCGGCCTGGTTGACCCCGGCCACCATCGACCGGAATTCGCGCGTCCGGGAGGACGGATCGACCGCGTACCCGCCCTCGGGAACCGTGTAGTGCAGCGGGTCGTACCCCCAGTTGTAGCCGTCGGTGGCGGCCACCTTCGCGACGCAGGCCTGCTGCTCCTCGGAGTCGGGCGGGAAGGACGCCAGGTCGCAGGGCGGCTGGGCCTGGTCGGCCCGCTTCTCCGGGATCGTGGCGAAGTCGAACGCCGGCAGCAGGTGCAGGTGCGTGACACCGGCGCCGGCCAGGGACTTCAGGTGCTTCATCCCGTCGCTGTTCGCCCGGGTGAAGGCGGTGAAGGTGCCCCTTTCGGCGGCCGGAACGGTGTCGTCCGCGATCGAGAAGTCCCGGACCGAAAGCTCCGAGATCTGAATCTTCGCGGGCGCCGTGGCGGCCGGCTTCCTCAGCCTGTCCCAGCCGGCCGGCTTGAGCGCCGCGTCATCGAGCGAGGTGAAGACGCTGCGGGCGGAGTCGGTGGTCAGGGCGAGCGAGTACGGGTCGGTGACCGACGCCGTGACGACCTGCCGGGTGGCGGGCTGCCAGGCGGTCACCCGGTACTTGTAGAAGTCGCCTTTCTTGAGTCCCTTCGCCGACCAGATGCCAGTCCGGGCGTCGCGGCGCATCGCCCGGACGTCGGCCGTGCCCCCGGTGGCGGCGGAGTAGACCTCCAGCTCGACGGCGCGCGCGGTCGGCGCCCAGACCGAGACGCCGGCGCCGGCCGGGCCGAGCCGCTCCTTCGTGGCCGCCGCGTAGACGTCGTCCAGCACGCCGGAGAGCTGCACGCCGGTCGCCGAGAGCAGCTTGCCCGCGGCATTCCGCTCGGTCACCACCACCTGACTCCGCAGGATCTCGGTGACGTCGCCGGCCGGCAGCGCGAAGGCGCCGTACTGCCAGAGGTGCGGGAACTTCTCCCGCTGGGCCTCGGTGAGCCCGTCGCGGCGGGCGGCGAGACGGACGCTGTCGTACGACCCGGTCAGCTCGCCGTTCGCGACGCCGATCCCGCCCGCCGGGGCGTAGACCAGGTCGTAGACCTTGCCGTCGGTGCCCGCGCCGACCGGTTCCAGGGTGTCCCCGGTGCCGGTCTTCCAGGCCACCGTGCGCCGGTCGATCCAGACCGCCCGCGATTTGGTCACGTCGATCTCGCCGACGCCGGCGGCCGTCCTGACCAGTGGCAGCAGGCGGGTCTCCTGGCCGGCGAGCAGCCACACCTCGTGCCCGGCCTTGGCGAGGTCGAGCGACTGGTCGGTGGGCAGGTCCTTGGCGTCGCCGTTGTGGATGATGTAGCTCAACGAGCTCGCCCCGGCCGCCAGCGGCACCTCGAAGACCGCGCCGTAGGAGTCGATCCGCGCCGGCGCGAGAGGGCTGGCCCAGTCGGTCGGGCTGGCCGCGCCCTCCCAGACGTGCAGGCCCCAGCCGTCGTAGTTCCCGTCGGCCGCGCGCCAGTGGATGATCGCCTTGCTCTGATCCTGCGCCGGGTCGGGCTCACCGGTAGCGGCCTGCCGGGTCGGATAGATCGTCGGATCACCGGATTTGAGCCAGATCTCGGGATTCGAACCGACGTCGATCGTCCGGTCCGCGTCCACGTCCTTCACGCCGCTGTCGCTCACCACGACGAAACCGACGCTCTTGGCGCCGGGCTTGAGCTTCACGTACGCGAACCGGCCGTAGGAGTCCTCACCGGCGAACGGCTGCCCGTCCGGCCAGGTGGTGGACATCGACGCGTCGACGTCACCCCAGACGTAGAGGTTCTGGTCGTCGTAACCGCCGGCCGGCCGCTGGTAGTGCACGACCGCGTAACCCGCCGCCGACGTCGCCTCCGGCGTGCCGACGGTGATCTTCGTGGTCGAGGACGCGAGCCGGCCCCTGCTGTCACGCACCACTGCCTTGTACCGCACTTCGGTGCCGCCGGCCAAGCCCGTCAGGTCGTGGTAGACCCGGTAGGGGGCCTTGTCCGCGGTGCCGACCAGCTTCCACGGGCCGCCCGCGACCTGGGCCGCGAAGGTGACAGTGGCGAGCGGGTCGCCGGTGGTCTCGGCGACGAGTTCGGTGCGGGCCGGGACGCTGTCCCCCACCGCCGGCTTCGTGATCGTGACGGTCGGCGCCGCGGTGGGCGCCGGGAGCGATCCGTCCGCCTTGAGCACCACGGAGGAGAGAGCCGGAACGGTGATCGTGATCTTGCCATCGACAGCCTGAGCCGCCTGATCCGTGCCGTAGATCCCCGTGAACGACGAGGACGCCGCCGGGAACGTCACGGTCTGCGGCGTGGTCGCGTTGTTGACCGCCACCACGTACTCGAGACGCTTGGCAGTGTCGATCCGGGACGCCGCGAAGACGCCCTGACCCTCGGCCGCGTACCGGGTCGTCTGCACGCCGTTCATCAGTGCCGGGTGGGCCTTGCGCAGCTTCGCCAGGCCGGCGATGGTCCGGTAGAGCGGGTGCTGGGTGTTGTAGTTGTCCACCGCGTGGGTGCGGTCGGTGCCGATCAGGTCGTCGTCCAGGTAGTCCGCCGACGCGCTGGCGAAGAGATCCTGGCGCGCGTCCTTGTCGCCGCCCGGACCGGTGAAGCCCTGCTCGTCACCGGAGTAGACGACCGGCTGCCCCCGCGTCAGGAACATCAGCTCGTGGGCGAGCTGATCGCGCTTGAGCTGGGTCTCCGCGGTGGCGGCGGACGCGATGAACGAGCCGATCCGGCCCATGTCGTGGTTGCCGAGGAAGGTCGGCAGCCGGTCGGCGCCGGTGTCCCGCGCGGTGTAGAGGTCGTCCTTCGCGTACAGGCCGGAGAGGGCCGCCGCACCGCTGTTGCCGGTGACGAAGCCGCGCGCCGCCTCCTGGAAGGAGAAGTCCAGCGTGGCGGGCAGGCCGCCCTCGCGCACGTACTCCGACTGGATCTCCTGGTCGGCGCTGTAGACCTCGCCGAACATGAAGAAGTCGTCACCGGCGGCCTTCTCGATGCCCTGCGCGAACTGCGGCCAGAACTCGAGGTTGGTGTGCTTCACGGTGTCGAGGCGGTAACCGTCGATGCCGGTGTTCTTCACCCAGTCGGCGTAGATCTTGGTCATGCCGCGGACGACTTCGGGCCGCTCGGTCCAGAGGTCGTCGAGGCCGTAGAAGTCGCCGTACTCGCTGTTCTCGCCGGCGAAGCTGGAGTTGCCCCGGTTGTGGTACATGGTCACGTCGTTGAGCCAGGCCGGGGTCTTGGCCTTCTTGGCCGTCGCGGACGGGAGGACCGGCGTGTAGGGGAACGACGTCGCGTCCGTCTTCGGGAAGGAGCCACCCGACGCGTAGTTCGCGTCCTCGAACGGCTGCCCCTCGGTGTCCGTGTACGGCGACGTCTCCTTGTCGACGTAGGTGTACTCGTTCTCCGCGTACCGGATCACGTCCGCCGTGTGGTTGACGATGATGTCCAGGAAGATCTTCATGCCCCGCTGGTGCGCGAGCTTGACCAGCTTCTTCAGGTCCGCGTTCGTGCCGAAATGCGGGTCGACCTGCGTGAAGTCGGTGATCCAGTAGCCGTGGTATCCGGCGGAGACGTCGGCGCCCGTACCCTGAACGGGGTTGTTCTTGAAGACCGGCGCGAGCCAGATGGCCGTGGTGCCCAGACCCTGGATGTAATCCAGCCGGTCGATCACGCCCTTGAGGTCGCCACCGTGGTAGAAGCCCTTGTCAGCGGGGTCGTACCCGGTGGCGAGCCGGTCGCCTTTCAGCCCGCCCTTGTCGTTGGACTCCTCGCCGTTGGCGAACCGGTCCGGCAGGACGAAGTAGTACTGCTCGCCGGCGGCGGGCTGGTCGGAGCCCCAGTTGGCGATGACGGCCGCGCTCGGTTCCTTCGGGGCCGGAGCCGTCGAGGGAGCGGCGGACGCGGGAACGGCTATGAGGGGCAGCAGGAGGCTGAGCAGAGCGACGCCCAGCCGGCGTTTTCGAGGTGCCACTTAACAACCCTTCGGGTGCTGGCGGACGGACCACACCTGGAAGGTTGGTCCATCACCGTCGATTTCGATAGATCCGTCGGCGCCGGATTTGAGAGCTTCGGCGCCGCCGTACAGGTTGTCGCCCCGCGCGTGCGGGACGAGTCCGGTCACGCGTACCGGAAGGCCCGGAGCCCGCCGGGCCGCCACCAGCACGGTGTCCCCGGCGGCCTCCCGGAGGAAGACCAGCAGGTCACCGGCGGCGTGCAGCCAGCGCAGGCCACCGTCGCGCAGCGCCGGCGTGCCGCCGCGCAGCCGCGCCAGGGCGCGATATCGGGCCAGCGTGCGCAGATCCCAGCCGTCGGTGTCGTTCCAGGGCATGGGGGTACGGGAGTGCTCGCCGTTGTATCCGGTCAGCCCCAGCTCGTCACCCGCGAAGACCATCGGGGTGCCGGGAAGGGTGAAGAGCAGACCGGCAGCGACCTCGTGGCGTTCCGGCCCGCCGACCACGGACCGGATCCGCGGGGTGTCGTGCGAGCCGAGGATCTGCCAGGACGCGACGAGAGAGCGCCAGGACGCCCGCGCCGCGAACGCCGTCATCGTCGACACCAGGTCGGCCGCGTCCCGGAACGGGATCTCGCCCGGAACGCCGAGGAAGTCCGGGAACGGCAGCTCGTCGGCGCGCAGCCAGCTCCACACCGGACGGGTGAAGCCGGCGTAGTTCATCGTGCCCTGCCAGCCGTCCGCGTCCAGGTCGCCGGTCGCGTCGTGGCCGTGCTCGGCGAGCAGCATGGCGTCCGGGCGGACCTGCCGCACGGCCCGGCCGAGCAGGGCGGCGACCTCGTGGGTCCAGTCGTCGGCGCCCCGGCGGCCGGTCATGTTGGCCACGTCGATGCGCCAGCCGTCCAGCGCGTAGGGATGGGTGAGCCAGTGCTGGGCCAGCTTCGCGAACCGGCGGCGCAGCTCGGGACTGCCCCAGTTCAGCTTCGGCAGGCTCGGGACGCCGAACCAGGACTCGTACGTGCCGTCGTTCTCGACGTAGTAGAAGTCCTTCTCGGTGCGGAACCACTCGTGGGCCTCGCCGGTGTGGTTGGTGGTGAGGTCGCCGATCAGGCGCATGCCCCGGGCGTGCACCGCCTCGCTGAGCCGGACCAGCGCGGTGTCGCCGCCGAGCAGCGGATCGACAGTGCCGAAGTCCGAGCCGTCGTAGCGGTGGTTCGAGCGGGACGGGAAGAACGGCGTCAGGTAGAGCGTGTTCGCGCCCAGGTCGGCGACGTGGTCCAGGTGTTCCGCGACGCCTTCCAGGTCACCGCCGTAGAGCTGGGTGGCGGCCAGCGGGCCGCGCCCCTCGACCGGGGTGTCCCAGTCGCAGCGCACGGCCCAGTCCGGGGTCGGCCGCCCGTCCGCCGCCGCCGAGCGGGCGAACCGGTCCGGGAAGATCTGGTAGACGATCGCGTCGCGCGACCAGTCCGGCGCCGGCGGGTGCGCGACAAGCCGGAAGTCGGTGGCGTCCGGCACGTCGTAGGAGGTCAGACCCCCGGCGGTGAGCCAGCGGACGGCGCCGGCGGCGGTCCGGATCAGGAAACGGTACGGGGTGACCGGGTTCCGTACCTCGATCTCCGACCGCCACCACTCGCCTCCCGCGTCCCGCCGGTCGATCACCGCCGAGGTGAAGACCGGTTCGCCGTCGCGGACGAACCGGGTGTGTATCCGGGAGACCCGGACACCGGACGGCACCCGGACGAAGACGGCGACCGTCTCCCCCGGCGCGGGAGACGGGTCGGAGACGTAGAGACCGGAGCCGTCGTGGTGCGGGATCATCCCTTCACCGCTCCGGCGCTGAGACCCTCCACGATGTAGCGCTGGAGGTACATGAAGACGCCGACGGTCGGGACCGCGGTCAGCAGCGTGCCGGCGCAGAAGACACCGAAGTTCGCGTCCCGCTCCCCCGCCACCAGGCCGTAGAGCCCGACCGCGAGGGTCTTGGACTCGCTGTCGGTGAGGAAGACGTTCGCGATCAGGAACTCGTTCATCGTGCCGATGAACGCGAGCAACCCGGTGACCGCCAGGATCGGCGCGACCAGCGGCAGCAGGATCTTGAAGAAGATCTGCGCGTGGGTGGCGCCGTCGACGACCGCGGACTCGTCGAGTTCCTTCGGGATCGTGTCGTAGAAGCCCTTCATGAGCCAGGTGTTCACGCCGAGCGCGCCGCCGAGGTAGAGCAGGATCATGCCCCACCAGGTGTTGAACCCGAAGGCCGGCCACAGATCGGTGATCGTGGAGAACATCAGGAAGATCGCCACGACCGCCAGGAACTGCGGGAACATCTGGATCAGCAGCAGCGACATCAGGCCGATCCGGCGTCCCTGGAAGCGGCGGCGGCTGAACGCGTACGCGGCGAGCGCCGACAGGAACACCGACGCCGCGGCGGCGAGCCCGGCGATGACGATCGAGTTGACGAACCAGTACCCGAAGTTGGTGTCCCGGAAGAGCTTCGCGAAGTTCTCCGCCGAGGCGGCGGACGGCACCAGCGTGCTCGACGCCAGCGTGCCCTGCGGGTTGATCGCGGCGGAGAGGACGAACAGCAGCGGCCCGAGCGCGAACACCAGGCCGAGCAGGCCGACCAGGTGGCGCCAGCCGACCTGCTTGATCCAGCGCGTCACGAGTAGACCTCCTCCAACTGCCGGGTCCGGCGGAAGCTGATCGTGGAGATGGTCGCGACGATCAGGAAGATGAAGATCGAGATGGCGGCGGCGAAGCCGTACTGCGCGCCGGAGCCGCCGAAGGCGAGCCGGTACGTGTACGTGATCAGCAGGTCCGTCGCCCCGTTGGTGGTGTTGTCCGCCGGGAACGGCGCGCCCTCGGTGGTCAGCCAGATCGCGTTGAAGTTGTTGAAGTTGAACGCGAACGACGAGATCAGCAGCGGGGTCAGCGGGATCATCAGCAGCGGCAGCGTGACACTCCTGAAGCTCTGCCAGACGCCGGCGCCGTCCACCTTGGTGGCGTCCAGCAGCTCACCCGGGATGGCCTGCAGCGCGCCCGTGCTGACCAGGAACATGTACGGGTACCCGAGCCAGAGCTGCACCAGGATCACCGCGAGCCGGGCCGAGGCGGTGCCACCGAACCAGTCGACGTCCGTACCGAGAAGGTTGTTGACCAGGCCGAAGTCGGTGTTGAACATGTCCCGCCAGACCAGCAGCATGGCGAACGACGGCATCGCGTACGGGAGAACCAGCAGGATGCGGTAGAGATTGCGGCCCCGGACCCGGCTCGAGTGCAGCGCCAGGGCGATGAACAGGCCCAGCACGAACGTGAAGCCCGTCGATCCGATCGCGAAGGCGAAATTCCAGATCAGGGTACGCAGGAACGGTCCCGAGATGGTGTCGTCGGTCAGCGCCCTGGTGAAGTTGCCGAACCCGACGCTGACCTTCCAGCCCTGTGCCAGCCGCTCGCCGTCGGCTGCCACGAACGCGCCGACGCTCTCGTCGGCGACCCAGGACTTGCCGGTCGTCACGTCCCGGATGCTGTCGGTCACCGCGTCGTAGGCACGGCCGGCCTTGCCCTCGTACGCCCGGGACAGGCCCGCCGAGCGGATCGCGCCGCCCTGCGTGGGCACCGTGAACTCGGTGATCTCCTGGCTGCGCGCGCTGGCCTGACCGGCGTTGAGCACGGTGTAGCCCTCGGCGGCGGTCACCTTGCCGCTCGGCGTCACGGTGACGGCGCCGGCCGGTTTCAGGCCCCCGGCGTCGCCGATCGAGACCGCCTTGGTGGCCGGGTCGGTGATCAGGAAGACGATCGGCCCGGTGGCCGGGTCGCCCCGGGTCGCGATCGAGAGCGCGTACTCGGCCGAGCCCGGAACGCGGGTGACCGACGACGTCTGGATCGCGACGATCGCGTCCTCCTTGCTCCCCCGGTGCCCGTCACCGAAGTTGGTGAACGCCGTGCTCGCCGTGTAGAGCACCGGGAACAGCTGGAAGATCACCAGGAACAGCGTGCCGGGGAAGAGGTACTTCGCCGGGATGTGCCGCGGCGACAGGTAGATGTAGAGCAGCGCCCCGGTGGTGGCGACCAGGATGCCCAGGCCGATCCAGTGCTCCGCGGCGATCAGCGGGAAGGCCGCCCACACCGCGAACGCCACGGACAGGCCGAGCAGCAGGATCTTGGCGAACTGCCCGGTGAGGCCGGTGTTCCGGCCCTGGTGATGCCGGCGCGGCTCGGAGGGCTCCGGCTCGGTGGCGGGGAGGGCCCGCCGCCGGGCGGACCCTCCGAGCTTCGTCGTCATGACGTGTTTCCCGCTGTCGTTACTTGATCGAGCCGGAGATCGTCTTGCCGGCAGCGGTGACGGTCTTCTCCGCGTCCGCGCCACCGATGACGGCGGCCTCGGCCTTGCCGAACGGGTCCCAGATCGCGGCCATCTCCGGGATCGCGGGCAGCGGCACGGCGTTCTTGCCGGCGTCGACCCACTTCGCCAGGTCCGCGTCCGAGCCCTTGACCTGGTCCAGGGCGGCGGTCAGCGCCGGCGGCCGGGGCTCGGCGTTGTAGAGCGCGACGGCCAGCTCCGGAGTGGTCACGTAGTTGGTGACGAACTCCTGCGCGAGCGCCTTGTTCTTGCCCTTCGCGGCGACGTAGAAGGTCTGCACGCCCAGGAACGGGGTGGCCTCCTTGCCGCCTTCGAAGCCGGGGACCGCGCTGATGTCGTACTTGAGGTTCGCCTTCTTCACGTCGGTGACCGCCCACGGGCCGGAGACCAGGTAGGCGCACTTCTTGCCGGTGAAGGTGGCGATCGAGTTCTCCGGGGTGATCGAGCGCTTGAGCGCGCCGTCGCCCTTCTCGCCGAGCGCGCCGAGCTTCGTGAACGCCTCGACCGACTCCGGCTTGCCGACGCCCAGGTCCTTGGCGTCGTATTCACCGGCCGCGTTGGTGCCGAAGAGGTAACCGCCGGCCGAGCTGTAGAACGGGTACGAGTGGTACGCGTCGCCGTTCTGGCCGACCTGCAGGCAGAGGATCTCGGAGACCTTCTTCTCGGCCTTGAGCTTCTCGCCGGTCGCGACCAGGGCCTCCACCGTGGCCGGCGCCTCGGGGGCCAGCTCGGTGTTGCGGATCAGGCCCAGGTTCTCGGTGGCGTACGGGACGCCGTACGTCTGGCCGTTGAAGGTGACCGCCTTGACCGCGTTCGCCGCGATGCCGTTCTTCTGCTCGTCGCTGAGCTGCACCGGGTCGATGGCGCCGTTCTGCACCAGGTTGCCGATCCAGTCGTGCGCGCCGACCATCACGTCCGGGCCGCTGCCCTGCTGGGAGGCGGTGAGGAAGGTGGTCTGCTGGTCCTTCGAGATGGCCTGGACCTTGACGGTCACGCCGTTCTCGGTGCCGAACTTCTCGGCGAACGGCTGGAGCGCGGCGGACCGCTTGTCGTCGGCCCAGATCACCAGTTCACCGGAGGCGGCCGCTCCCGAGGGGGTGTCGCTGGCCTTGTCCGTGCTGTCGTTGCTGCCGCACGCGGCGGTGCCGACCAGCGCGACCGCGCAAACCGCGATCACACCCGCAGTTCGGATGCGCATCGATGAGCTCCTGTCATGAGGGATTTTGCAAGAAGAGGTCCGGGGGCTTCGGGCACACTGCGGCCCTGCTCTTCCCGGGAAAGATCGATGAGGTGTCGTCCTTGTTGCCGGGACGTTAGCAAGCACTTGCAGTCAATGGAAGAGCTTGCACGGCGATAGCCGGTAACAGGTCGGCACTACAGTGACAACATGCGTGCACGGATGGCGGACATCGCCAGGCAAGCCCAGGTCAGCGAGGCGACGGTTTCGCGCGTCATCAACGACCGACCCGGCGTATCCGCTGACACCCGGCAAGCGGTGCTGACCGCTCTCGACGTGCTCGGCTACGAGCGCCCCGAGCGGTTGCGCAAGCGCAGCGCCGGCCTGGTCGGTCTCGTCGTGCCCGAGCTGGACAACCCGATCTTCCCGGCGTTCGCGCAGGTCATCGAGTCGACCCTGGCCCAGTCCGGGTACACGCCGGTGCTCTGCACCCAGTCACCCGGCGGCGTCACCGAGGACGAGTACGTGGAGATGCTCCTGGACCGTCAGGTCTCCGGCATCGTCTTCGTCTCCGGCCTGCACGCCGACACCACGTCCGACCACGAGCGTTACCTGCGCCTGCTCGCCCGCCCGCTGCCGATCGTGCTGGTCAACGGGCACGCCTCGGGCATCGACGCGCCGTTCGTGACCTGCGACGAGGAGCAGGCCAGCGACCTGGCGGTCAGCCATCTCGTGGCGCTCGGCCACCGGCGGATCGGCCTGATCTCCGGTCCGCACCGGTTCACCCCCGTGCAGCGCAAGCTCGCCGGGTACCGGGACGCCATGCGCCGGCTCACCGGCGCCTCCGGATCCGAAGTGGATGCCCTGGTCGAGCTCACCCTCTTCGGCGTGGAGGGTGGCGAGGTGGCGGCGGATCGCCTGCTCGCGAAGGGCGCGACGGGCATCGTCTGCGGTTCCGACCTGATGGCGCTCGGGGCGATCCGGGCGGCCCGGCGGCGCGGCCTGGACGTGCCCGGTGACGTCTCGGTGATCGGTTTCGACGATTCCCCGCTGATGGCTTTCACCGATCCGCCGCTCACCACGCTCCGTCAGCCGGTGGCGGCCATGGCGGTGGCGGCCGTGCGCTCGCTGGTGGACGACATCAACGGGCACGGGGCACCGCGTTCGGAGTACCTGTTCCGGCCTGAGCTGGTGGTTCGCCGCTCGACGGCCGTCGCGCCGGTGGCCCGCACGCTGCCGGCCGACGCTCCCGCCGCCTGACGGTTCTTGCTGCAAGTTCTTGCACACGGGGCGGGGTGTTCGCGCCGTGGTGTGCGAGAGAGCGTGTTCTGCGCCTCTTCCGGATGGGGGATGCGGGATTTTGCAGGCTCTTGCAGTGGGCGACGGTGGAGTTGTCGGGTGGGTGGCGCAAGCGCGTGCGCAAGTGCGTGCGGGGGTGATGGGCTGAGTGGCACGTCAGGTGACAGATTGGTTGCTCAGCGTGCCGTTTTGAGGTCATTCTCGGGGTCAAATGGCTGGTGATAGATATCACAATTGACCTTCGCTGTCACCCAAATGCCGATTTATCGGGCGGACGGTTCGAGGGTTGGCAGATGGCCAATTTCAAATGCCGCAAACACATTGCGCCCACAGCGCCCGTGTCGATTTCGGGCGCGCTCCGCACCCCGATTCCCCACACAGGGCCGGACCACCCGCAGCGTGTCGACTTCGGGCGCGCTCCGCACCCCAATTCCCCACACAGGGCTGGACCACCCGCAGCGTGTCGACTTCAGGCGCGCTCCACACCCCAATTCCCCACACAGGGCCGGACCACCCGCAGCGTGTCGACTTCGGGTTCGCCACGGCACGACGGGTCCGGCACGACGGGTATCACCCGACGTGGCTCCACGAAAAACGCCGAGCGGCTCAAGCCGCTCGGCGTCTCGCGAAGACCGTGGGTCAGCGAGGAACGACCTTCTCCACCGCCCACTGACGCCAGTTGTCCAGCTTGTGCTGCACCGTCGCGAGCTGCTCCCGCACCGGACCCGGGCCGGTGGATCCCGGCGTGGTCCGGGCCGCGAGCGCCGACGACACCGACAGCACCTCCCGGACCGACGGGTCAAGGTGCTCGCTGACGGTCTTCAGATCGTCGTCGGTGAGGTCTTCGAGCTCGCACTCGCGGGCCGAGCAGAGCGCAACGAGCTTGCCGGTCACCTCGTGCGCGTCGCGGAACGGCACGCCCTTGCGGACCAGCCAGTCGGCCACCTCGGTGGCGAGCGAGAAACCGACCGGGGCGGCGGCGGCGAGGCGGTCCACCCGTACCGTCATGGTGGAAATCATCCCGGCGAGGGCGGGCAGCAGCAGCTCGAGGGTGTCGACGGCGTCGAACGCCGGCTCCTTGTCCTCCTGCATGTCCCGGTCGTAGGTGAGCGGCAGCCCCTTGAGCATGGTCAGCACGGCGACCAGGCCACCGACCAGGCGGCCGCTCTTGCCGCGGGCCAGCTCGGCGATGTCCGCGTTCTTCTTCTGCGGCATGATCGACGAACCGGTCGCGAACGCGTCGTCGAGCTCGACCCAGCCGAACTCGGTGGACGTCCAGAGGACGACCTCCTCGCCGAGGCGGGAGAGGTGCACGCCGAGCAGCGCGGTGATGAAGAGGAACTCGGCGACGAAGTCACGGTCGGCGACGGCGTCCATCGAGTTCGGCGCGGGGGCGGTGAAGCCCAGCTCCTTGGCGACGGCGGCCGGGTCGAGCGGGAGCGACGAGCCGGCGAGCGCGCCGCTGCCGAGCGGGCTGATCGCGGTCCGGGCGTCCCAGTCGCGCAGGCGCTCCAGGTCACGCAGCAGCGGCTGGACGTGCGCGAGCAGCCAGTGGCCGAAGCTGACCGGCTGCGCGTGCTGCACGTGGGTCATGCCGGGCGCCGGGGTGTCGATGTTGCGGGCCGCCTGCTCGGTGAGCGCGTCGGCCAGCTCGACCACCGCGACGGCCACCCCACGGGCATGGTCGCGCAGGTAGAGCCGCAGGTCGGTGGCGACCTGGTCGTTGCGGGACCGGCCGGCGCGCAGCTTGCCGCCGAGCGAGCCGAGCCGCTCCAGCAGGCCGCGCTCCAGGGCGGTGTGCACGTCCTCGTCCTCGACGGTGGGGCGGAACTCCCCGGCGGCGCAGGCCGACTCCAGATCGTCCAGCGCGGCCAGCATCTTGCCGAGCTCGTCCGCGTCGAGCAGTCCCGCGTTCGCCAGGACGCGGGCGTGCGCGCGGGAGGCGAGCAGATCGTAGGGCGCGAGCCGCCAGTCGAACTGCACGCTCACGCTCAGCCGGGCCAGCGCCTCCGCCGGGCCGCCCGCGAACCGGGCACCCCAGAGCCGCGTCGGCTCTTCGCTCTCCGGCACACCTTCTCCTTGTTCACTGGTCACTTGGTCACTCACGCAGGAATCTACTTCCTGACCCTATCCCTGAGGCCGATCCGCTGAGCGCATGGCCATCGTGCATAAAGAGCCGTCGTGCATAAAAATACTATCACCATGATAAGTTTGCGGCATGACCAGCCTCGATCTCACCGGCGACATCGTCGATCTGACCCGGACCATCTGTGACATCCCCAGCGTCAGCGGCGACGAGAAAGCGCTCGCCGACGCCGTGGAGACCGCCCTGCGCGCATACCCGCATCTCGAAGTGCTCCGCGACGCCGACGCCGTGGTCGCTCGCACCAACGCCGGGCGCGACACCCGGGTGGTCCTCGCCGGTCACCTCGACACGGTCCCGATCGCCGACAACCTGCCGACCACGATCGAGGACCAGATCATGTACGGCCGGGGCACCGTCGACATGAAGGCCGGTGTCGCCGTGTTCCTGCAGCTCGCGGCATTGCTCGACAGTCCACGCCACGACGTCACCTACGTCTTCTACGACCACGAGGAGGTCGCCGCCAAGCTCAACGGCCTCGGCCGTCTGGTGCGCAACCACCCGGACTGGCTGGC
Source organism: Actinoplanes sp. NPDC023936 (assembly GCF_040639325.1). Lineage (NCBI taxonomy): Bacteria > Bacillati > Actinomycetota > Actinomycetes > Micromonosporales > Micromonosporaceae > Actinoplanes > Actinoplanes sp. NPDC023936. The sequence continues at coordinate 337,025 of NZ_JBEZZR010000004.1, read as the reverse complement.
CGGCGACTTCGCGGTGCTCGGCGAGCCGTCCGACGGCACCGTCGAGGGCGGCTGCCAGGGCACCATGCGCGTGAAGATCACCGTGCCCGGCGTGGCAGCGCACGCCGCCCGGTCGTGGCGGGGCAGCAACGCGATCCACAGCGCCGGAGCGGTGCTCGACGTGCTGCGCGCCTACGAGCCGCGCCGGCCGGTCGTCGACGGCCTGCAGTACCGCGAGGGCCTCAACGCCGTGAAGATCGAGGGCGGCATCGCCGGCAACGTGATCCCGGATCTCTGCACCATCTTCGTGAACTACCGCTTCGCCCCGGACCGCGACACCGACGCCGCCGAGGCCCACCTGCGCGAGGTGTTCGCCGGCTTCGACCTCGAGGTCACCGACCGCGCGCCGGGCGCCCGGCCGGGCCTGGACCAGCCGGCTGCGAAGGAGTTCGTCGACCTGGTCGGCCGCGAGCCGCAGGCCAAGCTCGGCTGGACCGACGTCTCCCGGTTCGCGGCCCTGGGCATCCCCGCGATCAACTTCGGGCCCGGCGACCCGCTGCTGGCTCACACCGACAACGAGCACGTCCCGATCCCGGAGATCCGCCAGACCCTCGACGTCCTCACCACCTGGCTGAGCTGACCCGCAAGCCTCCCTTCGCCCCGATCTTGGCGAACTGCACACAGCGCTGGACACACAGCGGTGGTGCGCAGCTCGCCAAGATCGCGAGGGAGGGAGCGCACGCGGAGCGGCGTGCGGAGATTGGTGGCTACTCTGCGGGGGTGGCTGCGGCTCGAGCGATGGCGCCGGGCACCGCGTACATGTGGGCGAACGCCCGCGCCTGCTCGCCGGTCCAGAGCGAGGAGCCGTGGCCGTAGACCACGCCGGAACGGGTCGCGGCGTCCAGCAGGCTGTACGGGCTGCTGCTGCCGAGCAGCACGATGTTGCCCTTGTGCAGCCGCACCCGCACCTGGCCGGTCACCCGGGTCTGGCTGGAGTCCAGGAACGCCCGGAAGTCGTCCATGATCGGGTCGAAGTAGACGGCCTCGTGCAGCAGGTCGCCGTAGGTGTTGCCGAGCGTCGCCTTGGTCGCCTGCTGCCGGTTGGAGAGCACCAGCTTCTCCAGCTCGCGGTGCGCCGCGATGAGGATCAGCATGCCGGGCGCCTCGAAGCCGACACGGGCCAGGTTGCCGACCATGGTGGAGCCCATGTGGATGCCGCGGCCGACGCCGTGCTCGCCGCCGAGGACGTTGAGCGCCGAGAGGATCGCGTAGTTCGGGGAGCCGGCCGCGACCAGGGAGTCGCCGCCGGCGTACGAAGCGCCGACGACCTCGCCCTTCTCGAAGGTCAGCAGCAGCTCGACACCCTCGGCGGGCGCGTCGGCGATCGACCTGGTGTAGGTCCAGGCGTCCTCCGGAAGGTACTCCCAGGACCCGTAGGTCTCCTCGCCGCCGATCGAGGTGCCGATCAGCCCCTCGTTGATCGAGTACTTCTTGACCTTCTCGCTGACCGCGTAACCCCGGCTGCGCAGGAACTCGGCCTCCTCCTCACGGACGAGACGCTCGTCCCGTACCGGAGTGACGATCTCCAAATGCGGGGCGAGCGCGCGGATGACCGCGTCGTAGCGCACGTGGTCGGCGCCGGCGCCGGTCGAGCCGTGCGCCACCGCGTCCGCCCCGACCTCGAGCGCGACCTGGACGACCTTCTCCGCCTGGATCAGCCGCTCCGCGCCGACACACGACGGGTAGGCGCCGTTGCGCAGGTAGTTCGCCTTGATCGCGTAGGTGACGACGCGGGAGTAGAGCTCGGAGCGGGCGTCCACGACGTGGTGCTCGATCGCGCCCAGCTCCTCGGCGCGGGCGCTGACGACCTCCGCCTCACCGCTGTGCAGGCCGCCGGTGTCGATGTTCGCGGTCACCACGTCCCAGCCCTTCTCGCGGAAGTCCACGAGGAGGTACGAGGTGTCCAGCCCGCCGGAGAAGGCGAGAACGATCTTGCGCTTGGTCATCGGGGCAGTTCCTTCTCAAGAATCGGCACATATGTCTTACCGTCCCGGCGGACGTGACCGGGAGGCAGGACATAGAACTCGGAGCGTCCCGCCTCGATCTCCTTCTGCATCGCCTGCTGGCGACCGTAGTCGAAAGGATCGAGCAGGAAGCTGGGCTCGGGCAACTCGCCGCCGGGCGGGAGGGTGAGGTCGCTCTGGTAGACGAACGAGCCCGGCGAGGTGTGGAACGGGACGGTGGCGACCAGGACCTTCAGCGCGCCGAACTCGGTGTGCACCTTGAGCGCGCTGTTGTCGTACTGGGTCACGCCGTCGAGCTTCTGCGCACGGTACGCGGAGAGGGCGAGCGCCTTGGCGGCCTTGCCCAGACCGACGGCCGGCATCAGCGACCAGAGCGACCAGCCCACCCAGCGGCCCGGCTCGGCGCTCGGCGCGGCGCAGTAACCGCCGACCGGGACCGGACCGCGGTACCCGCTCTCCCGCATCTCCGCCTGGACCTTGCGCAGCAGCTGCTTCACGTCGGTGTCGAAGCGGAACGTGGAGCGCTCGACCATCGCCGCGAACTCGTCCTGCGGCAGACCGGCGATCAGCGCGGCGGCCGGCATCAGGATCAGGTCGACCATCACCCACTGCGGCATCGGGATGCCCCGGTCACCGAACGCGATGCCGTTGATCACGTTGAAGTAGTTCAGGAAGTCCCGGATCGACCAGTCCTTCTCCGCGGTGTCGGTGAAATCCAGCCAGGTGAGCTTGTGCCCGTACGGAAGCTCGTTGAGCTGCGGGCGCAGCGTCTCGTTGGAGGCGAGGAAGAACTCCACGCCGTGCCCCACCAGCGTGTCGGTGTGGTCGGCGAAATCCGGGAAGCGCGCCTCCACGGCGGGCGTGAACGTCATCAGGAGTTCCCTTCCAGAGAATCCGGCCTGCTCCAGTTGCCGAGCTTCTCGGCCAGCGCCGCGCCCGAGCCGGGTCCGGCGTCACGGGCCACCACCAGGATCGTGTCGTCACCGGCGATGGTGCCCACCACATCCGCCAGCCCGGACCGGTCCAGCGCGCTGGCCAGGAACTGCGCGGCGCCGGGCGGGGTCCGCAGCACGGCGATGTTGCCGCTGGAGTCCACGCCGGTGAGCAGCTCGCGGAGCAGCCGGATCAGCCGGGCCGGGCCCTGCGACGTCTCCCGCAGCGGGCGCTTGCCGTCCTCCGGGATCAGGTACGCGCCGCTGACCTTGACCGCGTTGAGCTCCTCCAGGTCACGGGAGAGCGTGGCCTGGGTGACCTGCACGCCCTCGTGGGCGAGCAGGTCCGCGAGTTCGGTCTGCGAGCGCACGGTACGGCTACGGATCAGCTCGACGATCCGCGCGTGCCGACCGGCCCGGGTGACGGGTGCGCTCATTTCGAGTCTTCGTTGACCGCGAGCAGCCAGGCGAGCAGGGCCTTCTGCGCGTGCAGCCGGTTCTCGGCCTGGTCGAAGACCACGCTCTGCGGGCCGTCGAACACCTCGTCGGTGATCTCCTCGCCGCGGTGGGCGGGCAGGCAGTGCAGCACTATCGCGTCCGGGCTCGCGGCCGCGAGCAGATCCTTGTTCACCTGGTACGGCCAGAACGGGGTGAGCCGGTCCTTGCCGTCGTCCTCCTGGCCCATCGAGGTCCACGTGTCGGTGGCGACCACGTGCGCGCCGTCGGCCGCCTCCCGCGGGTCGCGCAGCACCTCGACCGAGCCGCCGGTCCAGGCCGCGATCTCGGCGGCCCGGGCCACCACGGCCGGCGCCGGGTCGAAGCCGGACGGCCCGGCCACCCGCACGTTCATCCCGGCCATCGCGCCGGCGATCAGGTAGGAGTGCGCCATGTTGTTGGCGGCGTCGCCCACGTACGCCAGGGTCTTGCCGGTGGTGCCGCCGAACCGCTCGCGGATCGTCAGCAGATCGGCGAGGAGCTGGCACGGGTGGTACCCGTCGCTCAGCGCGTTGATCACCGGGACGGTGACGCCGGACGCCAGCTCGGCGAGCCGCTCGTCGCCGTGGGTGCGGAAGACCATCGCCGCCACGTACCGGGAGACGACCTTGCCGGCGTCGGCGAGCGTCTCGCCCCGGCCGAAGTGGGTGTTCTGGGTGTCCACGATGATCGGCTGGCCGCCCAGCTCGGCGATGCCGGCCTCGAACGATAGGCGGGTGCGCAGGCTGGCCTTGTCGAAGAAGACCGCGACCGAGCGGGGGCCGGCGAGCGGCGTGTGCCCGAACCGGTTCGCCTTCATCTCGGCGGCCAGGGTCAGTACGTCGTTCTGTTCCTGCGGGGTGAGGTCGTCGTCGCGGAGGAAGTGGCGGGTGGTCACCGGATACCGTCCAGGGCAGCGATCAGGGCGTCCGCCTGATCGGAGGAGATGATCAGGGGCGGGGCGAGCCGGATCACGTCCGGCTGTGGGGCGTTCACCAGGAAACCGGCGTCTTTGAGACGAGCCGCCAGTTCGGCGGAGGCCGGCTGGGTGAGCACGATGCCGAGCAGCAGGCCGGCACCGCGCACGTGCGAGACGAGCGGGTGGCCGAGGCCCTCGATGCCGCGCCGCAGCTGCTCGCCGACGCGCTTCACGTGGTCGAGCAGGCCCTCGCCGGCGATCGTGCGGATCACCGCGAGGCCGGCCGCGCAGGAGACCGGGTTGCCGCCGAACGTGGTGCCGTGCATGCCGGGCTGCAGCAGGTCGGCGGTCGGCCCGAAGGCCAGGCAGGCGCCGAGCGGCAGGCCGCCGCCGAGGCCCTTGGCGAGGGTCACGATGTCCGGCTCGACGCCTTCGCCCTGGTGGTGGAACCAGTGCCCGGTCCGGCCGATGCCGGTCTGCACCTCGTCGAGCGCGAGCAGGACGCCGTGCCTGTCGCAGATCGCGCGGGCCGCGGCCAGGTAGCCGGGCGGCGGCATGACCACGCCGTTCTCGCCCTGGATCGGTTCGATGATCACCATGGCGGTCGCGTCGGTCACGGCGGCTTCGAGAGCGGCCGTGTCCCCGTACTCGATGTGGGTGACGTCTCCCGGCAGCGGCAGGAAGGGAGCTTGCTTGGCGGGCTGGCCCGTCAGGGCGAGCGCGCCCATGGTCCGGCCGTGGAAGGCGCCGTGCGTGGCGACGATGTGCGTCCGCCCGGTCAGCCGGGAGATCTTGAAGGCGGCCTCGTTGGCCTCGGCGCCGGAGTTGCAGAACAGCACCCGGCCCGGCCGGCCGGCGAGCGCCAGCAGCAGCTCGGCGAGGGCGACCGGCGGCTCGGCGATGTAGAGGTTGGAGACGTGCCCGAGCTGCTGGATCTGGCTGGTCACGGCGGCGACCACGGCCGGGTGGGCGTGGCCGAGGGCGTTGACCGCGATGCCGCCGAGGAAGTCGACGTACTGCGTGCCGTCCTCGGCGGTGAGCACCGCCCCCTCGCCCTTGACCAGCCCCAGCGTCGGGCCGCCGTAGTTGTTCATCATGGACTGTTGCCAGCGCTCCGGCAGAGTGCTCATTGGGGGACCACCATGGTTCCGAATCCTTCTTCCGTGAAGACTTCGAGCAACGTCGAGTGGGCGACCCGGCCGTCGACCACGTGCGCGGCGGGCACGCCACCGCGGACCGCGCGCAGGCAGGCCTCCATCTTGGGCGCCATCCCGGACTCCAGCGAGGGCAGCAGCTTCTCCAGCGCGTCGGCGTCGATCTCCGAGGTCAGCGAGCTCGTGTCCGGCCAGTTCGTGTAGAGGCCGGGCACGTCGGTGAGCACCACCAGCTTGCGGGCGCCCAGCGCGACCGCGAGCGCGGACGCGGCGGTGTCGGCGTTCACGTTGTGCAGCACGCCGTCGGCGTCCGGCGCGACAGTGGCGATCACCGGGATCCGGCCGGCCGCGATCAGGTCGTCGACCGCCGACGTGTCGACCTGGTCGACGTCGCCGACCTGGCCGATGTCGACCGGCTCGCCGTCGATGACGGCCTGCCGGCGGACCGCGGTGAACAGGCCCGCGTCCTCGCCGGAGAGGCCCACCGCGTACGGCCCGTGCTGGTTGATCAGGCCGACCAGCTCCCGCCCGACCTGACCGACCAGGACCATCCGGACCACGTCCATGGCCTCCGGGGTGGTGACCCGCAGGCCGCCGCGGAACTCGCTCTCGATGCCGAGCTTCGTCAGCATCCGGCTGATCTGCGGGCCGCCGCCGTGCACCACGACCGGCTTTATCCCGACCAGCCGCAGGAAGACCATGTCCGCCGCGAAGGCCGCCTGCAGCGATGGGTCGATCATCGCGTTGCCGCCGTACTTGATGACGACGGTGGCGCCGTGGAAGCGCTCCAGCCAGGGCAGGGCCTCGATCAGGATCTCGGCTTTCCGCTGCGAATCGATCATGACGAGTACGCCGAGTTCTCGTGCACGTAGGCGTGCGAGAGGTCGGTGGTCCAGATCGTCGCGCTCATCTCGCCCTCCCGCAGGTTGATCGTGATCTGCACGTCCCGCCCGGAGAGGTCGACCTTGGACCGGTCCTCGGCCGCGGCGCCGCCCTTGCAGACCCAGACCCGGTTGATCGCGACGTCCACCCGGTCCGGCTCGAAGGCCGCGCTCGTGGTGCCGACCGCCGCGAGGATCCGGCCCCAGTTCGGGTCGTTGCCGAAGAGCGCCGTCTTCACCAGGTTGTTGTTCGCGACCACCCGGCCGACCTGCACCGCGTCGGCCTCGCTGGCCGCGCCGGCCACCTCGATCGCGATGTGCTTGGTGGCGCCCTCGGCGTCGCCGATCAGCTGCTGGGCCAGGTCGTGGCAGACCTCGGTGACCGCGGCGGTCAGCTCCTCGAGCGTGGGCTGCGCGTTCGACGCGCCGCTGGCCAGCAGGATCACCGTGTCGTTGGTGGACATGCAGCCGTCCGCGTCGATCCGGTCGAAGGTGACCCGGGTGGCCGCGCGCAGCGCCGCGTCGAGGGTCTCGTTGTCCGCCGACGCGTCGGTGGTGATCACGACGAGCATGGTGGCGAGCGCCGGGGCGAGCATGCCGGCGCCCTTGGCGATCCCGCCGACCGACCAGCCGGCACGCTGGGCGACAGCGTTCTTCGCGACCGTGTCGGTCGTCATGATCGCCTCGGCGGCCCGCGGCCCGCCGTCGGCGGTGAGCGCCTTGGCGGCCGCTGCCACACCGGGCAGCAGCTTGTCCATCGGCAGCAGCTCGCCGATCAGGCCGGTCGAGCAGACCGCCACGTCACCGGGGCCGATCATCATGGGTTTCGATCCGCTCCGCAGCACCGCCGCGGTGTGCTCCGCCGTGCTGTGGGTGTCCCGGAAGCCCTGCGTGCCGGTGCAGGCGTTGGCGCCGCCGGAGTTGAGCACCACGGCGCGGATCACCCCGCCCTTGAGCACCTGCTGGCTCCAGAGCACCGGGGCGGCCTTCACCCGGTTGCCGGTGAAGACGGCGGCCGCGGTGTAGTCCGGCCCGTCGTTGACGACCAGTGCGACATCCGGGTTTCCGCTGGCCTTGAGCCCGGCGGCGACGCCGGACGCGCGGAAGCCCTTGGGGTGGGTGACGGTCACGGCGCGACTCCGAAGACGCTCAGGCCCGCGGTCTCGGGCAGACCGAACATGATGTTGGCGACCTGCACGGCCTGGCCGGCCGCGCCCTTGCCGAGGTTGTCCAGCGCGCTCACCACGATGATGCGCCCGGAGTCGATGTCGACGGTGGCCTGCAGGTGGCAGGAGTTGGAACCGGCGGTCGCGGCGGTGTGCGGCCACTGCCCCTCCGGCAGCACGTGCACGAACGGCTCGCTCGCGTACGCCGCCTGCAGCGCCTCGCGTGGGTCGCCGCCGTTGAGCCGGCGGGCCGTGACGGTCGCCAGGATGCCGCGCGGCATCGGCGCCAGGATCGGGGTCATCGACAGCGAGCCCGCGCCGGTCGCCTGCTTGATCTCGGCGACGTGCTGGTGCGCGCCCACCTTGTAGGGCGACAGGTCACCCATGACCTCGCTGCCCAGCAGGTTGACCTTGGCGTTGCGGCCGGCGCCGGAGGTGCCCGAGCTGGCCACCACCACGACGTCCTCGGGGTCGGCCACGCCGGCGGCGATCAGCGGCGCGAGCGCCAGGGTGATCGTCGCGGCGTAACAGCCGGTGTTCGCCACCCGGTCCGACGCGGCGATCGCCGCGCGCGCCCCGGGCAGCTCGGGCAGGCCGTAGGTCCAGGTCCCGGCGTGCCCGCCGCCGTAGTACCGGGTCCACTGCTCGGCGCTCTCCAGCCGGAAGTCGGCGCCCAGGTCGACGACCTTCGTCCCGGCCGGCAGCTGCGCTGCCACGGCCGCCGACTGCCCGTGCGGCAGAGCGAGGAACACCAGGTCGGCGTCGCTCAAGGTCTCCGCGTCGGTCGCCCCGAGCGTCAGGTCGAGGCCGGCCAATTGCGGGTGTACGGCACTGACCGGCGACCCTGCCTGACTGTGTGCTGTGGCCGTGACGAGGTCGAACTCGGGGTGCCCGGCCAGCAGGCGCAGCAACTCGCCCCCCGCGTAACCACTTGCTCCCGCTACCGCTACCCGGATTCCCATACCAACCTCCGCATGACTATGCAGGGAACCGTATCAAGCGCGATACCCCGCGGCAAACAAGTTCCACATGTCGGCGGGGATACTCACACTCTGCGGCTTCGCGGCGGGGCTTTTCAGCTGGTCGCGGCGTCGACTCCGGTCTCGCGCCGGCCCAGGAGTCGTAGGTGTCGAACCCGGCGTGGTCCAACACCACCCGAGCGCGGCCGTCGTGACGGTCCGGCCGATCCGGAGGTTCGTCAGCACCCGGCTGAGGATGGCAAATCCGGTCAACGAGGGCGGTATCAGACAGCGGAGCCGCGCACCGGACGGCGGCACGGACGAGACCACCCCGAAGCCGTCCGTGTGCCCTCATCGCGGCCCGGGCGCAGACGCAAGGCCACGATGACGTTGTGTGTGACCTCATCCGCGCTCGTCCGGCGATCTTGGACGATCCCGGCCGACGCGATCCCGGCCGACGCGATCCCGGCCGACGCGATCCCGGCCGACGCGACGCGGCCCCCGTGTGAGAGCGGTCGATGGGGCAGCATGGGCGGGTGCACAACCAAGATCTTTTTGTCCGGTGGGCGGCCGCGGCCGCGGGGGCGCGGGTGTTCCGGGCGCCGGGGGCGACCGTGGTGGCCTGCGCTGATCTGGCGCACTGGGATCGGCTCGCGATGGCCGGCACGCCGGACGCGCTGGCCCGCCTGATCCCGGAGGTGCTGCCGCGGGTAGGGCCGTCGTTCCGGCCGTTCGGGGCGGAGGAGCTGGTCGCCGCCGTGGTGGCGCGGGTTCCCGAGCTGGAGATGAGCGCCCGGTTCGCGTGGATGGAGACCGAGGCGCCGGTGGGCGCGCCGGACGTGGGCGCGGCGGCGGGGGCCGGATGGCTGGGCGAGGCGGAGTGGCCTGAGGTGACCGCCCTGCTGAAGGAATCGTTTCCGGACTCCTACGCCTGGCCGGGCGCCCCGGGCGTGCGCCGCTGGGCGGGTGTCCGGGATGCCGGCGGCCGGCTGCTCGCGGTCGCGGCGGACGCCTGGTCGACGCCCGAGATCGGCTTTCTGGCGGGGGTGGCGACCCGCCGCGAGGCCCGGGGGCGTGGACTCGCGGCGGCACTGTGCGGTTTCGTGGCCGGCGACCTGCTGGCCGGGCGGGAACGGGTGGCGCTGCTGGCCGACTACGACAACGTGGCGGCCGTCGCGACGTACCGCAAGCTGGGTTTCCTGACCCGGCCGGTGGCTGCCGCGCGTCAGGCGGCGCGTTTCGCCACGTAGAGCAGGTACTCCCAGTCCCGGACGCCCTCGGCGAGCTCGGCGATCGCGGCGTCCAGGGCGGCTACCTTCGACGGGTCGCCGGCGATGGTGCGGTAGACCGCGATGGTCGGCCCGTAGACGCGCTTGAAGTAGTCGCGCATCTCCGCGCCGGTGGCGAACCGGTCCACCCGCAGGGTGCGGCGTTCCGTCCGGACATCGGTCACGCCGTCGCCGAACAGCTCGGCCAGGTGCGCCGGGTCACCCCAGCGCGGCGGCGGCTGCGCGCCGGCCGGGGGCGGGGCGGCGTACGGCTTCATCGTCGCGAACAGCCGGCCGATGAAACCCTCCGGTGTCCAGTTGACGAGCGCGACGGTGCCACCGGGCCGGCACACCCGGAGCAGCTCACCGGCGGCCGCGGAGTGGAACGGCGCGAACATCACGCCGATGCAGGAGATCACCGTGTCGAAGGAGGCGGTGCCGAACGGCAGCGCCTCGGCGTCCGCCTCGGTCCAGGTGAGTTTCGCGTCGCGGGAGGCGGCCAGCCGCTCGCCGGCCGCGAGCAGGTCCGGTGTGAGATCACTGGCGGTCACCGTGGCGCCCTTGAGCGCGGCGGGGATCGCCGCGTTGCCGGTGCCGGCGCCGACGTCCAGGACGGTCTGTCCCGGCCGGATGCCGGCGGCCTCGACCAGGACCGGGCCGAGTGGCGCGACGACCTCGGCGGCCAGTGCTGGATAGTCGCCCGACGCCCACATGGCGCGGTGCTTGTCCTTGATGCTGCTGGTGGTAGTCATGTCACTGACAGTAGGAAAATGTTAACGGCTCGGCCTAGTACACGATCTGTACCGGGGGTGTCCGAAACCGGACCGCGCATGGTGATCGCACGGCATTACAGTCGCCGCATGGGTGCCTCGTACGGGCAGTTCTGCCCGGTGGCCAAGGCCATGGAACTGCTCGACGAGCGCTGGACCATGCTCGTGATCCGCGAGCTGATGGCCGGCAGCCGGCGCTTCAACGACCTGCGCCGGGGCCTGCCGCGGATGTCGCCGTCGCTGCTCTCCCGCCGGTTGCAGCAGCTCACCGCGGCCGGGCTGGTGGAGCGTCACCCGTTCGGGGCCGAGGTGGAGTACGAACTCACTCCCGCCGGCACGGAACTTCAGCCGATCGTGATGGCCCTCGGCGCCTGGGGCGCCCGCTGGGTCCCCGAGCTGGGCGACCACGACCTCGACCCGAAACTGCTGCTCTGGGACATGCATCGGACCGTCGACCACGGCGCGGTTCCCCCGCGGCGCACCGTGCTGCGGTTCCTCTTCCCGGCCGCGCCGAGGCCGGTCCGGGACTGGTGGCTGGTGATCACGCCGGACGAGGCCGACGTCTGCGACGCCGACCCCGGCCACCACGTCGACGTGCTGGTCACCGCGGAGCTGCGCTGCCTCACCGACGTGTGGCGCGGCGAGCGGACCTGGTCCTCGGCGCTGCGTTCCGGCGAGGTCGCGTTCCAGGGGCCGGAGGACCTGCGGCGCGCGGTGCCGGGCTGGTTCAAGCCCGCCACGTTCGCCACGGTCCCCCGTCCCCGTACCGTCAGCTGATCCGGAATTTCGCCGAGAGCAGGGACGACGGACGCGAGTTCGGGCCGACCAGCAGCTCGAAGTCGCCGAGCTCGACCACCCGCACACCCTCGGCGTCGACCAGCGTGCAGTCGCTCGCCGGCACCTCGATCTCGACAGTGACGCTCTCCCCCGGCGGCACCGTGACCTGCCGGTACGCCTTCAGCTCCCGGCTCGCCCAGGTGACGCTGGTGACCAGATCGCTGACGTAGGCCTGCACGGTCTCGAGCGCCGGCCGCGTCCCGGTGTTGGTGAGCCGCACCGACGCCCGGACCACCCCGTCGGCGGCGACGTCCGGCTCGCCGATGGTCAGCCCGTCGTAGACGACGGTCGTGTAGCTGAGCCCCTCGCCGAACGCGAACAGCGGGTCCTGGGTCAGGTCCGCGTACCGGGTGCCGTGCTGGCCGCGCAGCTGGTTGTAGTAGATCGGCTGCTGGCCGACGTGCCGGGCCGCGGAGATCGGCATCCGGCCGCTCGGCTCGATGTGGCCGAGGATCAGCTCGGCCAGGGCCTGCCCGCCGCGCATGCCCGGGTTGAACGCCTGGATCAGGGCGGAGGCGGTCAGCGCCGACGGCGGCAGCACGTGCGGCTTCGAGTCGATCAGCACGACGATCATCGGGGTGCCGGTGGCCGCCACCGCGTCGAGCAGCGCGATCTGGCCGCCCTGCAGTTCCAGGGTGGCGGTGGACTTGTGCTCGCCGGTCAGGTTGACGGTGTCGCCGACGACCACGATCGCCACGTCGGCGGAGGCGGCGGCCGCGACCGCCGCCGCGATGCGCTCCGGGTCGGCCGGGATGGGCTGCGAGATCGGCGGCCGGGGCTGGCCGTCCGGGAACGTCTCGCCTTCCGGGTCGGCGACCAGGTGCTCGATGTCGGCGCCCCGCTCGTACACGACCTCCCAGCCGGCGGGCACTGTCGCGCGCAGGCCGTCGAGCACTGTCGCGGTCAGCTCGCGCGGGTGGCCGTCGGGCATCCAGTCGACCTGGCCGGAGTTGCCGGCCCAGTCGCCGAGCTGCGCGGAGACGTCGTCGGCGTTGGGGCCGAGGACCGCTATCCGGCGCGGGCCGGCCGAGCCGTCGAGCGGCAGGACGCCGTCGTTGCGCAGCAGCACCAGCGACCGGCGGGCCACCTCCAGGTTGAGCTCGGTGTGCTCCGGGCTGCCGATCACCGCCCGCTGCCGCTCGGCGTCCGGCGTCCGCGGGTTCTCGAACAGGCCCAGTTCGAACTTCAGGCGCAGGATCCGCCGTACCGCCGAATCCAGATCGTGCGCACCCAGCAGGCCGCGCGTCACCGCCTCCTGCGCGCCTTCGAAGAAGGCGGGCGTCGTCATGATCACGTCATTGCCCGCCGTGACCGCGCGGGCGGAGGCCTCGGCGTAGTCGGCGCAGACCTTCTGCTCCCAGACCATCCGGCCGACGTTGTCCCAGTCGGTGACGAGCGTGCCGGTGAAGCCCCACTCGCCCTTGAGCACGTCGTTGAGCAGCCACTTGTTCGCGGTGATCGGCACGCCGTCCATCGACTGGTAGCCGAGCATGAAGACCGCGCAGCCCTCCTTCGCGGCCCGCTCGAACGGCGGCAGGAACCAGGAGCGCAGCTTGCGGCGGCTGATGTCGGCCTCGCTGGCGTCCCGGCCGCCCTGGGTCTCGGAGTAGCCGGCGAAATGTTTCGCGGTGGCCAGGATCGCGGTCGGGTCGGCCAGGCCGCCGCCCTGGTAGCCGCGGATCATCGCGGCGCCCAGCTCGCTGATCAGGTACGGGTCCTCGCCGAACGTCTCGTCGACCCGGCCCCACCGCAGGTCCCGGGCGATGCAGAGCACCGGCGAGAAGGTCCAGTGGATGCCGGTCGCCGACACCTCGACGGCGGTGGCCCGGGCGACGCGCTCGACCAGCGGGGCGTCCCACGTCGCGGCCATCGCCAGCTGGGTCGGGAAGATCGTGGCGCCGGGCCAGAACGAGTGGCCGTGGATGCAGTCCTCCGCGGTGAGCAGCGGGATCCGCAGCCGGGTACGCGCGACCAGCTCCGCCGCCTCGATCAGTTTCGCCGGCGAGGTGTGCAGGATCGAGCCGGCCAGCTTGTCCAGGACGATCTCGGCGAGGTCCTGCCGGGCGTCGAGCTGCAGCATCTGCCCGGCTTTCTCGGCCGGCGTCATGCGCCCCAGCAGATCTTCCACCCGCTCCTCGATCGCGAGCGATGGGTCCTGGTACGGGAAGTCTGCGGGCATACATGCCTCCGGTCTGCCGAACACGAACGGTTGGGAGTCTTCCAGTACGGAACCGGTTCCGGCACCCCGCTCCGGTTCCGGAACTTGGCGGGTTCGATCAGGACGCCGCCCGCTCGTTGCCCGCTCACCGAGAGGATCGCCACAGGATCGGGTGCGGGCAACCGCCGCCGGGAGTGGGTATCGTCCCCAGAAGACCACACTCATCGAAGTTTAGCTATCACTGTGAGTGAGGATTGGAGAAGTGATGAATCCCGCTGACCGGGTGCTGCGATCAAGCGAGGAAGCGATCGAGCACATCTCCGGAATCTGCTTCAAGACCGGTCCCCCGCAGCGCGTCGGCGTCGAGCTGGAATGGACCACGCACTACGCCGGCGATCCCACCGACTATCTTTCGGCAGGGGACCTGGCCGCCGCCCTCGGCGAGCACGCGCCCGCCACGCTCGGTAACCCCTACCCCGTACCGCTGCCCGGCGGAAGCACCGTCACCTGCGAACCGGGCGGCCAGATCGAGATCTCATCGGCCGTGGCGGACGACCTGGCCGGCCTGCACGCCGCCGTCTCCGCCGATCACGCCACCCTCACCGACCTGCTGGGCCGCTCGGGCATCGTCCTGGGCGAGCGGGGCATCGACCCGCACCGGCCGCCGCGCCGCATCCTCGACACTCCTCGCTACGCGGCGATGGAACGCGCCTCCGGCCGGGCCGGACGGACCATGATGGGCAGCACCGCGGGCCTGCAGGTCTGTTTCGACGCCGGCACGCCGCAGCGCTGGGCGGCGCTGAACGAGGCCGGCCCGGCACTGATCGCGCTCTTCGCGAACTCGCGGCGGCACGCCGGGCGCGACACCCGCTGGTCCTCCGCCCGGATGGCCGCCTGGCTGGCCATGGAGCCACGCCGCACCGGACCGGTCCCGCTCGGCGACGACCCGGCACTCGACTGGGCCCGGTACGCGCTCGACGCCCCGCTGCTCTGCGTCCGCCGCGACGACGGCCCCTGGGACGCCCCGCCGGGTCTCACGCTGGCCGGCTGGATCGAGACCGGGACGCCCACCGTGGACGACGTCGAGTACCACCTCGGGACCCTCTTCCCGCCGGTACGCCCCCGCGGGTACCTGGAGGTCCGGTACCTGGACGCCCAGCCGGGCGGTGAGTGGATCGCCCCGGCCGCGGCCCTGTCCGCGCTGCTCGCCGACGACACGCTCGTCGACCAGGCCCGGTTCGCGGCCGCACCCGGCGCCGGACGGTGGCACGCCGCCGCACGAGCCGGGCTCGACGACCCGCCGGTCCGCGAAGCGGCTCGCGCCCTGGCCGAACTGGCCTGCCGGAACCTCGACCGCACGGGACTGCCGGCGCCCGTATGCGACACCGTCTCCGACATCCTCTCCCGCCGCCTGCACGCCGTCGCGGCCGCGGCCTGACCCTTCCGGGGAGAACTCGCATGACACAGGACTTGCGGCTGGCCATTGCCGCCGAACTGGAGCGCACCCGCGCCCGCACCGCCGCGCTCACCGACGCGGTCGACGAGACCGACCTGATCCGCCAGCACTCTCCGCTGATGTCCCCGCTGGTCTGGGACCTGGCCCACGTCGGCAACCAGGAGGAACTCTGGCTGGTCCGGGACGTCGGCGGCCGGGACCCGGTCCGCCAGGACATCGACGAGCTCTACGACGCCTTCAAGCACGCCCGCAAGGACCGGCCGGCGCTGCCGCTGCTCGACCCCGGACAGGCCCGCGCCTATGTCGCGCAGGTCCGGGACAAGGCGCTCGACGTGCTGGACCGGACGACCTTCGACCCGAGCCGGCCGCTGCTCGACAACGGCTTCGCCTTCGGCATGATCGTCCAGCACGAGCAGCAGCACGACGAGACCATGCTCGCCACCCACCAGCTGCGGATCGGCGACCCGGTGCTGACCGCGCCCGCCCCGCCGCCGTCGCGGGTGCGCGTGGCCGGGGAGGTGTTCGTGGCGGGCGGGCCGTTCACGATGGGCACCAGCACCGATGCGTGGGCGCTGGACAACGAGCGGCCGGCGCACGTGGTCGACGTGCCGGCGTTCTTCATCGACGCGGCGCCGGTGACCAACGGCCAGTATCAGGAGTTCATCGCGGCCGGGGGTTACGACGATCCACGGTGGTGGAGTGAGCGTGGCTGGGCTTATCGCGTTAAAGCGGGACTTGTCGCCCCGCTGCACTGGGTCAATGACGGGGTGGGATGGCACAACCGGCAGTTCGGCTGGGTGAATCCGATAAATGTCGACGAGCCGGTCGTGCACGTCTGCTATTTCGAGGCCGAGGCCTATGCCGCCTGGGCCGGGAAACGGCTGCCCACCGAGGCGGAGTGGGAGAAAGCCGCCCGGTTCGACACGGCGACCGGGCGCTCCCGCCGGTTCCCGTGGGGCGACGAGTCACCCGAGCCGCGGCACGCCAACCTCGGTCAGCGGCATCTGTCGCCGGCGCCGGTCGGGGCGTACCCGGAGGGCGCCTCCCCGCTCGGTGTGCACCAGATGATCGGTGACGTCTGGGAGTGGCTCTCGTCCGATTTTGATCCCTACCCCGGCTTCGCCCCGTTCCCCTACCGCGAATACTCCGAGGTGTTCTTCGGCGGCGACTACAAGATGCTGCGCGGCGGCTCGTTCGGCACCGACGCGGCCGCCGCGCGGAGCACCTTCCGCAACTGGGACCACCCGATCCGGCGGCAGATCTTCAGCGGGTTCCGGCTCGCACGGGACGCCTGATGTGCCGGCATCTCGGGTACCTCGGTCCGCCCGTACCCCTGAGGGAATTCCTGTTCGATCCTCCCCACGCCCTGTCCCGGCAGGCGTGGGCGCCGCGTGACATGCGCGGCGGGGGCACGATCAACGCGGACGGATTCGGCGCCGGGTGGTACCCGCCCGGCGCCGCGACACCGATCCGGTACCGCAGCGCCATGCCGATCTGGACCGATTCTGCCCTTCCCGCGCTGGCGGCGGCGACGACGTCGGGCGCCCTGCTCGCGGCGGTCCGCTCGGCCACGATCGGCATGCCGGTGACCGAGAGCGCGGCCGCGCCCTTCACCGACGGCACGTGGCTCTTCAGTCACAACGGCGTCGTGCGCGGCTGGCCGGGTGCGATCGCCGGCCTCGCCGGCGACCTTCCGGTGGAAGATCTGCTCACTCTGGACGCGCCCACCGACTCCGCGGCCTTGTGGGCCCTGGTACGGGGGAAGCTCCGCGCCGGCTGGCCCCCGGCGAAAGCCGTCGCCGCGGTCGTCGCGGAGGTCCTCGCGGTCGCGCCGCAGTCCCGGCTGAACCTGCTGCTCACCGACGGCGCCCAGATGGTCGCCACGACCGCCGGGCACGCGCTGTCGGTGCGCGCCGGCGGCGGCGCGGTGCTGATCGCGTCCGAACCACTCGACGCCGACCCCTCCTGGCAGTCGGTCCCGGACGGCCGGCTGGTCGTCGCCACCCCCTCCCGTTTGGATATCTCGTGATCAACCTGATCGACGATGACGACATCGCCCGGGCCCTGCGCTCCGACGTGCGGACCGGGCTCACCGCGGCACCGAAATGGCTGCCGCCGAAGTGGTTCTACGACGCCCGCGGGAGCGCGCTGTTCGAAGAGATCACCCGGCTGCCGGAGTACTACCCGACCCGCACCGAACGCGCCGTCCTCACCGAGGCCGCGCCGGCGATCGCCCGGATCACCGAGGCGAAGACCCTTGTCGAACTCGGCTCCGGCTCGTCGGAGAAGACCCGGCTGCTGCTCGACGCGATGCTCGGCCGGGGCACGCTCGGCTCCTTCGTCCCGCTCGACGTCTCCGCGTCCGCCCTGTCCGCGGCGGTCGACTCGCTCGGCGTCTCCTATCCGGGGCTGACCGTCACCGGGATCGTCGGTGACTTCGCGCGGCACCTCGGGCACCTGCCGGACGGGGACAACCGGGTGATCGCGTTCCTCGGCGGGACGATCGGCAACCTGACGCCCGCCGACCGCGCCACGTTCCTGGCGTCCGTGCGGCAGGCGCTGCGCCCCGGCGAATGGCTGCTGCTCGGCGCCGACCTGGTCAAGGACCCGGCCGTGCTGGTGCCCGCCTACGACGACGCGGCCGGGGTGACCGCCGCGTTCAACCGCAACGTCCTGGCCGTGGTGAACCGGGAACTGGGCGCCGACTTCGACCCGCCGGCGTTCGCGCACGTGGCGCTCTGGAACCCGGAACAGGAGTGGATCGAGATGCGGTTGCGGGCCGGGACCGCCCAGCGGGTCCGGATTCCCGGCCTCGATCTGACAGTGGAGTTCGCGGCCGGGGAGGAACTGCGGACCGAGATCTCGGCGAAGTTCCGCCAGGCCGGGCTAACGGCGGAGCTGGCGGCGGCCGGGTTCGAGCTGAGTCACTGGTGGACTGATCCGCGGGAGTGGTTCGGGGTGGTGCTGGCGCAGGCGCGCTGACGGATTCCGGGTTTCGCCTGCCGGGTCCCCCCTGGCGTTTTCCCGGCGTGCCGGGCTTTCCCTGCGGTGCCACACTGGCATCGAGCGAGGGGGTGCGCCGATGGAGTTCGATCCACGGGAGGAACTGGTCCGGTCCGGGCGCGACGAGCTCCGGCGGGCCCTGCGCCTGCGTCCCCTCCCGGTGGCGGTGCTGGCCGGCGTGACAAGCCTGCCACCCGCCCGGATCGGCGGCTGGGAGGCCTTCAACGGCGCGGCGACCTGCGTCCGCGTCGACTACGGCAACCTGACGCCGGCCGGTTCGTGGGTCAGCGTGGAGACCACGCGCTGGGCCGGCACCCAGGTGACCGGCGGCCCGCTCCGCGAGCTGCTCGAGCATCACATGCGGGCGAACGGTGACCGGTTCTCGTCGGTCGAGTGGGCCGGCGAGGACCGGACCGTCACCGTCGACGGGCGCACCGTGTCCGGCCGCCGGCTGCGGGCCGGTGACCGGTGGTGGGCGGTGCGCTGCTCGCTGCGCGACGTGGAGATCAGCGTGGTGGCGCACGACTGGCAAGCGGCGGTGACAGTCCGCACGCTCAACCCGGCGGAGATCGACGCGCTGATCTCCGTGGTGCCCGCGCCGCCGCCGATCATGCCGCCGGCCGGTCCGCCGGTCGTGCCGTCGCCGGACTCGACCGGTTCGGGAGAACCGCACCGGGCTCTGGTCGACGAGGTGCTGCGCTCGGAGCGGCAGCGCGTCGACTGGGTCACGGACGGCGGCCCGCCGCCCCGGCTCCCGGCGAACTGGGCGGGACTGTGGCGCGACGCCGTACGCCGGCAGGCCGACCTGGCCGCCCAGGAGGAAGCGGACGCGCAGCGTGCCGTGCAGAACATGGTCAATCAGCTGACCACGCTACACACCGAAGCCGAGTGGTTCCGCGCCGACGAGGCGTTACGCCGGCGCGCGGTGAACGAGACGCTGCTCTTCACCACCGGCCTCGGGCCGAACGTCCCGAGCCGCCCCGCCCAGCTGGCATGGCTGCGCCGCCAGAGCCTGCGCCCGACGGATTACGCCCGCTTGAGCGCGATCACTGCAGCGCAGAGCGAGTGGCTGCGCGAGTGGGCCGCCTGGATCGACCAGGCCTGACCCGTCCCGTCCGGGGGCGGCACGGCCCAGCGCGTGTCCAGCGCGCGTGCCCGCGCGTGTCCGGCGCGTGCCCGCGCGTGTCCGGCGCGTGCCCCGCGCGGTGCCCAGCCCCGACGGCCGGGCGCGGGTCACAGCAGCTCGGCGGTGGCTCCGGCGCGGAGGTGGGCGTCCACCCAGGCCTGGACCGCAGCCTCGCCCGGGTCGGGGCCCAGCGTCGCGGCGAGGCCGTCGAGCGCGCCCGCGAGGCGGTGCAGCCCGACCCGCGCGAGGGCCTGCCGGGCCTCCCGCAGCCGGTCCGGATAGGCGGCGGGCAGGTGCGCGAGACCCAGGTGCGCGGCCTCGGCGAGCACCTCGCGCGTCCGCGCGACCGCCACCGTGAGGGGGTCGGCGCCCGGGCCCTCGGCCGCCCCGAGCCGGTCGGCCTCCCGATCCGGATCGGCCAGGTCCGGCACGATCGGCGGTCCGTCAGCGACGATCGCGTACGGGTCCACCACCAGCCCGCCACCACCCCGGTGAACACTTCCGGCCACGAACCTCGGAACACCGTGCCGCCCCGACAACGCCGCCAGCACCGCGTCGATCCGTCCCGGCGCGACGCCCGCGTGAGTCGCCGTCACGGTCGCCGCGACGCCGCCACCGTCCCGGATCTCCACGGTGAGCCGCTGCTCCCCGGGCGCGTAGTGGATGCCGCCGACCTCGGCGATCGCGAGAACCCGGACCAGCTCGGCCCGTACCCTCGCGCGCACCGGCCGTGGCGGCAACCCATCGATCTCCGCGGCCAGCCGGGGATACTCGGTCGTGAGAAGGGTCGGCGGCAGCCGGTCCCAGGCGCCGGCGCCGGCCGTGACAGTGGTCCGCGCCACCCGGCTGGTGGCGAGCCGCACGGCCCGGCTGGCGCTGCGCACCGCGGACTCGGTGACGACGACCCCGGCCGCGAGCGCGCCCACTGTCGATCCGCCGAGCCGGCGCCGGGCCAGCGCGGGTCCGTCGTCCTCGGCCGTCCACTCCCGCTGCGAGACGAGCACCGTCCCGGTCGCCGCCTGCGCGTGGAAGATCTCCACGATCCGCCGGTCGTCCACGGCGCTCACCCGCGCGCCGAGGCCGTCCAGCCGCACCCGGCGCAACGGGGTCTCCGCGGACTCCTCCGACCCGAGCACCCGAGCCCGCAGCCCCGCGCCGCCGCCCACGACGGCCCGAGAGAGACCCCCACCGCCGGCAGCTGCTCCGGAGACGCCCGCGACGTCGTCGACTCCGCGGCTGGCGGCGGCTACGGCGCGATGGCGGGCGAAGAGTTCGGCGAGCAGGTCGGCGAGGGTCTCCGGTGAGTAGCGGGCGCTGCGCTCGGCGTACCCGGCGAGCTGCCCGGCCAGTTCCGCGGTGGCGTCGAGCGGCCAGCGCAGACCGTCCCGTTCCAGCCGGTTGAGGTGCCCGGCGACCGCCGCCGCCAGCCCCTCGCCCGCGTGCACGGCGCCGTGCCGGAGCACGTCCGCGGCGAACTCCAGCACCGGCTCCAGACCGGTGTCCCGCCGGCTGCCGTCCCGGCCCGCTGCGGCGCCACCCACGTCGACCAGGCATTCCGCCTCGCCCGGATGCTGGACGTCGGCGGCCCGGAACGCCCAGACCGCCAGCGCGATCACGTCGTCGCGGGTGCCCGCGCGGGCGTCGGTGTGCACATAGCCCAGGTCGCGCGGCACCAGGAACCGCACCGTCGCCGACGCCAGCTCCACCACCGGAACCGTCCCCCGCCGGACCCGCGCCGAGTAGCCGGTCCGCTCGGCACGCCGCGCCACGCTGACCAGGCGGCTCCCGATCCGGGCGGTCACCTCCTCGTCGGTGAACTCACCCGGCGACCAGCTCGGACTCGATACCCCGGACTCCCCGCGCACGGTGGCCGGCGACGCGGCGGCTTCGGCCTCGGAACTGCCGGCTCCGGCCTCCCCGGACGCCGGCCCGATGCCGTCGCCGCCCGGCCCGCTGCCGCCCCTGCCCGGGCCACTCTCCGCTCGCCCCGGCGAGCTCGCGGCTCCGCCCGGACCGCTGCCGTCGCCGCCCGGCCCACTCCCGGCCCGGGTTGACGCGGCGACCGCCTGATAGGCCAGGACCGCCCCGATCACGTGCCGGCAGACGGTGGTCGCCCCGCACGAGCATCGCGCCCGATCGAGGCCACCCGCCGGCAACTCGGTCCGCACGCCGTCCCCGAACGCGGCGACCACCACCGGCCCGTCCCCGGCGGACAACGCGGGCGCGTCCCGTTCGACCTCGCGCGCCGCCCGCTTCACCAGGCCCCGGTTGGCGAGTGCCGCGAGCGCGTCCGTGTCCAGCGCCACCAGATCGGCCCGCTCCGGCAGGAGATCCGCGCTCACCGGCCCACCTTCTCCGCCACGAACTCGGCCAGCCGGCCCGGTGTCATCGCGCCCATCCACGCTCCGGCGTCCGCCAGCCGCTGCGCGCACGCCCGGTCGTAGGCCGGGTCGGCCTGCTCGTCGAGCGCGGCCAAGCCGAGCACGGTGCTGCCCTGATCCACCAGCTCACGCACGCCTCGCACCAGCGCGGCCTCCGATCCGCCCTCGAAGAAGTCGCTGACGATCGCGACGATGGCACGCCGCGGCTGTTCCACGATCTGTGCCGCGTACCGCACCGCGCGGGCGATGTCGGTGCCGCCGCCGAGCTGCGTCTTCATCAGCAGCTCGACCGGGTCGCTGACGTCCGAGGTCAGATCGACCACCTCGGTGTCGAAAGCGATCAGGTGCGTCTTCACTCCGGGCAGCCCCCACAGGCAGGACGCGGTGACCGCCGAGTGGATCACCGAGGGCAGCATCGACCCGGACTGGTCGACAAGAAGGATCACCTGCCAGGGCGTCAGATTCCTTCGGGTACGGGCCAAGAAGTACGGTGTTTCGACGGAGAGCCGCCGTTTCTCCCTGTCGTAGTGCCCGAGGTTCGCCCGGATCGTGCGCCGCGCGTCGAAGTCGCGGGCCAGCTTGAACCGGGTGGCCTGCCGCGCGCGGGCGCCGGAGAAGCTCTGCCGCACCTCGGTCGCGAGCCGTTCGACCAGGTCGCGCACCACTTTCTCGACGATGCGCCGGGCCAGCCGGAGCACCTCGGGATTCATCAGGTGCTTGGTGCGCAGCACGGCCCGCAGCAGCGCCGGGTTCGGCTCGACCCGTTCCAGCACGGCGGGGTCGGTGACGATCTCGTGGATCTCGTACCGTTCGACGGCGTCGCGTTGCAGCCGCTCGACCGTCTCTTTCGGGAAGAGCCGGACGATGTCGTCGAGCCAGTCGACGGTGGTGAGCTGGGAGCCGCCGCTGCCACCCGGCCGGCGACGGATGTCCCGGCGGTCCAGTTCCTCGTCGCGGCCGTAGAGCCAGTCCAGCGCGGCGTCCCGCCCGGCCGCCTCCCCGTCGAGGCCGCCGAGGCTACCGCCGGCCGGTTCGCCGAGGATCAGCCGCCACCGCTCGAGTCCGGGATCGATCATCGTTCCTCCCCCGCCGAAGGCGGCACATCACCCGGAAGCGGCCCGCCAACGCTAAGCGGCCCCGGAAGCGGCCCACGACCCGGAAGCGGCTCGGGGACCGGAAGCAGCCCCGCCCGCGCCAGCCTCTCCTCGACCGCCTCGTCCAGCGCCATCCCCGCCGCCACCACCTCCGGCGGCACGCTCGTCCGGAGCAGGTCGCGCCCGGAACCACCGAGCCCACGCGCCTCCAGCAGCCGTTCCGCGATGGTGGCGCGTTCCCGGGGCGGGAAGAACTCGAACGCCTGCCGCAGCGCCGGCAACGCCACCAGGAATTCCTCGGCCCCGATCCCGCCGATCAGCTCGTCGAGCACGCCGAGGATGCCGCCGGGCGCGAGGACCGATTCCCGGGCCACCGCGAACAACCCGGCCAGCCAGTCACCGGCGGCGCCGCCGGTGAACGCGCCGCGCACCGCGGGCGCCGGGTCGGACGTGTCCTCGGCGAGGGTCCGGGCCAGGCCGTAGAAGGCGCCGCGCAGGTCGGGAGGCGCGGCGCGGTCGGCCGCGATCCGCCCGGCGATCGCGATCGCCGCGGTACGGTCGACGCCCGTCACCGCCGCATGCCGGATCGCGTCGCGCACCGCAACGACCGCCCGGATCCGCCGGAGATCGGCCGGAGCCCCCGCGCCGTGCCAGCCCTCGGCGAGCCAGAGGATGCGGCGTGTCGCTCCCGCCACGACCGCGCCGAGCAGCTCGCTCCCGGCCGTCCCGAGCAGCCGGTCGTGCCGCCACAGCGCGAGCGTCACGGTGAGGACCCGGCCCAGTTCGCCGAGGTCGCGGCCGGCCGCGACGCCGCGTTCCAGCCGGGCCGGCAGGTCGCCGGCGAGTTCGGTGACGCCGCTGAGCGCCGCGTCGAAGAGCGCGTCCGCGAGCCGGCCGAGATCGTTGCCGGCCGCGTCGACCCGCTCGCTGATCCGAGCCGTCGCGGCGGACTCCAGCGTCGGGCCGTAACCGCCGGCCTCGATCAGCGCCACCAGGCGGTTCTCGTGGTCGCGGATCGTCCACTTCTCGGTCAGGACCGGGTCGACGCCGGTGGCCGGGCCGGCCGTCCGGGCGTACCCGGGAATGTCCAGGATCCGCAGCCGGTGCAGCACCCGGCTGCGTTCCCGCCCGGCCTGGTCGAGCAGGTCGATCTCGCGGTCGCCGGCGCGGTCCAGGCCGTGCCGTTCCACCTCGGCGGTGGCCGCGTGCACGAGGGGTGGCAGCGGGGTGTCCGGGTGCAGCCGGCCGACCCGGTCGCCACTGAGCGCCGCGGTCATCTCCACGACGGCCGGATGCTGACCGGCCGTGATGGTCCCGCGCACCGACCACGGCAGCGGGATGTCGAGAGCTTCGTTGATCAGGGCGGCGGCCAGGCCGTCGAGCACGTCGACCCGGGCCGGGTGGCGGTGCCCGCGCAGCCGGGAGAGCGCCTCCGCGCTGGTCCGGGCGGCGATCAGATCGGCCGTGGAGACCGGCTGGCCCCGGTCCCGCAGCCGTCCGGTGACAGCGGTCAGCAGGTAGCGGGCGGCTTCGGCCGGGCCGTCCTCCCAGAGCCGCTGGTAGTACTCCGGCGAGGGCATGCCGGACTGGTAGCCCGCGAACGCGTCGAGCCGCCGGAACGAGTAGGGCACGAGATAGCTGCCGCCGGTGGCGTCCTCGGGCAGCCGCGGGACAGCGGGCCACGGCGTGCCGGGAGCCGGCGCCGACAAAGGCGGGCCGGGAGACGGCAACGGCGGGCCGGGAGCCGGCGCCGGCACCGGCGGGCCGGGGGCGGGCGCCGCGGCGAGGCGGATCAGCGCCGGCCGGTGGAAGCCGCCGACCACCGCCACGACCGGGCGCTCCCCGGCGTCGGCCACCGCCGCCCGGATCCAGGCCGCCATGTACTCCTCGCGGGCCGTGTCCGACGGCCCGGCCGCCGCCTCCCCGCGGATCAGGTCGAAATACGCGGCGAGCCGCTCCGCCAGCCCCTCTCCCGGTTCCATCTCGACCAGGTGGTCCCAGAGCGCGTCGGTGTTGTCCACCCCGAACGCCGCGCACAGCCGCTCCACCGCCTCGGCGTAGCGCTGCTCGGCGTCGGCGTACCGGTTGCTGCGGTCGGCGAACGCCTCGTGCCAGGCCGGCAGGTCGATGAAGCGCAGCTCCGCCCCGGCCGCCCGCCCGGCGGTCAGCGCCACCCACTCCGGCGAGTACCCGCAGAACGGCGCCCACGACCCGTGCCGCCGGGCGTCGTCGGCGTAACTGGTGTAGACCGCCACCGGCAGCTCGTGCCCGAGCAGCAGCTCGCCGATCCGGTCGTTCATGTCGGCCGGTCCCTCGATCAGCACGTACGCCGGCCGGAGCGCGGCGATCGTCTCGCCGACCAGGCGGGCGCAGGCCGGGCTGTGGTGCCGGACCCCGAGGACGGTGAGGCTCATCCGCCCGGCAGTTCCCGGCGCGCGTCCCGCAGTTCCCGCCACTGCCGGCCGGTGCGCCACGAGGTGTGCTGTTCGAGGTAGCGCCGCAGCTTGGCCAGGTCGTCCGCGTTGTCCTTGGCGGCCGTGCCGGCGAGGCAGGAGACCAGGTCGGCGGCCGAGCCGGGCGTGCCGTGCAGGAACCAGCCGCGCAGGCCGACCGCGTGTGCCACCGACACCGCCTCGGCGGTGCTCATCACCGCGGAGAGCCGCTCCATCTCGTCGCCTCGCGCGGTCCGCCCGGTCCGCAGCTCGCGGAACGTGGTGACGAGCACCTCCAGGACGTCCCGCCTCGGCGGCGCGGTGACCCCGGAGCGGCGCAGCAGCTCGGTCGCCTCGGACTCCACCAGGGACAGCTCGGTGTCGAAGTCGGCGATCGGGAAGACCGTCTCGAAGTTGAAGCGCCGTTTCAGCGCCGAGCTCATGTCGTTGACGCCCCGGTCCCGGGTGTTCGCGGTGGCGATGATGTTGAAGCCGTCCCGGGCGAACACCATGCCGGCGTCGCCGGGCAGCTCCGGCACCGCCATCACCCGGTCGGAGAGTGGCGAGAGCAGGCAGTCCTGCACCTCCAGCGGGCACCGGGTGATCTCCTCGAACCGCACGGTCCGGCCCTGTGCCATGCCGCGCAGCAGCGGCGCCGGCACCAGCGACCGCTCGGTCGGGCCCTCGGAGACCAGCAGCGCGTAGTTCCACGAGTACTTGATCTGGTCCTCGGTGGTGGCCGCGCCGCCCTGGATGGTCAGCGTCGAGTCCCCGCTCACCGCGGCCGCGAGCAGCTCGGAGAGCAGCGATTTCGCGGTGCCGGGCTCGCCGACGAGCAGCAGGCCGCGGCTGGTCGCGAGGCTGACCAGGGCCCGGTCGATCAGCGACGGGTCGCCGACGAACTTACGGGCGATGCCGAGTTTCTCGTCGCCGACGATGAACGCCCGGGCGGCCCGCAGGCTGAGCGCCCAGCCGGGCGGTTTCGGCGCGTCGTCGCCGGCGCGCAGCCGGGCCAGCTCGTCGGCGTAACGCACCTCGGCCGGCGGCCGCTGGGCACGGCCCGCCGAGACCTCGACGGCAGCACTCACGGAAGCACCTCGCTCAGGTCGCGCAGCGCCTCGGCCGCCACGATCGGGTCGAGCTCGCCGAGCCGGCTGCTCTCCCGCCGCTGGTAGGTGCGGTGACCGTGGCGATCGTCCAGGTAGACCTCGGTGATCTTCTGCTCGGGCAGCACGTCGAGCGCCCCGACCGCGATGCCCGGGTCGATCTCGACGACCAGGGTGAGGTCGCCCGGCACGTCCCGCTCGAACCAGCCCTGCACCCCGGCGTCCTGCGGCGCGCCGCGACGCCAGCCACGCCGTTCCAGGCCGAGCAGCGTGGTGGTCGCCGCCGGCACGCCGAGGAAGCCTCTGCCCAGACGCTCCTCGATCTGGTCCGGCGCGAGCGCCTCCACCTCGCGGCCGAGCTGCGGGAACGGCTGGAGGATCTCGTAGTCGGCGAAGACCTCGGCCCACGCCCGCGCCTCGTCGCCGAGCCGCAGCGGGTGTGCCACCGCGATCTCCTCGTCGTCGCGCAGGACCACCGTCTCGTCGGTCACGTCCGCGAACGTGCCGTCCTCGGCCAGGCGCACCCCGGCGGATTCCCCGATCCGCAGCCAGACCAGCCGCCGCACCAGGTGCCGCAGCAGCGGGTGTCCCGCGAAGTACCGCTGGAAGTCGGCCCCGCTCCACCGGCGCTGGTCCACCATCGCCCGTTCCAGGCGGCGCACCTGGTCGGCGGCGATCGCGCGGACGTCTTTCTTCAGGGCCGAGAACCGCTGGTACGCCTCCGGGGCCAGCACCGCGTCGTCCTGGGCGCCGGGTTTCGGCAGCGACGTGCGCCGCCGCCCGCCCGCGTCCGCGACGAACGGTTTCAGCTGCTCGTCGAAGCCGACCGTGAACTGCCGGCGGCCGTAGTCGAGGACCAGGCTGCCGTCGGCGTCCAGCCCGAGGTCGGGCACGAGGCGGTCGGCCAGCTCGTCGGGGCTGAGGCCGAGCGCGGCCGCCAGCTCCGCGATCTTCTCCTGGGCGCGCTCCTTGAGCCCTCGGAACTTGACCTTCTGCGAGATGCCGTGCAGGTACATCAGGGCGACGTCGGTGCCGATCTCGGCGAGCACGTCGAGGCCGGTCACCGCGCGGGCATGGCCGCCCTCACCGGGCCAGGCCCGGATCACCGGGGCGAGCCGGCGCACCGTGTCGTCGTCGCCGAGCAGACCCGTCGCGTCCAGCGCCCAGTTCTGTTTCGCCGGGTGGCCGGCCTCGCGCCACTCGGTGAACAGCGCCCAGGCGAACGCGGCGAGATCGGCCGGCTCGCACTCGGCGCGCACCAGGTCCACCCCGGGGTACGCCTCGCCGAGCCGGGACATCGCCAGCATGGTCAGCAGGTGACCCACCGCGCTCGGCGGCAGCGTGCCCCGGCCGCCGGTGAGCCGGATCGGGGGCAGCAGCGCCGGGTTGGCCCACTCCGGCACGTCGGGGAGGGCCTTGGGGAGGATCGTCAGCGGATCGACCGCCAGGATCTCCTCGACCGACGCGACGGCCTCCGGACCGAACCCCCCGGCGGCCGCGCGCACCTCGTCGGCGTGACAGGCGGCAGCCAGCGCGCGCAGAGCGTCCTCCGCGCCGGCGCGCGCGGCGCCGGCCTTACCGGCGACCGGGCCCACCGCGACCGGGATCAGCGCCCGGGCCGCCGCGGCGGCGTGCCGGGCCAGCCAGGTCGTGGCGATCTTGCGCACCGACCGGAGGCGCCGGCGCCAGTCCGCCATCAGCAGCGCGACCTCGGGTGACTCGACCGGGGCCAGGAGCGGCGCGACGGTGACCGGGGCGCGTCGCGCGCAGTCGGCCAGCGCCGGGACGGCCGCCGCGCCGTAGCGCGCGAGGAGGGCCGGGCCCCACTCGCCGATGTCCCAGACGTCGGCGGGCCGCCAGCGCTCGATCAGCGGCAGGGTGAGCTCGTCGCCGGCCATCAGGAAGAAGTAGATCTCGTCCCACCGGCTGACCTGGGCGGTGCCGAACTGGCGGGCGACGAGGGCGAAGTCGCGCGAGCCGTGCCAGTGGGTCCAGCTGCTCCGCCCCCAGGCCTCCCGCTCGCGCGGCGCCCAGACGACCCGCACCGTGTCGTCCGTGGTGAGACCCGCGACGACGAGCGGCTTTCGCGTGACACGGGTGACCCAGGGCGGATCGGTGAGCACGCCGGGCAGATCGGCCGGGTCGGCGCTGTCCGCGGTGGCCGCGCCGAGCGAGCCGAGGACCGCGTCGAGACGCTCCGCGGCCGGACCCGTGAGCTCCGGGCGGACCTCCGCGGCGAGATCCAGCCGGCTGACCACGTGACCGCGCAGCAGGCGGGTCGCGGCCGGCCGGCCGGAGGCGGCGAGCACCCGCAGCGCCCGGGCCGGGTGCTGGGCGGCCACCTCGGCGACCGCGCCGGCCACGTGCGGCCGGTCGAGCCGGTCGACGAGCGCGGTGAACGCCTCGTCGGTGCCGATCGCGGCGAGCACGCCGAGCAGTTTCCGCTGCCCGTCGGCGGTGCCGTGGTCGTCGAGCCAGTGGGTGAGCGCCGGCACCGACGCGTCGCCGACACCGGCGGCGAACGTGTAGAGCAGCTGCGGCTCGTGTGCCAGCTGCCAGGCGCTCGTCTCCTCGGCGAGGCGCCGGGCGAGCTCGCCGTCGGTGACGACGGTGAGCAGCAGCAGCTTGACGGCCGCCCGGTCGGGCCGCCCGAGCACCTGCCCGATGATCTCGTGGGCCCAGGCGGTCTCGTCGGGAGCCAGCACCGAGATCACCGCGCGCTGCGGCAGCGACGCGCCGCGGACCGCCGCGAGGGCCGCGACGACCTCCGCATAGTCCGCCGGGGGCGCGGCCGCGACGGCCCGGCGCAGCCGGTAAGCGATCGTGACCGCGAGGTTCGTCGAATAGCCCGTCGCGTCCCGGTCCGGCGCGCCGTGGGTGATCGGGCGGCCGACCCCGAAATCGCCCGGGTGCAGCGCCGCGAGCTCGGCCGTCGCGGCGGCCGCGAAGGCGAGGCCGTGCCGCTCCCGCCAGTAGTCGCCGAACGCTTCGGCCTCGTCCAGCCGGGACCAGTCGAGCAGGCCGGAGATCGCCTGGACCACGGCGGCCGCCCCGAGCGGTGACGCCGCGGGGCCCTCCGCCAGGTAGGCCCGGCCCGCCTCGGACACCTCGCCGGGAGTGTCGCGGTGCCCGAACGAGGAGAGCACGTCACCGTGGAACGCGGTGATCAGCTCGGTGGCGTGCTGGACCCGCACCCCCTGGACCTCGGGCATCGGCGGGGCATCGGCCCGGCGTGGCAGCACGAACCGGCGCCACCCGGACGGGATCGCGAACGAGAGCATGGCCGGAACCCTAGCGAGGCCCACCGACAAAAACCGAAGCCATCGACACCCGTGGACACCTGCTCCGATGTGGACCCGAGTGGTTCCCGAGCCCGGTGCGGGCCGCGCAGGCGGCCGGCCCGCACCGGTGCTTGCGGTGCCGCCCCACGGTGTGAAAACCTTTCCGGGCGAGCTACGGATCTACCGTGCTCCCCGAGTGCTCGAGAGAGTGAAGCCTGTGATCGCCGCCCGGCCGAACGGCCGCCGCTGACGGTTCCGTCCGCCTGCGGTGGTCCCACGTTTCCGCAGACGTCGTCACTTCCTCTTTCGAAAAGGTCACTCCCATCATGGATCTGCGCATCCAGCGCTCCGTCGTGTCCAACCTGCGTACCCGTCCGCAGGCCGTCGAGGTCGGCCCGTTCGTGGCCGGGCTGGACTCGGGAACCGACAGTCCCTTCGTCAACTACGCGACGCCGCAGCCCGGCGCCGCCATCACCGCGGCCGATGTCAAGGCGCTGATCGAGACGTTCGAGCAGGCCGGCCGCAAACCCCGCCTGGAGTACGTGACGAGCAGCGCTCCCGCCCTGGAGGGTCTCCTGCTGTCGGCCGGTTTCACGGTCGAGGCCCGGCAGGAGTATCTGATCTGCACGCCGGAGACGCTGAACGCTCCGCCCGTACCCTCGGATCTGGTTCTGGCGGAAGCAGGCACGGACCTGGACCGGGCCGATCTGGCCGCGGCGACGAATGAGGCGTTCGGCGCGGCGCCGCAGGCGTCCGACGCCGATGTCGCCCGGATCCGCCGCACTCAGGACGGCGGCGGAATCGCCCTGCTCGCGCGCGCCGCCGACGGTGAACGCGCGGGTGGCGGGCAGGCGATGACACCGCAGGACAGGCTCAGTGAGATCGGCGGCATCGGGGTCCGGGAGCCGTTCCGGCGGCGTGGCCTGGGCGGCGCGATCACCGCGGAGATCGCCCGGCTGCTGTTCGGGCGAGGCGTGGAGATCGCCTGGCTGGAGGCGGGCGGCGAGGACTCCTGGCGGGTCTACGAGCGGGTCGGTTTCGCCCCGGCCGGGCGCCGGCTCTACATCTCCCGGTGAGCATGCCGCGCCGGTGTGCTCCGGTGCGCCGGCGCGGCTACCGTTGCGGTCATGCGGCAGGTCTACGCGCACCAGGCGGTTCTGGTTCCGGCTCCGGAGGAGTCCGCGGTCGCCGCGGCGCTCGCCGGCCACGAGGTCGTCGTCCGCCTGCGCGGTGACCGGCTGCGCCTGCTGTTCGCGGCCGAGCCGCACCGGGTGGACCGGGTCCGGTCGCTGATCGACGAGGCCCTCGCCACCGGTGGCTGGGAGCTGATCTCCTCGGGGTGCACGCGCGTGGACCCCGAGGAGCGCCCGGAGGCTCGCCGGCTACTCCGGGCAAACCGCCCGTAATCGGAGTAATCTTCGGCTCATGCTGCTCACCGTCGTCGCCGACTACGGCACCGGAGACCTCGCCTTCGCCGAGGTCCGCCAGCACATCGCCCTGCTGCTGCCCGCGGCCGAGGTCATCACGGTGCCGGTGCCGGCGTTCGACACGGTCGCCGCCGGCTTCTGCGTGGCTCAGCTCGCCCTCGGCGAGGGTCCATCCGACCGGATCGTGTACGCGAACGTCGCGCCCCGCCGCGACCGGGACGAGCCTCGGGCGAACAACGCCGGGGAACGCCTCGCTGCCGCCCGCCTCGACTCGGGCGTGCTCGTCGTCGGCGTGAACGCGGGCGCCAGCCTCTCCTTCCTGGCCGCCGAGGGTGTCGCGATCCGCGCGGTGCGGGTCGCCGACCACGGCTCCCAGTTCCGCTCGCGGGACGTGTTCCCGGCCGCGCTCGCGGCCCTGGCCGGCGGCGACGACAGCCTGCTCGGCGAGGAGCTGCCGGTCGGGCCGCCACCCAAACAAGCGGTGGCGTACACCGACGGTTACGGCAACATCAAGACCACCTGGGACGCGGCACCGGCCCCGGCCGGCACGTCCGTCCGGGTGCGGATCGGCGAGGCCGAGGCGTCCGCCACGATCAGCGACGGCGTCTTCGAGGTCCCGGCCGGCACGATGTCGTTCGCCCCGGGCAGCTCGGGCTGGCACGGCCGCTCGTTCCACGAGCTCCTCTCCCGCGGCGACAGCGCCGCGCAGATCTTCGGCCACCCGCGGGCCGGCACCCCGGTCGAGATCGTCGGCGGCGACCCCCGCTGGGACTGATTTCGTACAGTGCGGGTCATGCTGGCACGAATCCTGCGTGACCTCACTCTGAGCGACCTCACCTGGGGCGGCGGGCCGCTCGCGCTCGCGATCCTCGCCTTCGTCCGGGCGGCCCTGGCCGGCGAGCCGTTCGAACGCTGGGCCTGGATCGCCTGTGGCGTGATCATGCTGGTGATCTGCGTCGCCTACCTGGCCTGGGTGTGGCGCCTGCGATCCCGCCTGGCCGGAACCGGCCGGCCGGACGCCGGCTGATCAGCACGGGGGGCCGCCTGCGGCACCGCCTCCACGATCTCCCACCCCGGGCCGCTCCCACCGGCCGCTCGGGCTCATCTCGCGTCCGGCCTCAGCGGCGTGCTGCCGCGGCCGTGCGCCCGGCCGCTGAGTTCGGCGTCCAGGGTCTCCTGGGCGATCCGCATGCCGTCCGCGTAGGCCGGCTCGGCGAGGCGCCGCCAGATCTCGTCCTCGGCGACCTCCTCGAGAGGGCTCACCACCCACCAGATGGTGCCGAACGGGTCACGGATCCGGCCACCCCGATTGCCGAACGCGTCGTTCGCGACCTCGGTGACCACCCGCGCGCCGGCGGCCGTGGCACGGGCGAAGACCGCGTCGGCGTCGGGGACGAAGACCCGGAGCAGGCTCGGCGTCACCGGCCAATCGGGGCGCCTGTCGAAGGCCAGGACCACCGTGTCACCCACGCGGATCTCGCCGTGACCGATCAAACCGTCCGCGGTGCGAACCCGTGCCAGTTCCTCACCGGCGAAGACCTCGGTCACGAAGTCGAGGAAGGCGCCGGTGTCGTCGGTGACCACCCATGGCGCGACGGTGGTGTAGCCGGTCGGTGTCGTCATGCGGGCGACGCTACGCGAGAATCAGGACAGTTCATGGCCGCAATTCCTAGGAATAGACTGCCGCCTATGGATAGACGTACCGTTCTCTCCCTGTCGGCCTCCGCCGTCGCCGCACCCCTGGCGATCCCGGCGGCCGCCCACGCCGCCGGGCCACCGGCCCGGACGCCCGATGCCCGCCTCCGCGCGATTCTGCGGGAGATCGACCCGAAGCGGATCGAGGCGACCGTCCGCCGGCTCGCCGCCTTCGGCACCCGGCACACCCTCTCGTCCCAGACCGACCCGGTGCGCGGCATCGGCGCCGCCCGCGACTGGATCTTCGATCAACTGCAGGGGTACGCGTCGAGGTCCGCCGGACGGATGACAGTGGAACTCCAGTCGTTCGTCCAGCCGGTCTCCCCCCGGATCCCGGCGCCCACCACGATCACCAACGTGATCGCCACCCTGCGCGGCAGCGTCACGCCGGAGCGGATCTACGTGGTGACCGGTCACTACGACTCGCGCGCCTCCGACGTCATGGACGCCGAGAGCGACGCGCCCGGCGCCGACGACGACGCCTCGGGCGTCGCCGTGATCATGGAGCTGGCCCGGGTCCTCGCCACGGCTGAGTCCGAGGCGACGCTGGTCTTCGCCGCTGTCGCCGGCGAGGAGCAGGGACTGTACGGCTCCGACCACATGGCACAGGCCTACAAGGAGGCGAACGCCGACGTCCAGGCCATGTTCAGCAACGACATCGTCGGCACCGGCGACGCCCACGACGGCACCCGCCCCGCCAACCGGTCGGTCAGGCTGTTCGTGGAGGGTGTGCCGTCCTCGGAGACGCCTGCCCAGGCGAACACCCGCCGGAGCGTCGGCGGGGAGAACGACGGTCCGTCCCGGCAGCTGGGCCGGTTCGTCGACGACGTCGCGCCGGAGGGCATGGACGTGCGCGTCATCTGGCGCCGCGACCGCTACCTGCGCGGCAGCGACCACATCTCGTTCCTGCTCCGCGGCTATCCGGCCGGGCGCTTCACCGAGCCGCGGGAGAACTTCGCGCACGAGCACCAGGACGTGCGGGTGGAGAACGGCGTCCAGTACGGCGACCTGGTCGAGTTCTGCGACTTCGACTACATCGCCCGGGTGGCCCGGGTGAACGCCGCCGCCCTGTGGAGCCTCGCCCAGGCGCCGGGCACCCCGCGCGGCGTCGTCATCGACACCACCCGGCTGACCAACGAGACCACGCTGCGCTGGCAGCTCGGCGCCGAGCCGGACCTCGCGGGTTACGAGGTGGTCTGGCGGGAGACCACGGCCCCGGACTGGGAGCACGTCGTCAGGGTCGGCAAGGTGTCCGAGGTGACGATCGACATCTCCAAGGACAACGTCTTCTTCGGCGTGCGGGCGGTCGACACGTCCGGCAACCGCAGCCCGGCGGCGGCGCCGCAACCGGCAAGCTGACCGGCCCCGCGGGTGGAATTGAGGTGCGGAGCGCACCCCAATTCCACACACGCGGGTGAAGCAGGTCCAGCGTGTCGACTTCAGGTGCGGAGCGCACCCGAAGTCGACACGCGGGGTCAGGCGCCGCGCAGCACGGCGCCGAAACGGGAGGCCGTCACGGCCACGGCCGCGTCCCGGGCCGCGACCGTCTCCTCGGAGGTCAGCGTCCGGTCCGGGGCGCGGAACGTCAGCTTGTAGGCGAGCGAGCGCTTCCCCGCGCCGAGCTGCTCGGACTCGTACACGTCGAAGAGCGACACCGACTCGAGCAGCTCGCCCGCGCCCTCGGCGAGCGCGGCCTGCACGTCCGCGGCCGGGACCGTGCGGTCCAGGACCAGCGCCACGTCGATCAGGGCGGCCGGGAACGTGGAGATCCGGGTCGCGTCGATCACCGGGGCGGCGGGGAGCAGGTTCAGGTTCAGCTCCGCCGCCGACGTGCGCTTCGGCAGGTCGAACGCGGCGATCACGGACGGGTGCAGCTCGCCCGCGTGGCCGACAACGGTTCCGTCGACCAGGATCTCGGCACAGCGGCCGGGGTGCCACGGCGCGTACTCGGCGGCCCGTACCGAAACCCGCGAAGCGGGCAGGCCGGCTGCCGCGACCGTGACGCGCGCCGCCTCGATGGCGTCCGCCCAGGAGGCCGCGCGCCCGTCACCCCACCAGCCGGCCGGGTCGACGTCGCCGGTCAGCACGACGGCGAGGTGCCACGGCTGCTCCGGGACGATGGCGTTCGCGGCGGTCCACTCGTCCACGGTGGGCCGCCTGTCGACGCCGAGCACCGGGGGCGCGGTCGCCGTGAGGTACGGCAGGAACACCGTGCCGGTCTCGAAGAGCGCGACGTCCCGGCGACCCCGGCTCAGGTTACGCTTGAGCGTGCCGAGCAGGGGCGCGAGCAGCGACGTACGCAGCAGCGGCTCCTCCTCGGAGAGCGGGTTGGTGAGCCGCACCGCGCTGCGCCGGGGATCGTCGGCCGCGAGACCGAGCGCGTCCGCCGTGCCGGGCGCCACGAACGGGTAGGACAGCACCTCGACGTAGCCGTTCTCGGCGAGAGCCCGGCCGATCGAGCGACGCTGACGCTGCGCCGCGGTGAGCCCGTTGCTGCTGCCGGCGGGCGGCAGCACGCTCGGGATCTCGTTGTACCCGCCGAGCCGCGCCACCTCCTCGACCAGGTCGATCGGGGCGAGCAGGTCGGGACGCCAGGACGGCGGCACGACCTCGAGCTCGTCGGCGCCGGTGACGTCGCAGCCGACCTTGGTCAGCAGCTCGGCCACGCGCTCGGCGGAGAAGTCCAGCCCGATGATCTTGGACGGCAGCGTGGCCGGCAGCCGCACCACGGCGGGCGGGACCACGTGGTTGATGTCAAGAATCCGCTCGTCGACGGTTCCCCCGGCATGCGACGTGAGCATCTGGACGGCCCGTTCCAGCGCGGCGAGCGGCAACTGCGGGTCGACGCCCCGCTCCCACCGCTTGGCGGCCTCGCTGAACAGCTTGTGCCGGCGGGCGGTCCGCCCGACCATCACCGGGTCCCAGTGCGCGGCCTCCAGGAGCACGTCGACGGTGCCCTGCTGCCACTCGCTGGTCTCGCCGCCCATCACCGCGGCGAGCGAGATCGGACCGGTCTCGTCGCAGATCACCATGTCCTCGGCGTCGAGCGACCGGGCCACACCGTCCAGCGTGGTGAGCTTCTCGCCGGGGCGGGCGCGGCGCACGACGAGGCCGCCCTGGAGCCGGTTCAGGTCGAAGACGTGCATCGGCTGGCCGAGCTCGAGCATCAGGTAGTTGGTGATGTCGACCGGCAGCGAGATGGTGCGGATGCCGGCGGCGACGAGGCGGCGCTGCATCCACTCCGGGGACGGCGCGTCCGGGTCGACGCCGCGGACCACCCGGGCCGCGAACCTGTCACACCCGACGGTGTCCTCGATCTCGACCGGATGCGGCACGCCGGCGGTCGCGCCCGGGGCGTCGATCTCGGCCGGGTCGGTGAAACGGACATCGAAGTACGTGGCGAGCTCGCGGGCGATACCGCGGACGCTCATCTCGTACCCACGGTCCGGAGTGATCTCGACCTCGATCAGCACCTCGTCGAGGCCGACGACCGGCCGCGCGTCGACGCCCGGCGCCGCGGAGTCCGCGGGCAGCACGATGATGCCCGAGTGATCGCCGGAGAGGCCCAGCTCGGCGGCGGAGCAGATCATGCCGTGGGAGTTCCGGCCGTACGTCTTCCGGGCGCCGATCTTGAACCCGCCGGGCAGCTCGCCGCCGGGGAGGATGACCACCACGAGGTCGCCCTCGGCGAAGTTGCGGGCGCCGCAGACGATCTCCTGCGGCGTGTCCCGGCCGACGTCGACGGTGGTGAACCGGATCGGCTTCTTGAAGCCGGTCAGCTCCTCGATGGTCAGCACCCGGCCGACGACCAGGTCACCGGAGACCGTGGCCGCCTGGTCGACGATGCCCTCGACCTCCATGCCCAGGTTGGTCAGCGCGGCGTCCAGCTCCGAAGCGGTGATCCCGGCGGGCAGCTCGACGTACTCGCGCAGCCACGACAGTGACGTCTTCATCGCTTCAGGACTCCATTCCGAAGTTCGTGGTGAACCGCACGTCGCCCTCGACCATGTCGCGCATGTCGGAGACGCCGTTGCGGAACATCAGGGTCCGCTCGACACCCATGCCGAACGCGAACCCGGAGTACTTCGCCGGGTCGATGCCGCAGGCCGTGAGCACCCGCGGGTTGACCATGCCGCAGCCACCCCACTCGACCCAGCGCGGGCCGTCGCGGTGCTGGGCGAACCAGACGTCGAACTCGGCGGACGGCTCGGTGAACGGGAAGTAGTGCGGCCGCCAGCGGGTCTTCGCGTCCGGCCCGAACATCGCCTTAGCGAAGTAGTCGAGCGTGCCGCGCAGGTGAGCCATCGTGATGCCCTCGTCGATGACGAGGCCCTCGATCTGGTGGAACACCGGGCTGTGCGTGGCGTCCAGCTCGTCGGTCCGGTACGCGCGACCCGGGCTGACGATGTAGATCGGCGGCTGCCGGTCCAGCATCGTGCGGACCTGGCCGGGCGACGTGTGCGTCCGCATCACCAGGCCGGGCAGGTCCACGAAGAAGGTGTCCGAGGAGCCGCGCACCGGGTTGTCCGGGCCGATGTTGAGCGCGTCGAAGTTGGCCCACTCCAGCTCCAGCTGGGGACCGTCGACGATGTCGTAGCCCATGCCGACGAAGACGTCGCCCATGTGCTCCATCAGCGTGGTCAGCGGGTGCCGGGCGCCGCGCGGGCGGCGCGTCCACGGCAGAGTGACGTCGACGCGTTCCTCGACGAGCACCCGGGCGGCACGGTCGGCTTCCAGCGCGGCGGTGCGGGCGTCGAAGGCGGCCTGCACGGCCTGGCGGGCCACGTTGACCCGCTTGCCGGCGTCGGATTTCGCGGCCGGCGGCAGCGAGCCGATCTCCCGCCGGGCCAGCGACACCGGGGAGCGGTCACCGAGGTGCGCCGGCTTCAGCGCGGCGAGCGCGTCGAGGTCGGTGGCCTCGGCGAACGCCTTCTCGGCCTCGGCGACAGCGCTCTCGAGGGACTCAGGCGCCAGCAGGACGGCCTGCTTCGGATCGTACGGATCGTTGCGGTAGGACATATTCTCCCTCACACCGGTTTGCCATCGGGCAGTCTACGGAGGCGCGGCTGGGCCGCAGCCCGCCGGTCAAGGGGAGCGCAGAGAACGTCAGATCAGCGCCCGCGACCAGCGGGCTGCATAAACAGGAGACGACCTGACATGCGCCCCAGCATACCGTCAGCGCTGTGCGCGAGCCGAGGCATATAGG
The DNA here is from genome assembly GCF_040639325.1 of Actinoplanes sp. NPDC023936. Classification (NCBI taxonomy): domain Bacteria; kingdom Bacillati; phylum Actinomycetota; class Actinomycetes; order Micromonosporales; family Micromonosporaceae; genus Actinoplanes; species Actinoplanes sp. NPDC023936. Next base: position 299,297 of record NZ_JBEZZR010000004.1, on the reverse strand, counting down.
CAGACGGCGGCCGCCGCGGCGAGGTTGAGGCTCTCCGCTCCGCCGTAGATCGGCACCCGGACCCGGCGGTCGGCGGCTTTCAGCGCGTCCTCGGGCAGCCCGTGCGCCTCGGAGCCGAACAGCCACGCGGTCGGCGCGGCCAGCTGACCGCCGTCCAGCAGCGAGTCCACGTCGTCCTCACCGGTGCCGCTGGTGGCGAGCACCTGCAGGCCGCTGTCCTGCAGCAGGTCGAGCACGGTCAGCGGGGTCCGGACCACGTCCACGTGGAACAGTGAGCCGGCCGAGGCCCGTACACACTTGCCGTTGTAGGGATCGACGGCGTCGCCCGCGAAGATCACCGCGCTCGCGCCGGCGGCGTCGGCGGTGCGCAGCACGGTGCCGGCGTTGCCCGGGTCGCGGATCTCCGCGACCACCGCGACCAGCCGGGGCTGCTTCGCGAGCGCCTCGGCGATCGGCACGTCGTTCTGCTCGCAGACCGCGACCAGGCCCTGCGGGTGCACGGTCTCGGTGAGCGCGGCGAGGGCGTCGTCGGTGACCGGGGAGACCTCGGGCGCCATCGCGGCCAGGTCGGCGTACCGGGTCAGCCCGGCCGCGGTGCCGAAGAGCTCCAGCACGGCGCCGGCGGCGAGGGCCTCGCGAACGGCCTGCGGCCCTTCGGCGAGGAAACGGCCGCTCTGATCGCGATCCTTGCGGCGCTGCAGACGCCGGGCCGCGACGATTCTGGGGGTACGAGGTGTGAACATCCGCTCCGACCTAAAGGAAGAGGCGCCTCCCGAGTGACTCGGAAGGCGCCTCGAACGTGCTTCGCGTTATCAGGCAGCCTGAGCGGCAGCGCCGCCGGTGCCCTCGGCCGCGACGGCCGCACGGGCGACCTCGACGATGCCGGCGAACGCGGCGGCGTCGTTGACCGCGAGGTCGGCCAGGATCTTGCGGTCGACCTCGACCTCGGCCAGCTTCAGCCCCTGGATCAGGCGGTTGTAGGTCATGCCGTTGGCCCGAGCGGCCGCGTTGATCCGCGTGATCCACAGCTGGCGGAAGTCGCCCTTGCGGTCACGGCGGTCGCGGTACGCGTACTGCATCGAGTGCAGCACCTGCTCCTTGGCCTTGCGGTACAGGCGCGAGCGCTGGCCGCGGTAGCCACTCGCGGACTCGAGCAGGGTGCGGCGCTTCTTCTGGGCGTTTACCGCCCGCTTGACGCGTGCCATTTCTCGTTACTCCTTAAAGAACCGGTCAGGCTCGCGTCAGCGACCCAGAAGCTTGTTCACTCGCTTGGTGTCGGCCTTGGCCACGGTGACCGTGCCGGTCATCCGGCGGGTGACCCGGGAGGACTTGTGCTCCAGCAGGTGGCGCTTACCGGCCTGCTCGGTGACGAGCTTGCCCTTGCCGGTCACCTTCACCCGCTTGCCCATACCGGTGTGGCTCTTCATCTTCGGCACTGAACGCCTCTTTCTGATCTTTCCCCGCAACCAGGGGGACACGGGGAAAAGCTGATTACTCTACCGAGGTGTCGGCGACCGTGGCCGGTGCGGCCTCAGCCTCGGCCTCACCCTCGCGCGGCTCCCGCGGCGGGCGCGCGCTGGCGGCGGCCGTGGCGGCCGCTGCGACCTTGGTGGCCCGATGCGGGGCCAACACCATGATCATGTTTCGGCCGTCCTGCTTCGGGCTGGCCTCGACGAAGCCGAGCTCCGAGATCTCCTCGCTGAGCCGGCGGAGAAGCCGGAAGCCCAGTTCGGGGCGGCTCTGCTCACGGCCGCGGAACATGATCGTCACCTTGACTTTGTCGCCCGCCTTGAGGAACCGCACCACGTGACCCTTTTTGGTCTCGTAGTCGTGCGGGTCGATCTTCGGCCGCAGCTTCATTTCCTTGATGACAGTCTGCTGCTGGTTGCGCCGCGCTTCGCGAGCCTTGAGTGCGCTCTCGTACTTGAACTTGCCGAAGTCCATGAGCTTGCACACCGGCGGCCGCGCCATCGGAGCAACCTCGACCAGGTCCAGGTCGACGTCCGCAGCCAGTTGAAGAGCGCGCTCGAGCGGCACGATGCCGACCTGCTCACCCTCCGGACCGACCAGGCGGACCTCACGAGCCCGGATCTGTTCGTTCACGCGTGGTTCGACGCTGATGGGGCCTCCTCAGAACGTTGTTCTCTCATCCATAACACCCAGTGCGTTACGAATGATGCCAATGGCGGTCGGCCCCGAGTGTCCCGATGGTGGCGGAACGCCGGGAAAGCAGAAGACCCCGTCAGTGCTGCGAGAGCACATGGCGGGGCCCGCTCGACCGGTCATCGGCGTCCGGGAGGACGCTCCCCTGAACAGTGCCTGCCGCGATGGCGTGCCCTGAACGGGTGACCGGACCCAGCCACCGGAGTGACTCGGGTGGGAACCTAGCGGGCTCCTCTTTCGCGCCCCCACAAACATGGGGGCGTGGTCGACTGCGGTGAAGTCTACCAGGCCGTGAGAAGAGGAGCCCGAGGCCGGTCCGGCCTGCGTCAGGCCGGTCCGGTTTGCGTCGCTTCCGCGTGCAGAGCCCGGAGGGTACGCACGCCCTCCACCGCGTAGTCCCGGTCGACCGCCTGCAACGCGTGCACGGCCACCTGCTCGTCGTCGTGCAGCTCCAGGTGCGCCCACGCCGAGTTCCGGTCGAAGCGGACCGCGCGCACCACGTTCCACGGCAGGTCGTAACCGCCGACCACGTTGCGCACGTGCACGCCGTCGCCGTCGGCGGTGACCCGCGGCCGGCAGAACGCCAGGATGCCGAGGCCGAGCAGCACCCCGAGCCCGATCATCGCGGCCTGGTCGCCGCGCTGGAACGTGGCCTTCGAGTTCTCGAACCCGGCGTTGCCGGTCAGCCCGAAGCTGAGCACCGTGAAGAGGACCGCCACGGCGATCGCCGCCGGGACGGCCACCAGCCGGATCTTCTTGGGTCGGTAGATCACTGCGGTCATCAGAGCCTGCAATTCGCGATGGTGGTGACCAGGATCGCCCGCGCGCCGAGGTCGTAGAGCTCGTCCATGATCCGGTGCGCCTCGCTGCGCTGGACCATCGCCTGCACGGCGACCCAGCCCTCCCGGTGCAGCGGCGAGACGGTCGGCGACTCGATGCCGGGGGTCAGCCCGGTCGCCTGCTCCAGCAGGTCCGCCCGGACGTCGTAGGCCAGCATCACGTAGTTCCGGGCGACGAGCACACCCTGCAGGCGCCGCAGCAGCTGCGCCGCGCCGGCCGGCGCCTGCTCCTCGCGGCCGATCAGGCCCTCTTCCCTACTGATCAAGATGGCCGAGGACTGCATGATCGGCTCACCGATCGTGACCAGCCCGGCCTGGCGCAGCGTGGCGCCGGTCTCCACGACGTCGGCGATCAGGTCGGCCACCCCGAGCCGGACCGCGTTCTCGACGGCGCCGTCCAGGCGCACGACGTCCGCCTTCACCTCGTTCTCGGCCAGGTACCGGGCGACCACGCCGGGGTAGGCGGTGGCGATCCGCCGGCCACCGATCTCGTCGGCGCTCTGCAGCGTGCCGGCCGGCGCCGCCCAGCGGAACGTGGCCCGGCCGAAGTTCAGGTCGAGCAGCTCGGTCGCCGGAACGCCGGAGTCGACGAGCAGGTCCCGGCCGGTGATGCCGAGATCCAGGTCACCGGAGCCCACGTACGTCGTGATGTCCTTCGGCCGGAGGTAGAAGAACTCGACGTTGTTGGCTTCGTCACGGCAGAGCAGATCTTTGGGGTCGGTGCGCTGGCGGTAGCCGGCGTCGCGCAACATCTGTGACGCGGGCGCGGAGAGGGTTCCCTTGTTCGGAATGGCGATGCGCAGCATCGGACGTGCTCCTTCGATCTCGATCAACGGGTCAGGGACACACGTCAGAGATGTCGGTAAACGTCCTTGAGCTCCAGCCCGGTGGCGATCATCAGCACCTGTGCCTGGTAGAGCAGCTGGGAGATCTCCTCAGCGGCCCGCTCCTTGCCCTCGTGCTCGGCCGCCATCCAGGACTCGGCGGCTTCCTCGACGACCTTCTTGCCGATGAAGTGGACTCCGCGTTCGAGCGCCTCGACGGTGCCCGAACCGGGGGTCTGTTCCGCCGCCTTGCGTTGCAACTCGGCAAACAGTTCTTCGAACGTCTTCACGGGAAGTGATTGTGGCAGCTCATCACGTCTTGACGACGAACGCCCCCAGCGGTTGGGACGTCTTTTAAGCTGCCCGGCATGGTCAGCCGATACACCCCTGTCGCGGTCGGCGGCGTGGCGCTCCTGTTCGCCGCCGTCACCGCCTGCTCCCCGGTGGAGGACGAGTCCCCCACCGCGACCGCGTCCTCCTCCGCAGCGGACGCCTGCGCTCCCGGCAGTCTCGCCACCCTGACGCCGGGCAAGCTGACGATCGGCACGGACAACCCCGCCTACGAGCCATGGTTCAGTGAGAACAAGCCGGCCAACGGCAAGGGGTACGAGTCCGCCGTCGCCTACGCGGTCGCCGACCGCCTCGGATACCCAGCGGCGAACGTGGTGTGGACGTCGGTGACGTTCAACAACGCGATCGCTCCGGGCCCGAAGAAGTACGACATCGACATCAACCAGTTCTCGATCACCGACGAGCGCAAGCAGGCCGTCGACTTCTCCTCGCCGTACTACCTGGTGCGGCAGACCGTGATCACCACCAAGGGCTCCAAGATCGCCGGCGCGAAGTCGCTGGCCGACCTCAAGGGCGCCAAGCTGGGCGCCCAGGTCGGCACCACCAGCTACCAGGCGGTCACCGACGTGATCAAGCCGGACGCCCAGCCGTCGGTCTTCAACAACAACGACGACGCGAAGGCGGCGCTGGAGAACGGCACCGTCGACGGCATCGTGGTGGACCTGCCGACCGCCTTCTACATGACCGGGGCCGAGCTCGACAACGGCGTCATCGTCGGCCAGCTGCCCCAGGTCGGCGTCCCCGAGCAGTTCGGCATCGTGCTGGACAAGGGCTCCTCGCTGACCGGCTGCGTGAGCAACGCCGTCGATCAGCTGCGCCAGGACGGAACACTCGCTGTACTGGAGAAGACCTGGCTGGCCGACACCGGCGGAGCACCAGAACTCTCGTGACATACGCACCCAGCACCAGGCAACTGGAGCGGATCGCCTACCGCCGCCGGCGGGCGGTCCGCTCCGTGCTGCTCGCGGCCCTCTCCACGGCCGTGGTCGGCACACTGCTCACCGTCGCGATCACCGGCGCCCCCGGATGGGACCGGGTCAAGAGCTCGTTCTTCGACCCGGACGCCGCCACCGAGTACCTGCCGGAGATCCTGTTCGGGCTCTGGCTCAACATCCGGCTGCTCGTGGTCTGCGCGGCGCTCGCGCTCACCCTCGGCCTGATCGTGGCGATCCTGCGCACCCTGCGCGGCCCGGTCTTCTTCCCGGTACGCGCCCTGGCCACCGGCTACACGTACTCGTTCCGCGGCCTCCCGCTGATCATCGTGATCTACCTGTACGCGTTCGGCATCCCGGGCCTGCGCCTGCAGGGCACTCCGGACGTGCTCGTCCTCGGCGCGGCCGCGATCATCGTGACCTACGGCGCGTACCTGGCCGAGGTGTTCCGGGCCGGCATCGAGTCGGTGCACCCGAGCCAGATCGCGGCGGCCCGCTCGCTCGGGCTCAGCTACCGGCAGGCGATGCGCCATGTGGTCCTGCCGCAGGCGGTGCGCCGGGTCGCCCCGCCGCTGCTCAACGACACCGTGGCACTGCAGAAGGACGTCGGGCTGATCTCCCTGGCCGGTCCGATCGACGCCATCCGGGCCGCTCAGATCGGTGTCGCACAGGACGCCAACTTCACCCCGTACATCGTCGCCGGGGTGCTTTTCGTTCTTCTCGCCCTGCCGCTGATCGGGGTCACCGACTGGGTGACGCTGCGGGCGGCCCGCCGCCAGAACGCGGGGTCCTGACATGGTGCTCTCCTGCACGGACGTCCGTAAGACGTTCGGCGATCACGTCATCCTGGACGGCCTCACGCTGGACGTGGCCGAGCACGAGGTGGTCGCCCTGATCGGCGCCTCCGGATCGGGCAAGTCGACGCTGCTGCGCTGCGTCAACCTGCTGGAACAGATCGACGACGGCACGATCACGCTCGACGGCGACGAGATCACCGACCCGCGCGCGAACCCGGACGAGGTACGGCAGCGGATCGGCCTGGTCTTCCAGTCCTACAACCTGTTCCCGCACATGACGGTGCTGGACAACATCACGCTCGCCCCGGTCCGGGTGCACAAGCGGAACAAGGCCGAGGCGACGGACCGGGCGATGACCTGGCTCGAACGGGTCGGGCTGGCGGAGAAGGCGGGGTCGTACCCGGACCGGCTCTCCGGCGGTCAGCAGCAGCGGGTCGCGATCGTCCGCGCGCTCGTCAACAACCCCCGTCTGCTGCTGCTCGACGAGGTGACCTCGGCCCTCGACCCGGAGCTGGTCGGCGAGGTGCTGACGATGATCCGGGACCTCAAGGGCGAGGGCATGACGATGGTGCTGGCCACCCACGAGATGGGCTTCGCCCGTCAGGTGGCGGACCGGGTGGCGTTCCTGGACGGCGGCCGGGTCCTCGAGGCCGGGCCGCCCGCGCAGGTGCTGGGCGACCCCGTCGAGTCCCGCACGCGCCAGTTCCTGGCACGCATCATCGAGGCGGGACGGCTGTAGGTCAGGCCTTCTCCACCTCGCGGAGGGTCAGGGCCGCGTCGAGCACGGCCACCGTGCTCTGCCAGCCCTTGTCCTCGATCGAGTCCTCCAGGCCGGCCCGGTCGCGGGCCTGGCCCAGGCTCTGCACGGTGAGCACGCCGTGGGCCACCGGGGTGCCCTCGTCGAGCGCCACCCGGGTCAGCCCGGTGGTGACGGCGTCGCAGACGTACTCGAAGTGCTGGGTCTCCCCCTTGATCACCACGCCGAGCGCGACCACCGCGTCGCATTTGCGGGCCAGGGCCTGCGCGATCACCGGCAGCTCCACCGAACCGGCGACCCGGACGGTGGTCACGTTCGTGACGCCGCAGGCCTCGGCCGCGGCCTTGGCCCGGCTGATCATGTGATCGACCAGGTCGTTGTGCCAGCGGGAGCCGACGATGCCGAGCCGCAGCCCGGCCGCGTCGACGGGTTGCGTGTGCGGATCACCGAAGCCGGCCATGAGTTTGTCCCCCTCTTTTGCCCAACATTGTCATCCCTGGGAGGGATACGGTCAGCCCAATGCCTCGAACAGGTGGCCCATCCGGTCCCGCTTGGTCCGCAGGTAGTGCACGTTCTCCGGATGCAACCGGACCGGCAGCGACTCGCGTCCGGTGACGCGTAGGCCGTACCCCTCAAGCCCTGCTCGTTTCGCCGGGTTGTTGGTGAGCAGCCGCATCGAGCGGATGCCCAGTTCGGCGAGGATCTGCGCGCCGGTGCCGTAGTCACGCGCGTCGGCCGGCAGCCCCAGCTCCAGGTTCGCGTCGACCGTGTCCAGCCCGCGGTCCTGCAACTGGTACGCCTGCAGCTTGTGCAGCAGCCCGATGCCCCGGCCCTCGTGGCCGCGCATGTAGAGCACCACGCCCCGGCCGGCCGCCGCGACCCGATCCAGGGCCGCGTCCAGCTGCGGGCCGCAGTCGCACCGCTTGGAGCCGAAGACGTCGCCGGTGAGGCACTCGGAGTGCACCCGGACCAGCACGTCCTCGCCGTCGCCGATCTCACCGAAGACCAGCGCCACGTGCTCGCCGTTGTCCGCCTCGGTGCGGTAGCCGATCGCGGTGAAGTCGCCGTGCTCGGTCGGCAGCCGGGTCTCCACCACCCGCTCGACCTGGCGGCCCTGGCGCAGGCTCAGGTACGCCACCAGCTCGGCGATCGAGATCAGCGTGAGCCCGTGCTCGGCCGCGAACTTCTCCAGATCGGGCCGGCGCTGCATGGTGCCGTCGTCGTTCACCATCTCGCAGAGCACACCGGCCGGGCGGCAACCGGCCAGCACGGCCAGGTCGATCGAGGCCTCGGTGTGCCCGGGCCGGCGCAGGACGCCACCGGACTTGGCCCGCAGCGGCACGATGTGGCCGGGCCGGGAGAGATCGGCCGGCTGGGTGTCCGCCGAGGCGAGCAGCCGGATCGTGTGCGCGCGGTCGGCGGCGGAGATGCCGGTGCTGACGCCGTGCCGGGCGTCCACGGTCACCGCGTAGGCCGTGCCGCGGGCGTCCTGGTTGGTGTGGAACATCGGCGGGAGGTCGAGGCGGTCCGCCTCCTCCTCGGGCAGCGGCACGCAGATGTACCCCGACGTGTAACGGACCATGAACGCCACCAGCTCCGGCGTGGCGTGCTCGGCCGCGAAGATCAGGTCACCCTCGTTCTCCCGATCCTCGTCGTCCACGACGATCACCGGCTTGCCCGCGGCGATGTCCTCGATCGCTTGCTCGATGCTCTCAAACATTGCGGCTCCCCAGCATCTTCTCGACGTACTTCGCGATCACGTCGACCTCGAGGTTGACCGGATCGCCGATGGCCTTGCTGCCCAGCACGGTCAGCTTCGAGGTGGCCGGGATCATCCCGACCGCGAAGCTGTCCGCGGTGACCTCCATGACGGTGAGCGAGACGCCGTCAACGGTGATCGAACCCTTCTCCACCACGTACTTCGCCAGTTCGGCAGGCAGCGAGAAACGCACCACCTCCCACTGGTCGGCCGGCTCGCGGGCGATGATCCGCGCGACGCCGTCCACGTGCCCCTGCACCAGGTGGCCGCCGAGGCGGCTGTTCAGCGCCGCGGCCCGCTCCAGGTTGACCTGGCTGCCGATCGCGAGCGCGCCGAGCGAGCTGCGGCGCAGCGTCTCGCCCATCACGTCCGCCGTGAAGACGCCGGCCTCGTTGTCGATGACCGTGAGACAGACCCCGTTCACCGCGATCGAGTCGCCGTGCCCCGCGTCCGACGTGACGAGCGGGCCCTTGACGGCGATGACCGCCGAGTCGTCCGCACCTCGGGTGAGGCGGACGATCTCGCCGAGCTCTTCCACAATTCCGGTGAACATAAGCACTGGCCTTTCATTCCGCTTCAGGGTGGTGGGCGGGGCGGTCGGATGGCTTCTGGCGAAGCGAAGCTTCTTTGGGTCGCAGCAATGCCGTGAAACGCAGGTCGCCGCCGATCTGCGTGATCTCGGTGAAGTCCAGTTCGACGGCGTCGGCGATGGTGCCGACACCGGCGTCGATCAGGGCAGCCCGGCCGTCGCCGAGCAGTTTCGGTGCGATGTATCCGATCACCCGATCGACAAGTCCGGCCGCCAGGAAAGCTCCGGCGATCCTCGGACCGCCTTCGAGCAGCACATTGCGCATGCCTCGCGCGTACAGCTCGGTCAGCATCCCGGTCAGATCCACGCGTCCCTGCTGGTCGGCGCCGGCCGCGGCCACCGTGACGATCCAGGTGGGTGCGGCGGCATCCCGCACGCGGGCATTCGCGGGGGTACGGCCGGACGAGTCGACCACCACCCGCAGCGGCTGCTTGATCGCAAGCGTGCCGTCGCGCAGGTCCCGGACGGTGAGTTGCGGGTCGTCGGCCAGGACGGTCCCGACGCCGGCCACGATCGCGTCGACGGTGCTGCGCAGGACGTGCACGTCGGACCGGGACTCGGTCGACGAGATCCACTGGCTGGTGCCGTCGGCGGCGGCCGAGCGGCCGTCCAGCGTCGCGGCGAACTTCCAGGTCACGTACGGCCGGCCCCGGCGCACCGCGGTCAGCCAGGCGATGTTGCCCGCCTCGGCCTCCTCCCGGCGCACCCCGGTCTCCACCTCGATGCCGGCCGCCCGCAGCGTCGCCGCCCCGCCGGACGCGACCGGGTTGGGGTCGTCCACCCCGATCACCACGCGCCGCACCCCGGCCGCGATCAGGGCCTCTGAGCACGGTCCGGTACGCCCGGTGTGGTTGCACGGCTCCAGCGAGACCACGCACGTGCCGCCCCGGGCCCGCTCGCCGGCCTGGGCGAGGGCCACGATCTCGGCGTGCGGGCCGCCCGCGTACACATGGAAGCCCTCGCCGACCACCTCGCCGCCGGGACCGAGAAGCAGGCAGCCGACGACCGGGTTGGGGCTGGTCGTGCCAAGGCCACGGGCGGCCAGCGCGATCGCGCGGCGCATCGCCTCGTCCTCGGTGACCATCGGGCTGACGTCCTCTCACGCGGCAGGGTCACGCGCGACGAGGCACAGGGAGAACGCCAGGAACCGGACATGAGGGTACGCTTCGCGCACCCTCGCCGAGACCGTGCCAGCAGGGCACGACTCGCCGATTCCGCGCGCTGTCTCCCATCCGGACTGTCTGACCAGGCTGTCGCCTGATCAACCGTCGGCCCTGGAGTCTCACCAGGTCCACCGTCCGTCATGGTCGACGTCCGGGTCGCGGGCTTACCGATGCGTGCGCATCGGATCACCGCCGGTTCGGAATTTCACCGAGTCCCGCCAGCGCGTGGTGGGTCACCCCCGAGTCTTGCACGCGGCAACGATTTTGCCACCAGGCCAGCGAGCTACTTCACATCCGCGTCGTTCGTAGACAGTGTCTATGTCGCGATGGTAGACAGTGTCTATGGAGCCTGAGCTCGGACTTCGCGACCGGTTGGTGCGCGCCGGCGCGGAACTGGTCCGGACCGACGGGAGCGCCGCCCTCTCGCTGCGCGAGATCGCCCGCCGGGCCGGCGTGTCGCACGGCGCGCCCCGGCGCTATTTCCCCACCCACCTGGAGCTTCTCTCCGCGATCGCCGGGGAGGGATTCCGCGACCTCACCGCACGGGTGACCGCCACGCTCGCCGGGGCGCCCGCCGAACCGCGGCGACGGGTGGCGCTGCTGGCCCGCGCCTACGCCCGGTTCGCCGCCGAGGAGCGCGGCATGTTCGAGCTGATGTTCCGGCACGATCTGCTGGAGAGCGGCCACCTCGGGCTGCGCGACACCAGCCTGCCGCTGTTCCGGCTGCTGGTGGACCTGGTGGCCGAGGCACGGCCCGGCGAGGCGGCACGGGCCGAGGTCACGGCCGGGGCGTTGTGGGCCGGCCTGCACGGGGTGGTGCAGCTGTGGAGCTGGGGCAGCCTGCCGCTCGCCACCGGGCTGGACGACCCGGCGCCGCTGCTGGACGCCACCGTCGCGGCACACCTGGGGACCGGGCGATGACCCGTACCCCCGCTCTCTATGCCGTGGCCGGCGCGACCGTCGGCAGCGCCCTGCGCCGCGTCTGGCGACCGCAGGTCGCCGGCCTGGAACACCTTCCGGCCGATCGGGGCGCGATCCTCTGCGCCAACCACCTCTCCGTCGGCGACCAGCTCTTCCTCGGCGTCGCCGTGCCCCGGCACATCGCGTTCTGGGCGAAGGCGGAGTACTTCCGGGCCACCGGCCCGCGCGGCGCGCTGACCCGGCGGGTGGTGACCGGCATGGGCGCCATCCCGGTCGAACGCGCCGGTGGACGGGCCGTCCTCAGCGCCTTCGACGCCGCCGTGCCGATCCTGCGCGCCGGTGGTCTCGTCGCGGTCTTCCCGGAGGGCACCCGCTCCCCCGACGGCCGCCTCTACCGGGGGCGCACCGGCGCCGTGCGGCTGGCGGACCGGGCCGGCGTCCCGATCGTCCCGGCCGGCATCACCGGCACCGGCCGGGCCCGACCCGCCGACCTGTTCCACCCGCGGCGCTGCCCCATCACGATCACCTTCGGGCCGCCGCTGGAGGTGTCCGGGCGCGCCGGGACGGCAGCCGGGGTCCGCGCGCTCACCGACGAGCTGATCGCCGCGATCGGGGCGCTGAGCGGACAGGAATACGTCCCGCACTACGCGCCGTCTCGTGTTTCCGGGTAGGGCTATCCCTCGGCCTCGCGGCGCCGGTCGATGGCGACGTAGGAGCCCGGCTGTGACTTGGCGACCTTCTTCATCTCCGAGGCGACCGCGATGACCACCCTCGGATCGGTGAACCGGCGGCCCTCCAGGGTCGCCTGAGCCACCCCGATGGAGAGCGTCACCAGGGCCGCCTTCTGCTTGTTGCCGCGGCGGTCCGGCACCTCGATGAAGCCCCGCTGGGCGTCCGTCGGCTCGTAGAGGCGGTCGGCCACGTTCTCGAAGTCGGTGACCGTGCGCTTGGTCAGCGGCAGGACCTGATCGGGCGTACAGATGAAGACGAAGTCGTCACCGCCGATGTGGCCCAGGAAGATCGACGGCGGGCCGGTCTGCGCGCTGGCCCGCTGCAGGCTGCGCGCCAGCGCGATGATGAAGTCGTCGCCGCGGTCGAACCCGTAGACGTCGTTGACGCTCTTGAACCGGTCGATGTCGATGTAACCCACCGAATACTCGCCGCCGTTGCGCATCCGCTCGCCGATCTCCCGGCGGACCCGCGCGTTACCCGGCAGGCCGGTCAGCGGCGACACCTCACGGGCGTCCTTGTTGCGCCGCAGCGTGGTCGAGACCCGGGCGATCAGCTCGGACGTGTCGAACGGCTTGACCAGGTAGTCGTCGGCGCCCGCGGTGAGGCCGACCACCTTGTCCACGGTCATGCTCTTCGCGGTCAGCATGATCACCGGCAGCGCCGACGTGAGCGGCTCGGCGCGGAGCCGGCGGACCAGCTCGACGCCGTCCATCCGGGGCATCATCCAGTCGACCACCGCGAGACCCGGGCGGTGGTCCTCCATCAGCTCCAGCGCCTCCTGACCGTCCCGGGCCCGGATCACGTCGAAGCCGTGGACCTTCAGGTTGAACTCGACGAAGCTGGCGATGTCCTGATCGTCGTCGACCACCAGGATCAGGTCGGGCCCCTCCTCGGGGTCCAGCTCCGGATCGATCTCAGGCCGGGACTCAGCGCCGTCCATCGCACCTTCCTGGGCTAGCACCGGGTGACAGTGGTACCGATGATGGTCCCTGAACGGGCCGTCACGCCACCCCCATCGCGCCGGCCGCGAGACCCCGCAGCTTGCGGATCGCCTCGGCCGGGTCGGCGGCGCCGTAGACAGCGGTGCCCGCCACGAACGCGTCGGCGCCCGCCTCGGCGGCCTGCTCGATGGTGTCCGCCGCGATCCCGCCGTCCACCTCGACCCGGATCTCCAGGTTGTTGACCGTGGCCCGGCGGCGGACGTCACGCACCTTGCCCAGCAGCTCCGGCATGAACTTCTGGCCGCCGAAGCCCGCCTTGATCGTCATGATCAGGATGGTGTCCAGGTACGGCAGGAGCTCCAGGTACGGCTCGACCGGGGTGTCCCGGTCGATCGCCAGACCGGCCTTGGCGCCGGCCGCCCGCAGCGTCTTGGCGAGCGCGACCGGGTCGTCGCAGGCCTCCGCGTGGAAGGTGACGTTGTAGGCGCCCGCCTCCGCGTACGCCGGGGCCCAGCGCTGCGGGTCGGTGATCATCAGGTGCACGTCGAACGGGATGGTCGTCGCCTTGCGCAGGCTCTGCACCACCGGCAGGCCGATCGTCAGGTTCGGCACGAAGTGGTTGTCCATGACGTCCACGTGCACCCAGTCGGCGGCGCCCTCGATGGCCCGCACCTCCTCCCCGAGCCGGGAGAAGTCGGAGGCAAGAATGCTCGGCGCGATGATCGGCGACTGTTCCACGGCTGAAAGTGTATGACCTCCCCGGTCACGGACTGGCGGGACCGCGCTGTGACCTGGCTGGGTTGGCGCTGTGTACGACCTTTGTTCTATGTATCGTTACCCGCCATGACCGAAGCCGTCGGCCCGCGGCCGCCGAAGAACGACACCGGTGGCCGCCTGGCCGCCATCGACGGCCTGCGCCTGTTCGCGGCGATCATGGTGGCGTTGTACCACTTCACCGCCTACCCGTCCGGCGTCCGCGCGGCCTGGGGCGTGACGCCCGAGCAGGCGTTCCCGGGGCTGCACCGGCTCGGTCAGTACGGGTGGCTGGGTGTGGAGCTGTTCTTCATGATCAGCGGCTTCGTGATCTGCATGAGCTGCTGGGGGCGTACCCCCGGAGCGTTCTTCCGATCGCGGATCGTCCGGCTCTTTCCCGCCTACTGGGCGGCCATCGTCATCACCACGATCGTCGTCACGCTCTGGCCGGTGGTGCGCGAGCGGAAGCCGTGGAACGACATCCTGATCAACTTCTCGATGCTGCAGGAAGGGCTCGGCGCCCCGCACGTCGACGCGGTGTACTGGACGCTCTGGAACGAAGGGCTCTTCTACCTGCTCTTCGCGTTCCTGGTCGCGCGCGGTCTCACCCTGAAACGGACGATCATCTTCGGGTACGGCTGGCTGATCGCCTCGGCGTTCGCGGAGAGTTCCGGCATCCCGTTCGTCAGGACGTTCCTGCAGCCCGGGTACGCGCCGTTCTTCGTGGCCGGCATCGCGCTCTACCTGATCTACCGGTTCAAGTCGGACATCGTGCTCTGGGGCATGTTCGGCCTCGCGTTCGTCATGGCCCAGTACCGGACCTCCGAGATGCTGCGGCACTACAACCAGAAGCACGGCCTGGAGATGGCACAGCCGGCCGGCGCGCTCCTGGTGTGCGGGTTCTTCCTGGTGCTGGCGCTCGTCGCGCTCGGGTACACGTCCCGCATCCGGTGGCGGTGGCTGACCACCGCGGGGGCGCTGACCTACCCGTTCTACCTGCTGCACGAGAACATCGGCTGGACGGTCATCTACGGGATCCGGGACTCCGCGCCGCGCCTCGTCCTGCTCGTCCTGGTGATCGGCATCATGCTGGCGGCGGCGTTCCTGCTGCACCGACTCGTGGAGAAGCCGGTCTCCCGGATCCTGCGGGACCGGCTCGCCGAGGCGAGCGCCGCGATCAACCGGCCGGGCCGGTTCGACGCTCCTAAGCCGCCGGCGCCCGCGTCCACGCCCGCGCAGCGGACCCCGGGTGAGGCGTCGTCCGACGGGCCGGACACCCTGGTGCTGCAGGCTTACCGATCCGGCCAGTGACGACATGAGGGAGGGGCCGGCGGCCCCTCCCTCATCCGTTTACAGCCCGCTTCCGGCTCAGCTGGTGCGGCTTCCGCCTAGCCGGCGCGGCATCCGGCTCAGCTCGCGCGGCTTCCGGCTCAGCTGGTGCGGCTTCCGGCTCAGCTGGTGCGGCTTCCGGCTCAGCTGGTGCGGCGCAGGACCGCGAGGAACATCGCGTCCGTGCCGTGCCGGTGCGGCCACAGCTGCACCGTCGGGCCCGCGCCCAGTCCCGGCATGCCCGGCGGCAGCAGCGGGCGGGCGTCCACGAAGTCCACCTCGACACCGCTGCGGCGGGCGCCCTCGCTGACCGTCACCTGTGTCTCCACCATGTGCGGCGAACACGTCACATACGCCACCACGCCACCCGGACGGACCGCGCGCAGCGCCGCGACGAGCAGCTCCCGCTGCAGTTTCGTCAGCGGCGGCAGGTCGGCCGGCTGGCGGCGCCAGCGCGACTCGGGACGGCGCCGCAGCGAGCCGAGACCCGTGCACGGCGCGTCCACCAGCACCCGGTCGAACGACTCCTCCGGCAGGTCCGGGTCCCGGCCCACCGACCGGCCGTCCATCGGCAGCACCGTGACCGGCATGCCCTCGGTGGCCTGGTCGACCAGGCGAGCCCGGTGCTCGGCAACCTCGACCGCTGTCACCTCGGCGCCCCGACCCGCAGCGATCGCCCCGAGCAGGCCGGTCTTGCCACCCGGACCGGCGCACAGGTCCAGCCAGCGGGTGTCCCGGCCCTCGATCGGCGCGGCCAGCAGCGCCGCGGCGACCAGCTGCGAACCCTCGTCCTGGACGTGCGCGCGACCCTCGCGGATGGCCGCGAGGTCGCGCGGCGCGCCGCCGTTCAGATAGACCGCGTACGGCGAGAACGCCCCCGGCACGCCGTTCACCTCGTCCGCGAGCTCGATCGCGTCCGCCCGGCCCGGGCGCGCGCACAGGTGCACGGCCGGCGGCTGGTTGTCCTCGATCAGCAGGCGGGCGGTGTCGTCCAGGTCGCCGCCGAGCGCCTCGGCGAACGCCCGGATGACCCACTGCGGGTGGTGGTGGATCACCGACAGGTTCGCGATCGGGTCCGCCTCGTAGTCCGGGGCGACCTTCTCCAGCCACGCGTCGAGCGGGGTCTCGGAGATCGTGCGCATCACCGCGTTCGCGAAGCCCGCCGCGCCCGGCGCCACCGAACGGACCAGGTCGACCGTCTGGTTCACCGCGGCGTGCGACGGCACCCGCGTGTAGAGCAGCTGGTAGGCGCCGAGGCGCAGCGCGTCCCGGGCCGGCGGGTCGATCCGGGCGACATCCCGCCCGGCCGCGTCCGCGATGATCACGTCGAGGGTGCCGAGCGCACGCAGCGTCCCGTACGTCAGCTCGGTCGCGAACGCCGCGTCCCGCCCGCTCAGGCCCATCCCGCCGAGAATGTCGGAGAGGACCAGGTTCGCGTACGCGTCGTCGCGGTGCACCGCGGCGATCGCCTCGTACGCCGCCTGCCGTGCCGGGTCGGACGGCGGCCGCCCGCCCCGCGGCGCCCGGCCACTGCGCTCGTCCCGGCCGTACCCCGGCCCGGCCGGCCGGCTCGGCCGTCCACCGTGCGGGCGTGATGCCCGATGTTCCGTCACAGCTGTGCTCCCTTGCCGGCCAGGCCGTTGTCGAATGTGCAGCCGGTCACGCCAGCTTCTCCCCCGCTTGGATCCGCATGCCACGCGCCCAGTCGGTCGCGGACATCGGTTTCTTGCCGGCGGCTCGGACCTCGCCGAGCATCACCGGCGTGGTCGCGGTGCCGGCCAGCACCTGCGTGCGTTCCACCAGCAGTTCACCCGCCGGCAGCGCCGGCGCGTTCGCCACCGGGCGCACCGGGCCCAGCTTCAGCCGGTCGCCGCGCAGCGTCGTCCACGCGCCGGGCGCCGGCGTGCAGGCCCGGATCCGCCGGTCCACCGCGAACGCCGGGTCGTCCCAGCGGATCCGGGCGTCGTCGGCGGTCAGTTTCGGCGCGAACGAGACACCGTCGGCCGGCTGCGGGTGCGCCCGGGCGGTGCCCGCCTCGATCGCGTCGAGCACCGCGACGAGCAGCCCGGCGCCCTCCACGGCGAGCCGTTCCAGCAGGTCGCCGGAGGTGTCGTTGAACCGGATCTGGTCGGTGAGCGTGCCGTAGACCGGGCCGGTGTCCAGCCCCGCCTCCAGCTCGAAGACGCTCGCGCCGGTCACCGCGTCACCGTGCAGGACGGCGTGCTGCACCGGGGCCGCGCCGCGCCAGGCCGGCAGCAGCGAGAAGTGCAGGTTCAGCCAGCCGCGTTTCGGGATCTCCAGCGCGCTCGGCGGGACCAGGGCGCCGTACGCCACCACCGGCACGCAGTCCGGCGCGATCTGCCGCAGCCGCTCCTGGAACTCCGGGTCACGCGGTTTCTCCGGGGTGAGCACCTCGATGCCGCGCTCGTCGGCCCACGCGCCCACGGGCGAGCGGACCAGGCGGCGGCCCCGGCCGGCCGGCGCGTCCGGGCGGGTCAGCACGGCGGCCAGCTCGTGACCGGAGGCGGCGATCGCCTC
Organism: Actinoplanes sp. NPDC023936; assembly: GCF_040639325.1. Classification (NCBI taxonomy): domain Bacteria; kingdom Bacillati; phylum Actinomycetota; class Actinomycetes; order Micromonosporales; family Micromonosporaceae; genus Actinoplanes; species Actinoplanes sp. NPDC023936. Next base: position 281,909 of record NZ_JBEZZR010000004.1, on the reverse strand, counting down.
CAGACTCGGCACGGCCACCTCGGGGGTACCCGCGAAGACCAGGCGCATGCCCGTCACCGGCCCAGTCCGAAGATGCCCCGGCCGTGCGGGCTCTCCTTGATCGTGGGCGGCTTGGCCGCGTCGTACCACTCGGCGGAGCGGATCTGCTTCATCGCGTCCTTGCGCGCCGCCGCGTCCAGCCGGTCCAGGAAGAGCACGCCGTCCAGGTGGTCGGTCTCGTGCTGCACGCAGCGGGCCATCAGGCCGGTGCCGACCAGCTGGATCGGGTCGCCGTGCTCGTTGAAGCCGTTCGCGACAACGTTCTGCCGACGCTTCGTGTCGACGTAGACGCCCGGGATGGAGAGGCAGCCCTCCGGGCCGTCCTGCTCCTCCTCATCGGGGAACGACAGCACCGGGTTCACGATGTGGCCGACCACGTCGTCGATGTCGAAGGTGAAGACGCGCAGACCGACGCCGAGCTGCGGTGCGGCCAGGCCGGCGCCGCCCTCGTCCTGCATCGTCTCGATCAGATCCTTGACCAGATTGCGCAGTTCCTTGTCGAAGTCGACGACGGGATCAGCCGGCGTGCGCAGGACCGGATCGCCGAAAAGACGGATTTGCTGGACGGTCACGCGGCGAAACTCCTGACTGTGGTGGCTTGCACCCGCCCAGTCTACGGAGTCCACCGGGCGGTAGTCAGATCAGAACAGGTCGGACGGATCAACCTGGATGCGCACCGGCTGGGCGGCCTTCCGAGCGCTGCGCATCGCGGCCGCCTCGTGCAGCGCCCGCGCCAGCTCGCCGGCCCGCGACCGGGACACCCGCAGCAGCATCCGCTCCTGCTCGCCGTCGGCCGGCACCGGGCCGAGCACCTCCGCGCCGTCCGGCAATTTCGCGTGCGCCAGCAGGTCGGCCACGGCCGGCGCGGTGCCCGTGACACTCGCCATCCGGGCCGCCGGCGGGAAACCCAGCTCGCGGCGTTCGGCCAGCTCACGGGCCGCGAACCAGCCCGGATCCCAGCGCAGCAGCGCCTGCACCGGCGCCAGCGAGCCGTCCGCCACCACCACGACCTTGCCACCGGCGGGAGCGGGCCGGGCCAGTGCCGCCGCGTTCAGCCAGCGGCGCATCGTCTCCTCCGCGGCGCGCAGGTCGGAACGGCTCAGCAGGGCCCAGGTGTCGAGCAGCAGCACCGCGCCGTACCCACCGCCCTCGGCGACCGGCTCGGCCCCCGGCGTCGACACCACCAGCGATGCCACCGCCGGAACGGTGACCAGCACCTCATCGCGCCCCGATGTGCGCACCGGCACACCCGGGAAGGCCCGGCCCAGCTCCTCGGCGGTGCGCCGGGCGCCGGTCACCGAGGCGCGCAGGCGGCGCTCACCGCAGGCCGGGCACTCGTACGCCGCGGACGCCCGCCCGCACCAGTGACAGACCGGCACGTCCCGCGCGCCGCCCAGCCCGAGCGGCCCGGAACAGTGCGGGCACCGCGCCGGGGTACGGCACTCGGCGCACGCCACGGCCGGCAGGTAACCCCGGCGCGGCACCTGGACCAGCACCGGAGTGTCGTCCTTCAACGCCTGGCGCGCCGTCTGCCAGGCCAGGCTCGGCAGCCGCGCGCTCACCGCGCCGGGGTCGCGAGCGAGCTGCGGGTCGTCCCCGGTCGGCGCGATCGCCGGCGACCGCCGCCGCAGCACCCCGCGCTCCGCGACGATCTCCTTGGCCCAGCCGGTCTCCAGCAACAACTGCGCCTCACCGGTACGCGCGAAACCGCCCACCAGCACCGCGCACCCGGCCAGCTGAGCACGGGTGAGCAGCACCTCCCGCGCGTGCGGATAGGGCGCCCGCGGCTCGGCGAGCACGTCGTCCCCGTCGTCCCAGATCACCACGAGCCCGAGGTCGCGCACCGGCGCCCACATCGCGGCCCGGGTCCCGGCGACCACCGGCACCCGGTGCCGGCTGGCGGCGAGAAACCGCCGGTAGCGCTCGGCCGGCCCGAGCGCCGCGTTCAGCGCGACGTGCCGCCCCGCGCCGAGAACCGCACCCAGCGCGGCATCGACCCGGTCCAGATCCCGCGCATCCGCGACAACGATCACCACGCCCTTGCCGGCCCGCACGGTGGCGCCGGCCGCCTCGGCGATCCGGGCAGCCCAGTCCTCCCCGGGCAGCGCCGACCACACGGCCCGCGCGGGCCGCCCGTCCGCCAGCGCCCGCAGATAGCCGGGCCCCGCCGCATACGAGTCCCACCCACCCGCAGCCGGCGCCCCGATCTCCGCCACCCCAGCCCCGCCAGCCGGCCCATCGCCGCCGGACTGCGCCTCACCGCCAGCCAGCGCCTCACCGCCAGCCCGGCCATCACCGCCCGACTGCGCCTCACCGCCAGCCAGCCCGTCACCCGGAGCCAGCCCACCACCGCCAGTCCGCCCATCACCGCCTGTCCGCCCGTCGCCGCCAGCCCGCCCGTCGCCGCCGGACTGCGCCTCACCGCCCGCCCGCGCGTAATCGCTGGAATCCGCCAGCTCATCCACCGGCGGCACAGCAGCAGCAGCAGCCGGCAGCGACTCGGCAGCGGATAGCTCATCCCCCGGCGGCGGCGCGACAGGCGGCATTGGGGACGCGGACGGCGACACAGCAGCCGACGGCGACACAGCGGCGGCGGCCTCCACCCGGGCGTGCCGGGGCGGGACCGCCAGCCGTAGCACGTCCGCGAGACTGCCGGCATAGCGCTGAGCGACCGCCCCCGCGAGCCGGGCGATCTCCGGGTCCAGCACCCGCTCCGGCGACACCACCCGTTCCAGATAGGCCAGCTTGCCGCCGTGCTGGGACGACTCCACCCGCTCCAGCAGGAACCCGCTCACCAACTGCCCGGCGAACCGCACCTTGACCCGCACACCCGGCTGCGCCGCCTCATCGGAGTCGGCGGGAACCAGATAGTCGAACGGCCGGTCCAGGTGCGGCAGCGACACATCGACGCAGACCCGGGCGACCGGCAGCCGCTCGGCCGGTTCCCGTTCGCTGCGCGCACCCTTGGTCCCCATCGCCGAACATTCTGCCCGGCCCCTCCGACATGATTCCGGCCCGCCGCCAGAAGCCGCGGCCGCGCCTGACCCGAGCCGTAGCCCAGCCAGGTAATCAAGCCCGCATAACCGCCACCGGCTACGGCTCGCCATCGCCGGCCGTAGCGCAGCACGGTGATCAAGCCCTCATTACCTGCCCCAGCTACGGCTCGCCACCGCCGGCCGTAGCCCAGCACGGTGATCAAGCCGCACAACCTGCGCCAGCGACGGCTCGCCACCACCAAGCACCCACGAAACCTGCGCCAGCGACGGCCCGCCACCACGATCACCCACGAAACCTGCGCCAGCTACGGCTCGCCGCCCACAACACTCATGGGAACGAACAGGCGAATCGGCCGGAAACAGATCAAGGCCCGGCTTCGAAAAGCCGGGCCTCCATCAAGAAGAGGATCAGGAAGCGGCGTTCTTCAGGTCCGCGGCCCGGTCGGTGCTCTCCCAGCGCAGCTCCGCGATCTCCCGGCCGAAGTGGCCGTACGCGGCGGTCTGCTGGTAGATCGGGCGCAGCAGGTCCAGGTCGCGGATGATCGCGGCCGGGCGCAGGTCGAAGACCTCGGTGATGGCCTTCTCGATCCTCTCGACCGGGACGGTCTCGGTGCCGAAGGTCTCGACGAACAGCGAGACCGGGTGGGCCTTGCCGATCGCGTAGGCGACCTGGGTCTCGCAGCGCTCGGCAAGGCCGGCGGCGACCACGTTCTTGGCGACCCAGCGCATCGCGTACGCCGCGGAGCGGTCCACCTTCGACGGGTCCTTGCCGGAGAACGCGCCGCCGCCGTGACGGGAGTAACCGCCGTACGTGTCAACGATGATCTTGCGGCCGGTGAGGCCGGCGTCGCCCATCGGGCCGCCGATCTCGAAGCGGCCGGTCGGGTTGACCAGGAGGCGGTAGCCCTCGGTGTCGATGCCGAGGCTCTCCAGCTCCGGCGCGATCACGTGCTCCCGGATGTCCGGGGTGAGCAGCGACTCCAGCGAGATGTCGGCGGCGTGCTGCGACGAGACCACGATCGTGTCGAGGCGGACCGGGCGCAGCCCGTCGTACTCGATGGTGACCTGGGTCTTGCCGTCCGGACGCAGGTACGGAATCGTGCCGTCCTTGCGGGCGGCGGAGAGCCGGCGGGCCAGCCGGTGGGCGAGCGCGATCGGCAGCGGCATCAGCTCGGGGGTCTCCGAGCAGGCGAAGCCGAACATCATGCCCTGGTCGCCGGCGCCCTGCTGGTCGAGGATGTGCTCGGAGTCGCCCTCGCGCAGCTCGATGGCGCTGTCCACGCCCTGCGCGATGTCCGGCGACTGGGAGCCGATCGAGACGCTGACGCCGCAGGACGCGCCGTCGAAGCCCTTCTTCGACGAGTCGTAACCGATGCCCAGGATCGTGTCGCGCACGATCTTCGGGATGTCGGCGTAGGCCTGAGTGGTGACCTCACCCGCCACGTGCACCTGGCCGGTCGTGATCAGCGTTTCCACCGCGACCCGGCTGCGCGGGTCCCGGGCGAGCAGAGCGTCGAGAATCCCGTCGCTGATCTGGTCAGCGATCTTGTCCGGGTGGCCTTCCGTGACCGACTCGGAGGTGAACAGACGGCGTGCCACGGTGCTCCTCAGATTTGTCGAATACAACGTAACGCGGAAGTGTAATCAGCCCTGCCGAGCGTCACCGACCTGGGCATCCAACCGTGCCACGACGTGGTCCAAAATCACATCAGCCACATCGTCTTTGGGGAGTTGACCAAAGGTACCGGTGGATCCGTCAGCGCCCAGCAGGGTGACCGTGTTGTGATCCTGCCCGAACACGAGGTCCGGGCCCACCTCGTTAACGACGATCAGGTCGGCTCGTTTCTTCACCAATTTTGCGCGCGCGTGCTCGAGCGCCGCATGAGTCTCGGCAGCGAAGGCGACGAGAACCTGGTCAGCGCGCTTCGACGCGCCCAGTTCGGCGGCGATGTCCGGATTCGTGGTGAGGACGATCGGAGAAGGCGTACCCGCGTCAGTTTTTTTGATCTTCTGGGCCGCGACCGTCTCCGGGCGGAAGTCGGCCGGCGCGGCCGCCATGATCGCCACGTCCGCCGCGGCGAACGCCTCCACCGTCGCTTTCCGCAGCTCCTCGGTGGTGCCGACCCGCACGAGATCGGCGCCGGCCGGGTCCGGCAACGCGACGTTCGCGGCCACCAGCGTCACCCGGGCGCCACGGGCGAGAGCGGCTTTCGCGAGCGCGTACCCCTGCTTGCCGGAACTGCGGTTTCCCAGGTAACGCACCGGGTCCAGCGGCTCCCGGGTCCCGCCCGCCGTCACCACCACGTGCCGACCGGCAAGATCAAGATCAAGACCCCGCTTGTGTACGCGCATCGCGTACTCGAAGATCGCGGACGGATCGGGCAGCCGCCCCTTGCCGGTGTCCTTGCCGGTCAGCCGCCCCACGGCCGGTTCGATCACGAACGCGCCCCGCTCGCGGAGGGTGGCCACGTTCGCCCGCGTCGCCGGGTTCTCCCACATCTCGGTGTGCATGGCCGGCGCGTACACGATCGGGCAGGTCGCCGTGAGCAGCGTGTTGGTGAGCAGGTCGTCGGCGATCCCGTGCGCCGCCCGGGCCAGGATGTCGGCGGTGGCCGGCGCGACCACGACCAGCTCGGCGGCCCGGCCGATCCGCACGTGCGGCACCTCGTGCGCGTCCTGGAACACCTCGGTGGCGACCGGCCGCCCGGAGAGCGCGGCCCAGGTCGGCTCGCCGACGAACTTGAGCGCGGACGCCGTCGGCACCACCCGCACGCCGTGCCCCGACTCGGTGAACAGGCGCAACAGCTCACAGGCCTTGTACGCGGCGATGCCGCCGCACACCCCCAGGACGACCTCGGTCACGCTCGCACCTCACATAACAATTGATCCACATAACAAGTGATCCCGCGCCCATGATCTGGGACGCGGGATCATCATGTCGGATCAAACGATCAGGGATTGTCGGTGGGCTCTGCCGTCAGCAGGCCGGCGTTGATCTCCCGCATCGCGATGGAGAGCGGCTTCTCCTGCGGAGTGGTCTCCACCAGAGGACCGACGTACTCCAGGAGACCCTCGCCGAGCTGGCTGTAGTAGGCGTTGACCTGGCGGGCGCGCTTGGCCGCGAAGATCACCAGCGAGTACTTCGACGAGGTCTTGTCGAGCAGCTCGTCGATCGGCGGGTTGGTGATGCCTTCGGGGTTCGCGATGGTTCCCACAGTCACTGCTTCCTTAATGCTCGTTTGCTTAAGCGAGACCGGCTCACAGCTCGGTGGCCTGAGCCGGCGCTAAGTACGATGAACCGAGCAATCCTACCAGCTCGTCCGCTGCACGCTCGACGAAGTCGTTCACCACCGTCCGGTCGAACTCGGCCTCGGCGGCCAGCTCCTCGTCGGCGTGGGCGAGACGACGGCGGATCGTCTCCTCGTCGTCGGTTCCCCGGCCGATCAGGCGGCGCTGCAGCTCGTCCACGCTCGGCGGGGCCAGGAAGACCAGCTGGGCCTCCGGCATCGCCGCACGGACCTGGCGGGCGCCCTGCAGGTCGATTTTCAACAAAACGGGCCGGCCCTGCTGGAGCCAGCCCTCGACCTGCGCCCGGGGAGTCCCGTAGAGATTCCCCGCGAACTCCGCCCACTCCAGCAGCTGTCCGCCGTCGATCAGGCGCTGGAACTCGGCGCGGCTCACGAAGTGGTAATGCTCCCCATCGGTCTCGTAGTCCCGTTTCTTCCGGGTAGTCACCGACACCGACAACCTGATCCAAGGCGAGCGCGCCCGGATCAGCTCGATCACACTGTCCTTGCCGACCCCGGAGGGGCCGGAGAGAACGGTGAGGCGGGCTGCCGGGCGCGCGTCGTCATCCATGCTCACGGCTCATGTCTACACGAGCCCATGAGTCAGTTCGCAGCGAACTCCCCCAGGAGGGCCTTGCGCTGCTGGTCGCCAAGACCCCGGAGCCGGCGGCTCTCAGCGATCTTGAGCTTCTCCATGATCTGGGTCGCGCGGATCTTGCCGATGCCCGGCAGCGCCTGAAGCACGGCCGAGACCTTCAGCTTGCCGACGACCTCGTCAGCCTCCGCGCGGTCCAGCACGGCGGCGAGGGTGGTCTTGCCGGACTTGAGCTGTTCCTTCAGCTCAGCCCGAGCCTTGCGAACTTCCGCGGCCTTCTCCAGCGCAGCTTGGCGCTGTTCGGGGCTCAGTGACGGGAGCGGCACCAGTTCTCCTCAGGTCCCTCACGCGGCGGTAGTTCATACCGGCGCTTTGCGTGAAACGTGGTGTGCCAGGGAACCGAAGGGGCATATGGTTCCCGGCGCCGGGAAAACTAGCGGTCAACGGCGCTTTCGGCAACGTCGGGGTACCCCGTGAACCGCTTCCCGACGCACTGGTAAGCAGGCCGTTTCACCCGAGCGCGGCTCGGCAGTCGTCAAGAACACGCTCCGCCGCGACGCGCAGATCGCTACTCTGCGGCCCCGCCGAGAGAACCTCGCGTGAGTACGAGGGCAATACGTTCCGCAGGCTTTCGCCGAAGACCGCGCGCAGGTCGGAGGGCGTCGCGCCCTGCGCTCCGAGGCCCGGAGCGAGCAGCGGGCCGTTGACGGCAGAGAGGTCGTGCCCGGTCTCGCCGATTGTCGCGCCGACCACCAGGCCGAGACTTCCGAGCGGCTGCGCACCCGCGTTGACCTGCGAAATCTCGTCGATCACCGTCTGCGCGACGGTTTTCCCGGTGGCCGTGACGGCGTGCTGGACGGCCGGCCCCTCGGGGTTCGAGGTCAGCGCGAGGACGAAGACTCCGCCGCCGTGAGCGGCCGCCAGGTCGAACGCCGGCTGCAACGAGCCGACTCCGAGATAGGGACTCACAGTAATCGCGTCGGCACACAGAGAACTCGCCGGATCCAAATAGGCCGACGCGTAAGCGGCCATCGTGGACCCGATGTCGCCGCGTTTCACGTCCAGCAGGACGAGCGCGCCGGCCTCTCGGGACTGTCGGATAGTTGACTCAAGAATCGCGACGCCACGTGACCCAAATCTCTCAAAAAACGCGGACTGTGGTTTCAGAACAGCCACCCGATCGGCCAGTGCGTCGACCACCGTACGGGCGAAGCGTTCCAGGCCGGCGATGTCGTCGGAGAGGCCCCAGCGAGCGAGCAGAGAGGCGTGCGGGTCGATGCCGACGCAGAGCGGACCACGCTCCGCTACGGCGGCATGGAGGCGTTCGCCGAACGTTTCCATCGAAAGTTCCTTCTTCCGTGTCAGGTAGCTGCCACCGCGGCGGTGATCCCCGCGGTAATGCGGTCCACGTCCGCGTCGTCCGCCGCGTAGGGCGGCATCGTGTAGATCAGGTCCCGGAACGGCCGCAGCCAGACTCCCTCGGCCACCGCCGCCGCTGTCGCGCGCGCCATGTCCACCGGATGATCCAGCTGCACCACGCCGATCGCACCCAGAACGCGGACATCGGCGACCCCGGGCGCTGCGCGGAGCGGCTCCAGGCCGTCTTTCAGCCGGCTCTCGATTGCGGGTACGCGCGCGGCCCAGTCCCCGCCGCGCAGGAGCCCGAGCGACGCGTTCGCCACCGCACAGGCGAGCGGGTTGCCCATGAACGTCGGCCCGTGCGCCAGCCCGCCGCCCTCCCCCGCCGAGATCGCCGCCGCCACCTCCGGCGTGCAGAGCGTCGCGGCCAGCGTCAGGTACCCACCGGTGAGCGCCTTGCCGAGGCAGAGGATGTCCGGGCTGACCCCGGCGTGCTCGGCGGCGAAGAGCTTGCCGGTCCGCCCGAAGCCGGTGGCGATCTCGTCGAAGATCAGGAAGATCCCGTGCGCCGCTGTCACCTCCCGCAGCACCCGCAGGTACTCCGGATGGTGGAACCGCATGCCGCCGGCGCCCTGGACGACCGGCTCCACGATCACCGCGGCGATCTCGTCCGCGTGCTGCTCGACGACCGTCCGGAGGGAATCGGCGTAGTCCGCGACGAAATCCGCGGGCGGGGCGCCGGCGAAGATCTGGACGGGCAGCACGCCGGTCCAGAGCGCGTGCATGCCGCCGACCGGGTCGCAGACGCTCATCGGGTGGAAGGTGTCGCCGTGGTACCCGCCCCGCCAGGTGGCGAGGCGCTGCCGTCCCGGCCGGCCCCGCGCGCGCTGCGCCTGCAGCGCCATCTTGATCGCCACCTCGACGCCGACCGAGCCGGAGTCGCAGAGGAAGACGTGCTCCAGGCCCGGCGGCGTCATCTCGACGAGCGTGGCGGCCAGCCGGATCGCCGGCTCGTGGGTGAGCCCGCCGAACATCACGTGGCTCATCCGGCCGGCCTGCTCGGCGAGCGCGGCGTCCAGCACCGGATGCCGGTACCCGTGGATCGCCGCCCACCACGACGACATGCCGTCGACCAGTTCACGCCCGCCGGCCAGCCGCAGCCGCACCCCCGCCGCGCTCTCCACGAGGTACGGGTCGGTGCGGCCGGGCATCGGGCCGTACGGATGCCAGACGTGCGCCCGATCGAGCGCGAGAAGCTCGCGCTCGGCGCCGGTCATCGCGCGCGGTGGGAACGGATCGGCCGGGCGCCCCGGGCGACCGCCCGGACCAGGTCCGGTCCCCGATAGATGAATCCGCTGTAGAGCTGCACCAGGGAGGCGCCGGCGTCGAGCAGCCGGGCCGCGTCGTCGACCGACATGATGCCGCCGACCCCGATGATCGGCAGCCGGCCGCCGGTCTCGTCGTGCACGAACTTCACCACCTGGCGGGACCGCTCGGTCAGCGGCCGGCCGGAGAGACCGCCGGCCTCGCCCGCGAGGTGCTGGTCGGCCTCGTCGATCCCGTCCCGGGACAGCGTGGTGTTCGTCGCGATCAGACCGGCCGCGCCGTGCTCCAGGCAGACCTCGAGGAGCTCGGCGATGGCCGGCTCGGTCAGGTCCGGCGCGATCTTCACGAGCACCGGCACCGGGCCGCTCAGCGCCTTGAGCAGGGCCGCGATCGAGTCCCGGTCCTGCAGCGAGCGCAGGCCCGGCGTGTTCGGCGAGGAGACGTTGACAGCGATGTAGTCGGCGTACGGGTGCAGCAGCCGGTATGAGGTCAGGTAGTCCTCGACGGCGTCCTCCAGCGGCGTCACCTTGGACTTGCCGAGCGAGATGCCGAGCGGCACGTCCAGCTTGCCGAGGGCCGCCAGCCGGTCCGCGAGAGCGGCCGCGCCGGCGTTGTTGAAGCCCATCCGGTTGATGATCGCCTCGGACTGCTTGAGCCGGAACAGCCGCGGCTTGTCGTTGCCCGGCTGCTCCTTGGCGGTGACCGTGCCCACCTCGACGAACCCGAAGCCCAGGGCCGGCCAGGCCGGCAGCGCCACGCCGTTCTTGTCCATCCCGGCGGCCAGGCCGACCCGGTTCGGGAACCGGACCCCGAACACGTCGGTCGGAGCGGCGAACGCGTACCGGCGGCGCATCGCGGACAGGGCCGGGGCGGGCAGCGCGGCGAGCCGGTTCAGCGTCCACTCGTGGGCGTGCTCGGCGTCGCCGCCGCCCAGCCGGAACAGGACCGGCCGGACGGCGTTGTCGAAGAACCTCACTGAGCCGAACCCTGCTGGGCCTGCTGGGCCTGCTGGGCCAGCTCCGGCCGGAGCAGCGCGTGCAGCTCCTGCAGCGGGCGGACGGTCATGTCGCCGCGCATCAGCGCCTCGATGCCCATCACCGCGGCGGCCGCGCCCGGCACCGTGGTGACGCTCGGCACGTCCGCTGTCACGGCGGCGCTGCGGATCTCGTACCCGTCGAGCCGGGCGCTGGCGCCCGAGCCCTGCGGGGTGTTGATGATCAGCGAGATCTCGCCGGCCAGGATCAGCTCGACCGCGTTCGTGCCGGGGCTCTCGTAGTGCTTCGGGACGACCTCGCACTCGATGCCGTAGCGGCGCAGCACCTCGCCGGTGCCGGCCGTGGTGACGATCGTGAAGCCCAGGTCGGCGAGCCGCTTCACCGGGAAGACCATCGACCGCTTGTCCCGGTTCGCCACCGAGACGAAGACCTTGCCGCTGGTCGGGAGCGAGCCGTACGCGGCGGCCTGCGACTTGGCGAACGCCTGGCCGAAGCCGGCGTCGATGCCCATCACCTCGCCGGTCGACTTCATCTCCGGGCTGAGCAGGTTGTCCACGCTCTTGCCGGCCGGGGTGCGGAACCGCTTGAACGGCAGCACCGCCTCCTTCACCGCGATCGGCGCGTTCGGCGGCACGGTGCCGCCGTCGCCGGAGGCCAGCAGCAGGCCCTCGGCGCGCAGCTCGGCGATGGTGGCGCCGAGCGCGATCCGGGCCGCCGCCTTGGCGAGCGGGACGGCTGTCGCCTTGGAGACGAACGGGACGGTCCGGGACGCGCGCGGGTTGGCCTCCAGCACGTAGAGCGTCTCGTCCTTCAGCGCGTACTGGACGTTGAGCAGGCCGCGCACCCCGACGCCGCGGGCGATCGCCTCGGTGTAGCGGCGCACCTCCGCGATGTGCGAGGCGGCCAGGTTGACCGGCGGCAGCGAGCAGGCCGAGTCGCCGGAGTGGATGCCGGCCTCCTCGATGTGCTCCATCACGCCGCCCAGGTAGACCTCGCCCGTCGCGTCGCAGAGCGCGTCCACGTCGATCTCGATGGCGTCGTCGAGGAACCGGTCGACCAGCACCGGGTGGTCCGGCGAGATCTCGGTGGCCCGCTCGATGTAGCCCTGCAGGGTCGGCTCGTCGTAGACGATCTCCATGCCCCGGCCGCCGAGCACGTACGACGGGCGGACCAGCACCGGGTACCCGATCGTGTCGGCGATCGCCTTGGCCTCGGGGAAGGTGGTCGCGGTGCCGTGGTCGGGCGAGCGCAGGCCGGCCTCGGCCAGCACCGCGCCGAACAGGCCGCGGTCCTCGGCCAGGTCGATCGCCTCGGGCGAGGTGCCGACGATCGGCACGCCGGCCGCCTTGAGCCGGTTCGCCAGGCCGAGCGGGGTCTGCCCGCCGAGCTGCACGATCACGCCGATCACGCCGGGGCCGCCGGCCGCCTTGCCGGAGCTGTCCTCGGCGTGCACGACCTCGAGGACGTCCTCGAAGGTGAGCGGCTCGAAGTAGAGCCGGTCGGCGGTGTCGTAGTCGGTGGAGACCGTCTCCGGGTTGCAGTTGATCATCACGGTCTCGTAGTTCACGCCCCGGAGCGCCTGCACCGCGTGCACGCAGGAGTAGTCGAACTCGATGCCCTGGCCGATCCGGTTCGGCCCGGAGCCCAGGATGATCACCTTGGGCCGGTCGCTCGGCGCAACCTCGGTCTCGGAGTCGTACGACGAGTAGTGGTACGGGGTGTTCGCCTCGAACTCGGCGGCGCAGGTGTCCACGGTCTTGTAGACCGGGCGGATGCCGAGCCGGTGCCGCAGCGCGCGGACGCCGTCCTCCCCGGCCAGCTCCGGCCGCAGCGTGGCGAGCTGCTTGTCGGAGAGCCCGGACCGCTTCGCCCGGCGCAGCAGCTCGTCGTCGAGGACCGGCGCGGCCAGGATCTCCGCGCGCAGGTCGACCAGGGCCTGGATCTCGTCCAGGAACCACGGGTCGATCCGGCCGCTCGCCTCGTGCACCTGCTCGACCGTCGCGCCGAGCCGCAGCGCGGCCTCGACCGTGTAGAGCCGGCCGTCGTGCGGCACGCGCAGCGCGGCGAGCGCCTCGTCGACGTTCTCGAAGGTCGGGGCGGTCCAGAAGCCGGCCGCCTTGGTCTCCATCGAGCGCATCGCCTTGTTCAGCGCCTCGGCGAAGTTGCGGCCCAGGCTCATCGCCTCGCCGACCGACTTCATCGTGGTGGTGAGCTCCTTGTCGGCGCCCGGGAACTTCTCGAAGGCGAACCGCGGGATCTTCACGACCACGTAGTCGAGGGCCGGCTCGAACGCGGCCGGCGTCTTCAGCGTGATGTCGTTCGGGATCTCGTCCAGGGTGTAGCCGATCGCCAGCTTCGCGGCGATCTTGGCGATCGGGAAGCCGGTCGCCTTCGAGGCGAGCGCCGACGAGCGGGAGACCCGGGGGTTCATCTCGATCACGATCATCCGGCCGTCGTCCGGGTTGATCGCGAACTGGATGTTGCAGCCACCGGTGTCCACGCCGACCTCGCGCAGCACGGCGATGCCCAGGTCGCGCATCTTCTGGTACTCGCGGTCGGTGAGGGTCATGGCCGGCGCGACGGTGACGCTGTCGCCGGTGTGCACGCCCATCGGGTCGATGTTCTCGATCGAGCAGACGACCACGACGTTGTCGTGCTTGTCGCGCATCAGCTCGAGCTCGTACTCCTTCCAGCCGAGCACGCTCTCCTCGATGAGCACCTCGTGCACCGGGGAGGCGGCCAGGCCGGCGCCGGCGATCCGGTCCAGGTCCTCAGGGGTGTGCGCCATGCCGGAGCCGAGGCCACCCATCGTGAACGACGGGCGGATGACGACCGGGAGACCGATCTCGGCGACGGTCTCGCGTACCTCGTCCATCGAGTGACAGACCCGCGAGCGCGGCGTCTCGCCGCCCGCCGTCGCGACGATGTCCTTGAAGAGCTGACGGTCCTCGCCCTTGCGGATCGCGTCGACGTTCGCGCCGATCAGCTCGACGCCGTACTTCTCCAGCACGCCGCTCTCGTGCAGGGCGATCGCGGTGTTCAGCGCGGTCTGCCCGCCCAGCGTCGGCAGGATCGCGTCCGGGCGCTCCTTGGCGATGACCAGCTCCACGAACTCCGGGGTGATCGGCTCGACGTAGGTGGCGTCGGCGAACTCCGGATCGGTCATGATCGTGGCCGGGTTGGAGTTGACCAGCGAGACCCGGATGCCCTCGGCCCGCAGCACCCGGCACGCCTGGGTGCCGGAGTAGTCGAACTCGCAGGCCTGGCCGATGACGATCGGGCCGGAGCCGATCACCATGATGTGCTTGAGATCTTCACGCTTCGGCACTGAACTCAGCCCTTCTTCTCGACGAGCTCGACGAACCTGTCGAACAGGTAGTCGGCGTCGTGCGGGCCGGCGGCGGCCTCGGGGTGGTACTGGACGGTGAAGGCGGGCACCTCGATGCCCCGCAGACCCTCGACGACGTTGTCGTTGAGGCAGACGTGCGAGACCTCGACGCCGCCGAAGTCGGTGTCGATCACGGTGTTCAGCGGGGCGTCCACGGCGAACCCGTGGTTGTGGCTGGTCACCTCGACCTTGCCGGTGGTCTTGTCGAGCACCGGCTGGTTGATGCCGCGGTGGCCGTACCCCAGCTTGTAGGTCCCGAAGCCGAGCGCGCGGCCGAGGATCTGGCTGCCGAAGCAGATGCCGAAGAGCGGCACCTCCCGGCGCATCACCTCACGGGCCAGGCTGACCGGCCCGTCGGCGGTCGCCGGGTCGCCCGGGCCGGGTGAGAAGAAGACCGCGTCCGGGCTGACCGCGAGCAGTTCCTCGATCGACGACGTCGCCGGGAAGATGTGCGTGGTGACACCGCGGGCGGCGAGCCGGCGGGCCACGTTGCGCTTGATGCCCAGGTCCAGCGCGGCGACCGTGTACCGGTGCTCGCCCTCGGCCTTGACGGTGTAGAGCTCCTTCGTCGTCACCTGCGCGGAGAGGTCCGCGCCGATCATCTCGGGTTCGCCCTTGACCCGCTCCAGCAGCGACGCCGGGTCGAGGTCGACCGAGGAGATGCCGACCCGCATCGCGCCGCGCTCGCGGAGGTGGCGGGTGAGCGCGCGGGTGTCGACGCCGCTGATCCCGACGACGCCCTCGGCGGCCAGGCGCTCGCCGAGGTCGCCCTGCGAGCGCCAGTTCGACGGGCGGCGGGCCGGGTCGCGGACCACGTAACCGGCCACCCAGATCCGGTCCGACTCGTCGTCCTCGTCGTTGACGCCGGTGTTGCCGATCTGCGGCGCGGTCTGCACCACGACCTGCTTGTGGTACGACGGGTCGGTCAGCGTCTCCTGATATCCGGTCATGCCGGTGGTGAACACCGCCTCGCCGAACGTCTCACCGACCGCGCCGTACGCGGTGCCGGAGAACGTGCGCCCATCCTCGAGTACGAGAATCGCTTTGCTCACTTGACAGCCTTTCCGTCCAGAACCGTCGCTTCGCCCCGCAGGAAGGTCGCAACGATGCGACCGGGCAGGGTCATACCCGCGTACGGCGTGTTTCGGCTGCGGCTCGCCAGTTCCGAGGGGTCGACCACCCCGCGGTACGACGGATCCACCAGCGTGAGGTTGGCCGGCGTGCCGGCCGTCAGGTCGCCGCCGTGACCGGTCAGCCCGGCGATGCGCGCCGGCGCGACCGACATCCGGTCGGCGATCAGGTCCCAGTTCTCCCCGAAGACGCTCAGCACGATCGGCAGCGCGGTCTGCAGACCCAGCATGCCGGGACGTGCGTAGGCCCACTCGCACTCCTTGTCCTGGACCGCGTGCGGCGCGTGGTCGGTGGCCACCACGTCGATCACACCGTCCAGCAGAGCCTGGCGCAGGGCTTCGACGTCTTTGCGCGTACGCAACGGGGGGTTGACCTTGAAGACCGGGTCGTAGCCGGCCGCGAGCTCGTCGGTGAGCAGGAGGTGATGGGGGGTGACCTCGGCGGTCACGCGCACGCCGCGCGCCTTGGCCTGCCGCAGCACCTCGACCGAACCGGCGGTGGAGACGTGGCAGACGTGCAGGCGGCTGCCGACGTGCTCGGCCAGCAGCACGTCCCGGGCGATGATCGCCTCCTCGGCGACCGCGGGCCAGCCGGTCAGGCCCAGGCGGGTGCTGACCTCGCCCTCGTGCATCTGCGCGCCCTCGGTGAGACGCGGCTCCTCGGCGTGCTGGGCGATCACGCCGTCGAACGCCTTCACGTACTCCAGGGCCCGGCGCATCAGGCGCGGGTCGGCGACGCAGAAACCGTCGTCCGAGAAGATCCGCACGTTCGCCGCCGAGGTCGCCATCGCGCCCAGTTCGGCGAGCTGCTTGCCGGCCAGCCCGATGGTGACCGCGCCGATCGGCTGCACGTCGACCAGACCGGCCTCGCGGCCGAGCCGCCAGACCTGCTCGACCACGCCGGCGGTGTCGGCGACCGGGTCGGTGTTCGCCATCGCGCAGACCGCGGTGTAACCGCCGAGAGCCGCGGCGCGCGAGCCGGTGTCCACCGTCTCGGCGTCCTCCCGGCCGGGTTCGCGCAGGTGGGTGTGCACGTCGACGAGGCCGGGCAGCGCGACCAGGCCGGTCGCGTCGATCACCTGGGCGGTGTTGTCCGGCTCCGCGGCGATCACACCGTCCTTGATCACCAGGTCGGTCGGCGCGGCGCCGAGGACCGAGACGCCCTTGAGCAGGTACGCCATCACTTGCCTCCCAAAAGCAGGTAGAGGACGGCCATCCGGACGCTGACGCCGTTGGCGACCTGTTCGACGATGGTGGAGCGCGGCGAGTCGGCGACCTCCGGCGCGATCTCCATGCCCCGGTTCATCGGCCCCGGGTGCATGACGATCGCGTGCTCCGGCAGCTTGCTCATCCGCCGCATGTCGAGCCCGTACCGGCGGCTGTACTCGCGCGCCGACGGGAAGTAGGAGTCCTGCATCCGCTCGGTCTGCACGCGCAGCATCATCACCACGTCGGAGTCCGGCAGAACGCTGTCCAGGTCGTAGCTGACCTGCGTCTTCTCGGCGAGCGCGCCGGCCACGTCGAGGGGGATCAGGGTCGGCGGGCCGACCACCGTGACCTGCGCGCCGAGCGTCGTGAGCAGCAGGACGTTGGAGCGGGCCACCCGGCTGTGCAGCACGTCGCCGACGATCGCGACCTTCAGGCCGTCGAGACGACCCAGACGAGAGCGCATCGTGTACGCGTCGAGCAGGGCCTGCGTCGGGTGCTCGTGGGTGCCGTCACCGGCGTTGACCACCGAGCCGTCCACCCATCCGGCCAGCCGGTGCGGCGCGCCGCTGGCCGAGTGCCGGATCACCACGGCGTCGGCCCCCATCGCCTGCAGCGTGAGCGCGGTGTCCTTGAGGCTTTCGCCCTTGGAGACGCTGGACCCCTTCGCCGAGAAGTTGATGACGTCGGCGGAGAGCCGCTTCGCGGCGGCTTCAAAAGAGATCCGGGTACGGGTGGAGTCCTCGTAGAAGAGGTTCACCACGGTCCGGCCGCGCAGGGCGGGCAGTTTCTTGACCTCACGGCCGGAGAGCGCCGCCATCTCGGCGGCGGTGTCCAGGATCAGGGTCGCGGTGGCGGCGTCCAGGTCGCCCGCCGAACGGAGATGTTTGATCATTTGAGGCCCCCGATTAGCCGTACCTCGTCGGAGCCGTCGGTCTCGGTGAGCGCGACCTTCACGCTCTCGCTGAGCGCCGTCGGGATGTTCTTGCCGACGTAGTCGGCGCGGATCGGCAGCTGCCGGTGTCCCCGGTCGACCAGGACCGCGAGCTGCACCGAGCTCGGGCGGCCCAGGTCCTGCAGCGCGTCCAGCGCGGCGCGGACCGAGCGGCCGGAGAAGAGCACGTCGTCGACGAGGATCACCCGCAGGCCGTCGATGCCGCCGCTGGGCAGCTCGGTCTTGCCGAGCGCGCGGGTGGCCTTGAGGCGCAGGTCGTCGCGGTAGAGCGTGATGTCGAGAGAGCCGACCGGGACCTCGACGCCCTCGAAGGCGTGGATCCGGGCGGCCAGCCGGTGCGCGAGCGGCACGCCGCGCGTCGGGATGCCGAGCAGCACGGTGCCGGTGGCGCCGGAGGTCTTCTCGAGGATCTGATGCGCGATCCGGTCCACGACCCGATGCAGGTCGGCATCTTCCAAAATGATCTTGCTAGGCGCGTCTGCGCGTGGCTGCGCCACGGCGGACCTCCTTCCCCGCCTCACGGGACGGGTCGTTAAAGGATGTCGGTTTCGGGACGACCCCGTTACGGGCCGGCCCGAGGGCTGACGCTACGTTACCAGTGGACGGAGCGTTGACCATGGTGACGTGCCTGACTGGAGCAGACCGGACAAATCCTGCAACTGGGGATACAGCCGGTAACTTTGGGGCGGCCCGCGCGACTCATCGGTAACCAACACTTGACCGGCGGTCGCAAACTCCGTACCGTCACGCAGCGTAGCGATCCGCGAGGAAAGAACCCTCCGGGCCAGCACAGTACCGGGAGTGTCCGTATGCCGTCTGAGTACGCCAAGTCGCTGGGCGCTCGCCTGCGCTCCATCCGCCAGCAGCAGGGCCTGTCCCTGCAGGGCGTCGAAGAGAAGTCCAACGGCCGCTGGAAGGCAGTCGTCGTGGGCTCGTACGAGCGTGGCGACCGCGCGGTGACCGTCTCGCGTCTGGCCGAACTGGCCGACTTCTACCGAGTGCCCGTCTCGGAACTGCTGCCCGACGGCAGCGGCATCCGCCTCGAGGCCACCAACAAGATCGTGCTGGACCTGGAGAAGCTCTACGACACCACGGGCGAAGACCTCGCCTACGTGGCGCGTTACGCCCGGGCCATCCAGCAGCAGCGCGGCGACTACAACGGCCGCGTCCTGTCGATCCGCGCCGACGATCTGCGCGCGCTCGCCATCGTCTACGACATCTCGCCCTCGGGGCTCATCGAGCGCCTCACCGAGCAGGGCGTCCTGGTCGCCGACCCGCGCGCGTTCTTCGCCAGCTGACCCACCGCACCACCGAAGCCCGCGCCGTTCCGGCGCGGGCTTTCCCGTTCCCAGCCCCCCCACCACACACGCCGCCGCCCCGCCACCGCGCTGCCGCCGCGCCGCCGCCCGCCACGCACGCCGCCGCCCGCGCTGCCGCCCGCCACTCGCGCTGCCGCCGCGCCGCCGCCCGCCACTCGCGCCGCCGCCGCGCCGCCGCCCGCCACTCGCCACTCGCGCTGCCGCCGCGCCGCCGCCGCGCGCCACTCACGCCGCCGCGCGCAGATCTTGGCAAGCCACGCCCACATCGCTTGCCAAGATCGGGCCGGGCGGCAGCGCTTGATCACATGCGTCAGCTACGGCTGAGCGCCCCCGAGCCGTAGCTGAGGCAGGCTATCCGGCCGGCTGGTTGCTAATCCGCGCTGCGACTGGGGTCAGGAGCACACGATGGCGGCTCCGGCGCGTGGAGGAAAGCACACCGAAGACGTGCGTGCGCCCGCGTCTCGGTCCTGGCACAGGTGGAATCTCACGATGGCGTTGTGTGTGCCCTCATCGCTGCCTCGGCCGCGATCTTGGCAACTGGCACCCACCGGATGACCCTGAGTTGCCAAGGTCCGGGAAAACGGGAAAGTGGCGCGGCGAACAGGCGGCGCGGCGGCCACCCCGTACCCGGGAAAAGGGAAAGGGAAACGGCCCGGACGGGCAGTCCGGGCCGTGACCAGAGACGCTCTCAGCGCGTCGCGAACGCCGCGATCCGGTCGAGCAGACCGTTGAGGAACCGCGGACTGTCGTCGGTCGACATCTCCTTCGCCAGCTCGACGGCCTCGGTGATGGCCACCGGGTCGTCGACGTCCGGCTCGTAGAGGAGCTCGTACACAGCGATCCGCGCCAGGTTCCGGTCGACCGCCGGCATCCGGTCGATCGTCCAGCCCTCGGCGTAACTGGCGATCAGCTCGTCGATGCGGTCGAGGTGCTTGGCGACGCCTTCGATCAGCTCGGTGGCGTAACCCATGTGTTCCGGGTGGGGCTTGGCGATCCGGTCCAGGTAGGTGACGAGCACCTGACTCGGCGGGAGGTCGCGCAGGTCCGCCTCGAACAGGACGTCGAGGGCTCGCTTGCGCGCCTTGCGACGCGCGAGCCGTTCCTTCTTGGGACCTTCGGCCATCAGCTGCGGCCGAGGTAGCGGCCGTCGCGGGTGTCGACCTTGATCTTCTCACCGGTGGTGATGAAGAGCGGAACGTTGACGGTGGCGCCGGTCTCGACGGTGGCCGGCTTGGTGCCGCCGGTGGAGCGGTCGCCCTGCAGGCCGGGCTCAGTGTAGGTGACCTCGAGGAACACGCTGGTCGGCAGCTCGATGTAGAGCGGCACGCCCTCGTGCAGCGCCACCGTGGCCTCGGCCTCACCGAGCAGGTAGTTCGCGTTCTCACCGACGGTGCCGCCGGGCACGTGGATCTGGTCGTAGGTGTCCAGGTCCATGAAGACGTAGTCTTCGCCGTCCTTGTAGAGGTACTGCATCGTGCGCTTGTCCACGGTCGCGGTGTCGACCTTGGTGCCCGCGTTGAAGGTCTTGTCGACGACCTTGCCGGACAGCACGTGCTTCAGGGTGGTCCGCACGAAGGCCGGACCCTTACCCGGCTTGACGTGCTGGAACTCCACGACGGTCCACAGCTCGCCGTCGAGGTTGAGCACCAGGCCGTTCTTCAGGTCGTTGGTGGAAGCCATGTCCTGCCTTGATTTCGAAGCGTATCGGTGACCGAACGAGTCTACCGGCGGCAACCCGTTCCCAGCGAATCGGGCTTACCGCGCGATGTGTTCCAGTGCGAGGCGATATCCGTCGAATCCGAGGCCGGCGATCACGCCGGTCGCGACGGCGGAAATCACCGAATGGTGACGGAACTCCTCGCGGGTGTGGATGTTGGAGATGTGCACCTCGACGAGCGTGCCGCGCAGCATCGCACAGGCGTCCCGGACCGCGTAGTTGTAGTGCGTCCAGGCACCCGGGTTCAGCACCACGTCGGCGCCCTCGTCGGCGGCCTGATAGAGCCACTGAAGCATCTCATGCTCAGCGTTCGTCTGCTTCACCTCGACGGTCAGACCGAGATCCTCGGCCACCGTCTGGCACATCTCGACCAGGTCGGCGTAGGTCGACTTGCCGTAGATCCCGGGCTCGCGCAGCCCCAGCCGCCCCAGGTTCGGCCCGTTCAGCACGTAGATCATCGGGCCACCGCCGCGTACGCCCGCTCCAGCAGCTCGGAGTCCGGTCCCGCCAGGATGCCCGGTTCCGCCAGGCCGTCCAGAACCACGAACCGCAAGGTCGCTGCCCGCGCCTTCTTGTCGACGCGCATGGCGGGCAGGAGCTCGGCCCAGGCCTCTTGCGGGTACGTGGTGGGCAGCCCCAGAGATTCCAGCACCGTCCGGTGACGCGCCGCGGTGGCGTCGTCCAGGCGCCCGCTGAGCCGGCCCAGCTCGGCCGCGAAGACCAGCCCGACCGAGATCGCGTCCCCGTGCTTCCAGGTGTACTTCTCCCGGCGCTCGATCGCGTGCCCCAGCGTGTGCCCGTAGTTGAGGATCTCCCGCGGCCCGGACTCCTTGAGGTCCACGCTCACCACGTGCGCCTTCACCCGGATCTTGCGTTCGATCAGCTCCCGCAGCACGTCACCGCGCGGGTCGAGGGCCCGCGCCGGATCCGCCTCGATCAGCTCGAGGATCCGCGGGTCGGCGATGAAGCCGCCCTTGACCACCTCGGCCATCCCGGCCGCGATGTCCCCGGCGGGCAGCGTGTCGAGCGCGTCCAGGTCGCAGAGCACGCCGGCGGGCGGGTGGAAGGCGCCGACCAGGTTCTTGCCGGCCGCGATGTTCACCCCGGTCTTGCCACCGACGGCGGCGTCCACCATCCCGGCCACCGACGTGGCGACCGGCACCCAGCGGACCCCGCGCAGCCAGGCCGCCGCGACGTACCCGGCGAGGTCCGTGGTGGCGCCGCCACCAACCCCCACCACCGCATCGGTACGGGTGAAGCCGGCCACCCCGAGCTCGTCCCAGCACCGGGCCGCCACCTCGATCGACTTCCCGCGCTCGGCGTCGGGCACCTCGATCGGCACCACCGTGGCCGCGCCGGCCGCCTCGGCCACCGCCTCGGCCCGGTCCCGCAGCGTCGGCGGGTGCAGCACCGCGACCCGCGTCGCACCCTCGATCAGCCCGGGTAGCTCACCTTCGAGTCCACGCCCGACGATCACGTCATACGGACGGTCACCCGCCACCGGAATCCGCGTCACCACGGCCGTCACCCTATCCACGCCGTACCCCCGCGCTGTGCCCCCATCCTGCTCATTCCACTCCTCGGATGGGGTTATATACAGATAACCCTAGAGGGGTTACAACTGGGTCATGCCGAAAATCAACGTCTATCTCCCCGACGATCTCGCCGACGCCGTACGGGAGACCGGCCTGCCCGTCTCCCCGATCTGCCAGCGCGCCCTGGAGCAGGCGGTCCGCCGGATCACCACGATCCGCCAGGCCGTGCTCACCGACCTCGACCCGGAGCGGCTCTCCGAGCGGCTGCCCAGCTTCACCGGCCGCCTCGTCATCGTCCTCACGCTCGCCGCCCGCCGCGCCCAGGAGGCCGGCGCGACATCGGTGGCCAGCGGCGACCTGCTGCACGGCATGCTCGCCGAGAACCACAACCTGGGCCTGCACGTGCTCACCGCGATGGACGTCGCCCCGGACTCGCTGACCGCCCCGGCCACCCCGGAGCCCGCCACCAGCGGCGGCGGCCTGCGGTTCAGCGGGCCGGCCGCGGTCGCGCTGGAGCTGGCCGTCGGCGAGGCGATCGGTTTCGGGCACAACTACGTCGGCTGCGAGCACCTGCTGGTCGGCCTGGCCGCCGAACCGGACGGCGCCGCCGGCGAGCTGCTGCGCTCGCGCGCCGTCGACGGCAAGGCGGCCCGCCGGGCGGTCGCGGCGGCCGTCGCCGGGTACGCCCACCTGCGCTCCACCACGGCCGGCGAGCCGTCCGCCGCACCGGCCACGTCCGCCCTGCTCACCGCCGTCCGCGCCGAGCTGGCCCCGCTCGTCGAGCGCATCGAGCGCCTGGAGGAACGCCTGGCCTGACCCGGCAACCGAGAAGCACCGGCTCCTCTCCCGTTCCCGCACCAGATCACGCGCCGCCGGGCCGAACCTCCGTTTGCCACGCCCGGCTAGCCTCGCGGGCTGCTACACGGGGGGATCTTGAAAGTGGGAATGTCACGACGTGCCGCGATGCGTGCGGCGCTGTTCACCGCGGGTGGCGTGGCCTGCGGCGCGGCGGGCGTCAGCGAGGCGACCCGGCTGTTCGGCTGGGACCGGCCACCGCTCGGCGGTGGGTACGCGGCCGCGGCCGACTCGCCGGAGCGGCTGCGCAACCCGGCCGTCTCGGTCCGGTACTACGTGGAGACCACCGAGCCGGTGGTGGCGTTCACGTTCGACGACGGGCCCGGGCCGAACTGGACGCCGATGGTGCTCGACGCGCTCGACCAGGCGGCCGTCCCGGCCACGTTCTTCATGGTCGGCAGCCAGTTGGAGAAGCACGCCGGCCTGGTCCGGAACCGGATGGCCCGGCACGAGATCGGCAACCACTCGTGGTCGCACGACGACCTCGCCACGCTGGACCGGCCGGGCGTGGAGGACGAGCTGGCCCGTACCCATGACATGGTCCGGAAGGTCTTCGGCCGGGAACCCACGGTGATGCGCCCGCCCTACGGGCACCTCGGCGGGTCGACGCTGCTGGCCGCCAACCGGTTCGGGTACGACGTCGTGCTCTGGTCGCACCTGATGCGGGAGCGGCACTTCGCCGACGACCCGGACGGGCAGGTCCGCGACATCGTGGACAACGTCCGGCCCGGGGCGATCATCCTGGCCCACGACGTCGGGAAGGAGCGCCGCCTGGTCGCGTTGCGCGGGCTCGCCGCCATGTTCGCCGGGCTGCGGGCGCGCGGGTTCCGGCTCGCCACGGTCTCCGAGCTGACCGCGCTCGGCCAGACCCCGGCGGGAACCGGGGTCTGATCAGAGCAGCGCGGCGATCTCGGCGGCGAGGTCGTCCGGCTCGCGGCCGCCGGTGGCGATCACGTGTGTCGCCACCTCGAGGTAGAGCGGTTTGCGCTGCTCCATGAGGTGACGCAGGGTCGCCCGGGGATTGATCGCGAGCAGCGGGCGGCCCGCGCCGAATCCGACCCGCTTGATGGCGTCGGCCAGCTCGACGGTCAGGAAGACCACGGTCTGCTCGGTGAGCCGCTGACGCGTACCCTCGTCGAGAATCGCTCCGCCGCCCAGCGCGAGCACGCCCCCGAAGGTCTCCATGCACTCGGCTACGACCGCGCGCTCCTGCGCGCGGAAAGCGGCCTCGCCGTCGTCGACGAAGATCTCCGGGATGGGCTTTCCGGCCCGCTCCTCGATGATCGTGTCGGTGTCGGCGAACGGCACGCCCAGCAGCTCGGCCAGGGCGGCGCCGACGGTGGTCTTGCCGGCGCCCATCACGCCGACCAGGACCACGGCCGGAGCCATCAGCGGATCACCAGGTTGTCGAGGTACGACGCGAGGTTGCGCTTGATCTCGGCCACCGAGTCGCCACCGAACTTCTCGGTCGCGGCCTCGGCCAGGACCAGCGCGACCATCGCCTCGGCGACCACCGCGCCGGCCGGCACCGCGCAGACGTCGGACCGCTGGTTGATCGCGGTGGCCGGCTCGCCGGTGGTGATGTCGATGGTCTGCAGCGCCCGGTTCAGCGAGGAGATCGGCTTGAGCGCGGCGCGGACCCGCAGCGGCTCGCCGTTCGTGATGCCGCCTTCCAGGCCGCCGGCCCGGTCGGTCACCCGCTTCACGCCGTCCGCGGTCGGAATGATCTCGTCGTGCGCCACCGAGCCGCGCGAGCGGGCCTGGGTGAAGCCGTCGCCGATCTCCACGCCCTTGACCGACTGGATCGACATGAGCGCGGTGGCGAGGCGGGCGTCCAGCTTGCGGTCCCACTGCACGTGCGAGCCGAGGCCCGGCGGGACGTTGTAGGCCAGCACCTCGACGATGCCGCCGAGCGTGTCGGCGTCCTTCTTCGCGGCGTCGACCTCGGCCACCATCCGCGCGCTGGCCTCCGGGTCGAGGCAGCGCAGCGGGTCCTCGTCGATCCGGTCGAAGTCGTCCGGCGTCGGGATCAGGCCCGGTTTCGCGGCGACCGAGCCCAGCTCGATCACGTGCGAGACGATGTCGATGCCGAGCGTCTGCTTGATCAGTTTCTTGGCGACCACGCCGACGGCGACCCGGGCCGCGGTCTCCCGGGCGCTGGCGCGCTCCAGGATCGGGCGGGCGTCGGTGTGCCCGTACTTCTGCATGCCGGCCAGGTCGGCGTGACCGGGACGCGGGCGGGTCAGCGGCTCGTTGCGCGCCTGGGCGGCCAGCAGCTCGGGGTTGACCGGGTCGGCGGCCATGACCGTCTCCCACTTGGGCCACTCGCTGTTGCCCACCCGGAGCGCGACCGGGCTGCCCAGCGTGATCCCGTGCCGGACCCCGCCGATGATCTCCAGCTCGTCCTGCTCGAATTTCATCCGGGCGCCGCGCCCGTAACCCAGGCGGCGGCGCACGAGGTCGCGCATGATGTCCGCGCTCGTCACCTCCACCCCGGCGGGAACACCCTCCAGCAGCGCGACGAGCGCCGGTCCGTGCGATTCACCTGCGGTAAGCCAGCGCAACACGGATTGAGTCTGGCACAGCGCCCCGGCGTCTCATCAAGCGGCCGCGTCCGTCCCGCTCTCCGGGAGGTTTCGGCCGGCGCGCGCCGATCGCCGCGCCGGGCCCGGGCACCGCGTGCGGAGCTCCTGACGGTCGTTGGGCGATCGGGGCTCAGCCGCGGGTCGCGACAGCCTTCTCCAGCGCGGCCCGCATCGCGTCCTCGGGAGCCGGCACGAGCCCGGTGAACTGCTCGAACTGGCCCAGCGCCTGGGCCAGCAGCAGATCCAGCCCGGAGTGGACGGCAACCCCCGCCCTGGCCGCCGACGCCGCCAGCGGCGTGGGCCACGGGTCGTAGAGCACGTCGAAGTACACACTCCCGTCCCGCCAGACGGCCCGCTCGGCGAGCTCGTCGGCAGCGCCCTTGGGCACCGTGGCGATCACCGCGTCCGCGTCGAACGCCCCGGGCGCGTCCGCCCAGGAGACCCCCTCGATCCGCAGGCCGAGCGCGACAGCGACCGGGTTCAGCTCCTCGCGGGCCTCCGGCCGGCGGGTCACCACGGTGATCTCCTCGGCGCCCAGCTCGGACGCGGCGGCGAGAGCGGCCCGCGCGGTGCCGCCGCCACCCAGAACGGTGATCCGCGGCGGCACCTCCTTGCGCGCGTGCCGGCCCCGGCTCACGCCCAGGCCGGCCTCGCGCAGCACCCGGGCCATGCCCGCGATGTCGGTGTTGTCGCCGTGCCAGGAACCGTCCGGCTGGCGGACCAGCGTGTTCGCCACACCCGCCGCGATCGCGACCGGGGTGGCGACGTCGGCGATCCGCAGCGCGGCCTCCTTGAGCGGCATGGTCAGCGACAGGCCGGCCCACTCCGGCCCGAGACCGGCGACCAGGTCGGGCAGCTCCGACTCGGCGCACTCGATCGCCGCATAGGTCCACCCGGTCAGCCCGGCAGCGGCGTACCCGGCATTGTGGATCACCGGGGAGAGCGAGTGGGCGATCGGCTTGCCGCACACGGCAGCCTTGCGCGTCTCTTCTTGGCTCTGCACCCGGGTCACTTTACGCAAGCGGCGCCTCTCACTTACCGCAGAGGTTGATCCCGCTCGCGCACGCCTTCTCGACGTTCTTGTCGTGTTCGGCGCTGGTCACCGCGAACGCCGACTTGCCGCTCTTGTCCACCGCCACGAAGAACAGCCACGGTCCGGCGGCCGGCTTCATCGCGCCGGTCAGCGCCGCCTTGCCCGGGCTGTTGATCGGACCGAGCGGGAGGCCCTTGACGGTCTCCGTGTTGTACGGGTTCTTCGGGTCCTCCATCTCCTTCGCGAGGAGCTCACCGGAGTGCTTGGGGTCCTTGCCGTTCAGCTCGAGCCAGTAGTTCGTGGTGACGTCGAACTGCAGCGTCATGTCTTCCTTGTAGGCCCGGTTGTAGGCGACCCGGGAGACCTTGGGCAGGTCCTCGGCGATGCCGGCCTCGGCCTGCGAGAGCGACGCCACGATGAGCGCCTCGTACGGCGACACCTTGAGGTCCTTCTGCACGTCGTCGGCGAACCCGAGCTCACCGGTGACCGTCAGGAAGTGCTCGACCATGGTGCTCAGCACCTGACCGGCGTCGGCTTTCGGGTCGAACTCGTAGGTGTCCGGGAAGAGGAAGCCCTCCGCGCTCTTGGCGACCTGCTTGCCGTCGTTGCGCTTGAACCACCAGTCCGGCACGCCGAGCGCCTCCGGGTCCTTCGCGGCTTCCTCGAAGTCCTTCACCGGCAGCCCGGTCGCCTTGGCGAGCAGCTCGAACGTCTGTTTCGCGGTCTTGCCCTCGGGGATCGTGACACCCTTGCTGACCCGGGCGGCCGGGTCCAGCAGCAGCGCGACCGCGTCCTTGGCCGCCATCTGCTTGCGCAGGTTGTACGTCCCGGACTGGATGTTCTTGCTGCGCGGCTCGGCCTCGGCCGCGTTGGTGAACGCCTTGGTGCTCTTCACGACGTCCGCCTTGACCAGCTCGTTGCCGATCTCGGTGAGCGACGCGTTCTTGGGGACCTGCACCTCGACCGGCACCGACCCGGCGCCGCTGTAGTCGGCGGCCACGAAGAAGCCCCGCACCTTGGTGTAGCCGAAGTACACCCCGCCGCCGAGGCCGGCCAGCAGCACGAACGTCACCAGCAGAGCGACAGCCGACCGGCCGCCGCCCTTGCCGGCACGATGCCGGCGCGGCTTGCTCCGATCCGCGTCCTCTTCGAACGCCACATCAAGTTCGTCGATCACGTCGTTCGCCTCCGCTGCCCGTCCCAGCCGGCTCGGCCAGGCCTCGCGAATCGGTCACCGGCCACGGCCAGTGACCGCCATCGTGACCGGGCACTGAGGCGCACCATACCCACATCGATGGCCCCACGCCCACCCCGGCAACTGTCCGCCTATCCAGCGATTGCTGTGCGTCATGAATTCCGAACCGAACACGATTGCCTAACGCGGCCGGAGCGCTCACGAAACGCCGCGACCACCGGGCGGCACGCTCCGGTGGTCGCGGTGAGTGATCATGATCAGCAGATCGGGATGCCGTTCCGGCAGGCTTCCTCGATGTTCTCCTCGTGATCGGCGAAGGTCTTGCCGTACGCCATGGCGCCCTTCTCGTTCACCGTCACGAAGAAGTAGTAATCACTCTTCTTCGGGTTCATCGCCCCCCGCAGCGCCACGTCGCCCGGGTTGCTGATCGGACCGACAGCCATGCCCTTGACGTCGTAGTTGTACGGGTTCTTCGGGTCGTGCAGCTCCGAGGCGAGCAGCTTCTCCGAGGACTTCGCCTCCTTGCCGGTCAGCCGCAGCCAGTAGTTGACGGTGCTGTCCAGCTGCAGGCACTCACACGGGAAGTTCCCGGTGTACGCCCGGTTGTAGAGCACCCGAGCGACCGGGCCCATGTCCTCGTCCAGCAGCGCCTCGACCTGGGCGATCGACGCGGCGACGAGCGCCTCGTACGGCGAGATGTTGAGCTTCTCGGTGACGGTGTCCGGGAAGTTCAGCTCGGTCATCTCGGCGTTGAAGTTCGCGATGATCTTCTTGAGCACGTCGGTCGCCGTGGCGTCCTTCGCGATCTCGTACGTCGCCGGGTACAGGAAGCCCTCGATGTTCTTCTTGTCGACCTTCTTGCCGTCGGTCCGCTTGAACCACAGCGACGGCACGCCCAGCGCCTCCGGGTCCTTGCCTGCCTTCTTGAACTCGTCGACCGAGATGCCGGTCGCCTTCGCCAGCCGGTCGTAGACCTGCAGGTAGGTGAGACCCTCCGGCAGCGTCACCCGGTGCACGTTCAGATTCTTCAGGTCGAGCAGCCAGGTCAGCGCGTCGCTGGCCTTCATCTCCTTCTTGAGGAGATACGATCCGACCTGAATGTTCTTGCTGTCGGGATTGTCCTTCGCGGCGTTGACGAACGCCGCGGCGCTCTTCACCACGCCCTCCCGGTAGAGGGCGTCGGCGATCGCGGACGCGGAGTCACCGGGCTTGACCTCGACGACGGCCTCACCGGCGCCGGGGCCCTCGTAATCGGCCGCGGTGAAGTAACCCTTCACCTTGTCGTATCCGAACCACGCGCCACCGCCCAGAGCGCCGAAAAGCAGCAACACCAGGAGGAACGCGACCACGGTACGGCCGCCGCCCTCCTTGCGCCGATGCCGCCATCGCCCCCGGTCGGCGGTTCCTTCGAACGCGAGATCCAACTGCTCTTCGATCAATTAGCTCTGCCTCCGCCGCGCGTCCAGCCAGCTCTGCAGGATCTCGACGGCGGCCGCCTGGTCCACGACCGCCCGCTGACGCCGGCCTTTCACGCCTCGCTCCGACAGCCTACGACTGGCCACGACGGTTGACATGCGCTCGTCGGTAAGCACGATCGGCACCGGCGCGATCACCGCGCCGAGCCGATCCGCGTACGCGCGGATGTGGCCGGCCGCCACACCCTCACGCCCGTTGAGAGCGACCGGGAGCCCGACGACGACCTCGATCGCCTCGAACTCCTCGATCAGGCCCTTGAGCTCCGTCATGTCCGCCGGAATCCCGTCCGCGCCAGTCACCTGGTCCCGCGGAACGGTCTTCACCGGACTGGCCAGGATGCCGTCGGGGTCGCACCTGGCGACCCCGACGCGCACCTGGCCCACGTCCACGCCCAGGCGTACGCCTCGAGCGAAGCGCTGCGTCACGCCATCACCCTGCACAGCAGCAACACGCGCCTCCAAGTTCGATCAAGCTACGACGCGAAGAGTAGCCATCGATCGCTCGGAGCCCGCAATCAGCTCGCTTCGATGATCGCCTTCTCGATCGCGCCCAAGAGCTTAGCTGCCTCGCTCGCGGGGACGCCGCCACCCTGAGCAAGGTCGGCGTTGCCGCCGCCACGACCGGAAAGAGCCGCCTTGACCAGGTCGGACGCGGAGAGCCCGCGACCCTTGGCGGCGCTGTTGATCGCTACGATCAGTGACGCCTTGCCTCCGGAGCGCGCCGTCACCGCGACCACCGCCGGTCGAGCCGGGTCGATCTTGCTGCGGATCTCCTGCGCCAGCGTCCGCACGTCGTTGCCGGCCGCGCCCTCCGGCGCCTCGGTGCCGACGTACGCCACGCCGTCCAGGTTCTTCGCCGCCTCGGCGAGACCGCCGGCGCCCGCGAGCACCATCTGGGCCCGCATCTTCTCCAGCTCCTTCTCCGCGTCGCGCAGCGCCGCCACGGTGTGCTCGACCCGGTCGGCGACCTGGTCGTTCGGCACCCGGAACAGCTCGGCGAGACGGGAGACCAGCAGGTGCTCCTTGGCGAGGAAGCCGAACGCGTCGATGCCGACGAGCGCCTCCACCCGGCGGACGCCGGAACCGATCGAGGACTCGTTGAGGATCTTCACGAGGCCCAGCTGGCCGGAGCGCGCCACGTGCGTGCCACCGCACAGCTCGCGGGCGTAGTCGCCGACCTCGACCACGCGGACCTCGTCGCCGTACTTCTCGCCGAAGAGCGCCATCGCGCCGAGCCTGCGCGCTTCCTCCTGGGAGGTGATGAACGCGTGCACCTCGAGGTCGCGCAGCAGCACCTCGTTGATCTGCTGCTCCACGTCGTTCAGCACGGTCGGGGAGACCGCGCCCGGCGTGTTGAAGTCGAACCGCAGACGGCCCGGCGCGTTCAGCGAACCCGCCTGGGTCGCCGACTCGCCGAGGAAGTTCCGCATCGTCTGGTGCACCAGGTGCGTCGCGGTGTGCGAACGGGAGATGGCCCGGCGGCGGTCGATGTCGATCTCCGCGAAACCTGTCTCGCCGGCCCGCACCTCACCGCTGAGCACCCGCGCCTTGTGCACGATCAGGCCCGGAATGGGCTGCTGCACGTCGACGATCTCCAGCCGGCCGCCGCCGACGTTGATCACGCCGGTGTCCGCCTGCTGGCCACCGCCCTCGGCGTAGAACGGGGTGGTGTCGAGCACCAGCTCGACGAAGTCGCCCTCGCCGGCCACCTCGACCCGGCCCGAGCCGCCGATCAGCGCGCGCACCCGCGACTCACGGCTGATCTCCTGGTAGCCGGTGAACTCGACAGCGCCACCCTCGTCCAGCGCCGACCGGTACGCCGAGAGGTCCGCGTGACCCGTCTTGCGCGCTGCCGCGTCCGCCTTCGCCCGGGCCCGCTGGTCACTCATCAGCCGGCGGAAACCCTCCTCGTCGACCGAGAGGCCCTGCTCGCTGGCGATCTCCAGGGTCAGGTCGATCGGGAAGCCGTACGTGTCGTGCAGCTGGAACGCCTTCTCGCCCTGCAGGAACGCCCCGCCGGACTTCTTGGTCTCGGCGATCGCCACGTCCAGGATCGTGGTGCCCGCCTTCAGCGTGGAGAGGAACGCGTCCTCCTCCGCGTAGGCGTACGTCGAGATCCGGCCGAAGTCCTTCGCGAGCTCCGGGTACGACGGCGACATGCAGTCCCGCGCGATCGGCAGCAGGATCGGCAGCGCCTCCTCCTGCCAGCCGAGCAGGCGGATCGCCCGGATCGCCCGGCGCATGATCCGGCGCAGCACGTAGCCACGGCCCTCGTTGCTCGGGGTCACGCCGTCGCCGATCAGCATCAGCGAGGTCCGGACGTGGTCCGCGATCACCCGCAGGCGCACGTCGTCGGGGTGGCTCTGGTTCGCCGCGTGGCCGGAGTGCGCGCCGTACTTCTTGCCGGTCATCTCGGCGGCCTTGGCCAGGATCGGCCGGACCTCGTCGATCTCGTACAGGTTGTCGACGCCCTGCAGGATCGAGGCGATGCGCTCCAGGCCCATGCCGGTGTCGATGTTCTGCTTCGGCAGGTCATCGACGATCCGGAAGTCCTCCTTCGACTTCACGTCGGTGATCTCGTGCTGCATGAAGACCAGGTTCCAGAACTCCAGGTACCGGTCCTCGTCGACCTCCGGGCCGCCCTCCTGGCCGTACTCCGACCCGCGGTCGTAGTACAGCTCCGAGCACGGGCCCGCCGGGCCGGGGATGCCCATCGACCAGAAGTTGTCCTTCCGGCCGCGGCGCACGATCCGCTCGGCCGGCATGCCGGTCTGCTTCCAGATCTCGATGGCCTCGTCGTCGTCCAGGTAGACGGTCGCCCAGATCCGCTCCGGGTCCAGGCCGAAACCACCCTGCTCGACCGGCTTCGTGGACAGCTCCCAGGCCAGCGGGATCGCGCCGGCCTTGAAGTAGTCGCCGAACGAGAAGTTGCCGTTCATCTGGAAGAACGTGCCGTGCCTGCTCGTCTTCCCGACCTCGTCGATGTCGGGCGTGCGGATGCACTTCTGCACGCTCGCCGCGCGCGAGAACGCCGGCGTCTGCTGCCCCAGGAAGTACGGCACGAACTGCACCATGCCGGCGTTGATGAACAGCAGGTTCGGGTCGTCGATAGCGGGCAGCGGGGCACTCGGGACCACCGTGTGCCCGTTGGCCTCGAAATGCGCCAGAAAGCGCCGCTTGACTTCCGCCGTCTTCATCGATTTCCCTCCTGCGTGCCGTATCCCGCGTCGTCGCGCAGGTCGGCGAATTTATCCTCGTACAGCTCCCCCGCGGCGAACGCCTGGTGAATCTGTTCCTCGCGCTCGGCCATGCCGTCGCGGACGTCATCAACGAAGCTACGCAGCGACTCGACGAGCCCGCCAGCGGATTCCGACAGTGACGTCGCGATGCCGGTCGGGGTGAACTCGTTGGCCTTCTGATTGAGCTTGCGGACCACGATGGCGCCGACCGCCAGACCGACACCGAGCCAGAGCAGGCGCTTCATCAGCGGCCTGCCTTACGCCGCTGCTTGATAGCGGCGCGGACCTCGCGGTCCTCCTCGGCATGCCGGCGAGCGGCGGCCGCCTTGCGAACCCCGTACCCGAAGGAAGCGACCTTGACCAGCGGGTTGGCCGCGGCCGCGGAAACGACGGTGACCAGGTTCGCGATGTTCGCGGTGACGTTCTGAGCGTGCTCGGTCATCGTGTCGACCTTGGCGAGCTGCACGTTGACGCCGTCCAAAGAGACCTGAACCTGACCGAGGGCGGTGTTCACGTTCTCCACGGTGGTGTTCACGTTGGTCAGCAGCGGACCGGTGCGGTCCACCACGTCGTTGATGGCACGGGTGGCGGCGTCCACCGTGCGGCCCAGCTTCAGGATCGGCACGGCCAGCACGAGCACGAGCATCAGGAAGGCGCCCGCCGCGATCAGACCTGCGATTTCTCCGGCGTCCATGTAGCGCGTCTCCTCTTCGGGTGGTCACGGTTCGGCGGGACAACGCAGGTGACCCTACCGTCCGTGACCACCGCCCGCGTCACGACGCCTCGGGTGTCGGCTCCAAGAGGGGATCATCGGTCGGCAGCACCGGGTCCGGCGTCTCGCCGACCAGTCCCGGGTTGGTCTCCGTCTTGCCCCGCAGATCAGTGATCGTGTTCTGCACCTTGATGCTGACCGTCGATCCGTCGCACTTCTCCGGCGCCGCGTCCTCGCCGGTGCCCTCGGCCGGCGTCACCTGCTCCACCGCACAACCCGGCAGGCTGACGTAGAGGTCCAGAGTCAACTCGTCACGACGCCAGCAGCTGTAGGAGCCCTCGTCGGTGTTGATCGCCGTCTCCGGGCAGTCGGCGACCTTCCACTGCTTCCAGCCGGCCGCTGTCAGCGCGCTCGTGTACGCCTCGGTGGTCTCCGGGAACGACTTCTCCGACTCCGCGATCCGCTCCCGGAACCGGCAGTCCAGGAAGCACCAGCGACTGCCGTACCCCTGATCCTCTGCCTTCTGGGCCGCCCACGACGGAACGTTCAGCGCATCGAGTGACGCGAACACCGGGTCGCTCGTCATAGACCGGATCCCGAACACCGCCGGGAGCACGAGCAGCACGAGCGCCGCCAGCGTCGACAGCACGCCCACCCGCAGACGCCGCTGCGTGCGGATCTTGTGCCGCAGCCCCTCTTTCTCCGCTGCGGCGGAAGCCTCACTCCGGCCGTCATTCCGGCCGTCGGATGAGGGCCCGGCCGTGGCGGGCTGCCCGTCCACGGCGCTCTGGCCGGGCCCGTCCACCAGGTCCAGCCCAGCGCCGGGCGGCGCCGGGACGGCAGCGCCCGCCCGGACCGGTCCGGTGCCGTCCGGGCTCACCGCGGCGCGGCCGGGGACGGCGGCGCCGGCCCGGATCGGGCCCGTGCCCTCGGGGCCCGTGTTGTCCGGGCTCACAGCTGCGCGGCCGGGGACGGCGGCGCCGCCCCGGATCGGACCCGTGCCTTCGGGGCCACCGCCAGCCCGGATCGGGCCCGTGCCTTCGGGGCCACCGCCGGCCCGGATCGGGCCCGTGCCTTCGGGGCCGGCGCCGGGCGGTCCGGGCACGGCAGCGCCCGCCCGGACCGCACCGGTCGTGTCTCGTCCTACAACGGCCCGGCCACCCGGCACCGTGGCGCCACCGCGGGCCGGACCCGCGTCAGGTCCTGCCGGGCCACGCCCGGGCACCGCGGCACCACCGCGAGCCGGACCCCCGTCGGGTCCGGCCGGGGCAACCGCGGCGGCACCCATGGCGCCGGCTGCCGGGCCCGCCACACCGGGCGGTCCCTGCGGTGCGACCCCGCCCTTCGCTCCCGGAACGGCAGCGCCACCCCGGGCCCGGCCGGGACGCTGTCCCCGGCGGCCTCCGTCATCTCGCTGCTGGTCGGGGTCGTCGCCCGCCCAGATCTCGCCGGACATCTCACCGTCCGGCACACCGGGCGTCTCGCCACGGCGCACCGCTGCGGCCGGTCCGGAGGCTGCTGTTCCGGTTTGCCCGGGGACTGCCACTCCGGCCGTACCCCGGTCCGCTCCGCTCTGTGGCGGCACGCTCGCGGCGCCGCGCGGAGGCCGCCCCGCGCCCGGCCGCTGGATCACGCCGGAGGTGCTGTCGGCCATCGCGCCGGCCCGTCCCGGAACAGCCGGGGTGCGAGCGCCCTCCGGCCCGGGAACGACCGGCGGAACCACCGCTGCCGTACCGGCCGCACGCGCGGGCCGCCCGTCACCGGGCCCGACCCGGCGCGGTCCCGGCACAGCACCGGCGCCACCGGCGCCCGGCCCTTGACCAGCCGCCCCGTCCTCCGGCTCAGCGGCTCGGTGACCGGGCCGGACGAATCCGTGCGTCCCACTGTCCGGCTCAACACCGGCCGCGTGATGGCCTCCCCGCGCGAACCCCTGCGTCCCACTGTCCGGCTCAACACCGGCCGCGTGATGGCCTCCCCGCGCGAAACCGTGCGCCCCGGTGTCCGGCTCGGCTTCGGCAGCACGATGTCCCGGCCGGGCGAAACCCTGCGTCCCGGTGTCCGGCTCGGCGTCGGCGCCGCGCCGCCGCACGAACCGCTGCGCGCCGGTCTCGGTTCCGGCCTGGCTGGCCGCACGCCGGGCGCCCCGGCTGCGGGGCTCCCCACCGGGCCCGACGATGCCGTAGGCACCGCTGTCGGTGCCCGGATTCACGTACCCGTGAGCGCCGGTGTCCGTACCCGTCTCCACGTACCCCTGAGCGCCGGCGCCCGCACCCGGCTCGGTTACCCGGCCATGGCGGCCGGTCGGCTCCTCGGTGTACCCGTCCTGCTCGGCCCGCGCCCGCCGTCCCCGCGCCCGGCCGCCCCGCTCGTCACCGGGCTGACCGGTCGCGGGCCGGCCACCAGCCGGCTCGGGCCCGGCGTCGAAACCACGCGGCATGGCCCCGGACTGATGCACGGCCGGATCCACCGGTCCCACAGCACCACGCGGCATGGCTCCGGACTGATGCACCGCCGGGTCCATCGGTCCCACAGCACCACGTGGCATCGCACCCGGCTGGTGAACGGCCGGATCCACCGAAGCCCGGCCCCCGGCGACTCCGCGCGGGACAGCCCCGGACTGGTGCACAGCCGGATCCACCGGCGCGACAGCGGCACGCCCAGCGCCGCCGGCGACACCGCGCGGAATCGCCCCTGATTGATGCACGGCCGGATCCACCGGTCCCGCACCGGCCTGGTGAACGCCGGGATGCCCGGCCTCCCCCGGCTCCTGCGGCCGGAAACGATCACGAGCCGGCCCGGCCGGCGACATCGGCCGCACTCCGGGCGCGGTACCCCGCATACCCGGCGAAACGGGCCGCGCCGAGCCGGCCTGGGCACCACGCCCGGCCGGGACCTCGGGCGCGTTCCCCGACGCCGGAATCCCGCCCCCGACACTCCCGGGAGCCGGCGGCACAGCGCCGGGCGGCACGGCGCCGGGCGGCACGGCGCCGGGCGGCACGGCGCCGGGCGGCGCAGCACCCGGCTGCGCGGCACCGCGCGGCGCAACACCGGGCGGCACAGCACCCGGCGGCACAGCACCCGGCGGCACAGCACCCGGCGGCACGGCACCCGGCGGCACCGCGCGCTGTCCGGGCATGACCGGCCCGGCAGAACCTCGTGCACCGGGCGGAACCTGCCCACCAGCACCGGGTCGCTGGCCCGCAGCACCCGCGCCCGGTCGCTGTCCCGGGCCACCGGGCGCGCCCGGACCGGGACGCTGTCCCCCACCGCCCGGCCCCGGCGGCATCGATCCGGGCGGCATCGATCCGGGCGGCATCGATCCGGACGGCATCGATCCGGGCGGCATCGCGCCGGCACCGGCGGCACCGGGCGCAGGCGGTCCGGGCGGGACCGCGCCGGAGCGTACCCCCGGCTGTTGTT
Source organism: Actinoplanes sp. NPDC023936 (assembly GCF_040639325.1). Taxonomy (NCBI): domain Bacteria; kingdom Bacillati; phylum Actinomycetota; class Actinomycetes; order Micromonosporales; family Micromonosporaceae; genus Actinoplanes; species Actinoplanes sp. NPDC023936. The sequence continues at coordinate 245,548 of NZ_JBEZZR010000004.1, read as the reverse complement.
GCGCCGCAGGCGGACCGGAAACCTGGCGCGGACCGCCGCCCTGCCGGCCGCCGGTGTTATCGCCCGGCGACTCCTCGTCGTGACCGGGCAGGAAGATGTCCTCGTCGGGCACGTCGTCCGGGCCGGGAGCGACCCGCCCGGACTTGCTGACGCGCCCCTCGCCGGGACGCATGCCGGGCCCGATCGCCGCGCGCTCCTGTTTGGCGGTACGCAGGTCGTCGAGCCAGCCGGTCTCCTCGCGCGGCACCTCAGCGGGCACCTCGGGCGGCTCGGCGGGGTTGCGGCCGCGCCCGAATCGCCGGCCTTTCTTACCGCCGGTGTCGTCGGGCCGATCGGCACCCCGCGCTGTCACGGCTGTTCCTCCCCGGCGGCGTCGCCGCTGTCGTCTATCCGCACATCATCGTCCCCGGAGCCATCCGACTCCGGCCCCGCGCCATCCGAACCCCGCTCGGCCCCGTCCGAACCCCGCTCGGCGCCATCGGAATCCCGCCCGGCGCCGCTCGGACCCGCGTCGGCCGAGGGCGTCGCGGCACCGCTCGAACCCGGATCGGAACCCGCCGAGGACTGTGCCGCATCCTCGGCTCGTGCACCACCCGCCGCGCGGTCCGGCGCACCCGCCGAAGCGGTAGCCGGCCTGCTCGCCCCGCTGGTTGCGGGCTCACCGGCAGCCGGCCGCGGACCGGGACCGAGGCCACGCACGATCCGGCGCAGACGCGGCACCCGCTCCCCCACCGCACGCTCGGCGCCGTGGTCGGTCGGCCGATAGTAGTCGGTGCCGACGAGATCGTCCGGGGCGTACTGCTGGCGGACCACCCCACGCTGATCATCGTGCGGGTAGCGGTAGCCACGCCCGTGCCCGAGCCCTTTCGAACCCGGGTAGTGCGCGTCGCGCAGATGCGCCGGGACCGCACCGCCCCGACCGGCCCGCACATCCGCCATGGCCTCACCGAGTGCGACCGTCACGCTGTTCGACTTGGGTGCTGTCGCGCAGTGCACCACGGCCTGCGCCAGATTCAGTCCCGCTTCGGGCAAACCCACATTCTGTACGGCCTGAGCCGCCGCCGACGCCACCAGGAGCGCCTGCGGATCGGCCATCCCGACGTCCTCGCTCGCGAAGATCACGAGCCGGCGCGCGATGAACCGCGGGTCCTCCCCGGCGACGAGCATCCGGGCGAGCCAGTGCATCGCCGCGTCCGGGTCGCTGCCCCGCATGCTCTTGATGAAGGCGCTGATCACGTCGTAGTGCGCGTCGCCGTCCCGGTCGTAGCGGACGGCCGCCACGTCGACCGCCCGCTCCGCCGTGGCGAGGTCGATCTCCTTGACGTCCTGCGCGATCGCCGAGCCGGCTGCGGCTTCCAGGGCGGTGAGCGCTTTGCGGACGTCGCCGGACGCCAGCCGTACCAAATGCTCCTCGGCCTCGGCGGAGAGCGTGACAGCGCCGCCCAGCCCGCGCTCGTCGGTGATCGCGCGCCGGATCAGGCCGCGAACGTCGTCGTCACCGAGCGCCTGCAGTGTGAGCAGCACACAGCGGGAGAGCAACGGCGAAATAACTGAGAAGTACGGATTCTCGGTCGTCGCCGCGAGCAGCGTGACAGTCCGGTCCTCGACCGCGGCGAGAAGCGAGTCCTGCTGGGTCTTGCTGAAGCGGTGCACCTCGTCGATGAAGAGAACCGTGGGCGGCCCGCCGTAGCGACGCTCCCGCCGGGCTGTCTCGATCACCGCGCGCACGTCTTTCACCCCGGCGGTCAGCGCGGACATCGCCACGAACTTGCGGTCCGTCGCATGCGCCACCAGATGCGCGATCGTGGTCTTGCCGGTGCCCGGCGGACCCCAGAGGATCACCGACATCGGGCTGGCGCCGGTCACCAGCTGGCGCAGCGGCGCACCCGGCGCGAGCAGGTGTTCCTGCCCCACGAGCTCGTCCAGCGACGCCGGTCGCATCCGCACCGGCAACGGCGCGTCCGTCGAAGGCGTCCCGAATCCGCCGGTGTCACCGCCAGCCGGAGCCGCCGCCGGAGCCGCCGCCGGAGCGCCCGGCGGCGCGAGTGAGAAGAGCCCGTCCGTGTCCATCACAATCGACAGTACCGGCCTCCCCGACCCAATCCGAAACCGCCAACACCCAGCCAACTCCCAGCGTCGTCAGCTACCGAGCCGGCCGGCCCCGAGCCCCACCGGACGCCGTTCCCCGCGCCCGTCACGCGCCTGTCACGCGCCGCTGCCCGCGCCTGTCACGCGCCACTGCCCGCGCCTGTCACGCGCCGCCGCCCGCGCCCGTCACGCGCCGCCGCCCGCGCCTTGTCACGCGCCGCCGTCCGTGCCCATCACGCGGCACTTGCCGCCTGCCAGGCGCCGCGCCCGCCCGTGAGTCAGCGACGGCCCGGTGAATCAGCGACGGCCCGGGTCGGCAGCCAGCACTCGCTGGCTGCGGCCCGGGCCGTCGCTGATGAAGAAGGGTCAGCCGCGACCCGGCCGCCGGCCGTAGAAGCGACGGCCGCTCGTGCCGTTGCCGGCACGCGGGCCGCTGCCGATGCCGGCCAGGTAGAGCGAGAGCAGCAGCAGACCCAGCGAAGCCAGGGTGGGGAAGTTGAACAGGTCGGGGGCGCCGAAGTTCGTGTCCAGCAAGTCAGCGATCAGCCAGATGCCGAAGACGACGGCGGCAGCGATGGCGAGCATCAATTCCTCCGGGGGATCAGAGAGCCAGTGACCTGCTGGTACCCGCCTGGGAGTGCTCCCGAAACACCTCCTTCGATCTAACGAGGTAGAGCGGTGCCGCAGCGGCCAGCACGACACCGCCCACGATGATCGCCGTCGGTGTCCCCGCACCGGCCGCCACCGCGGTCAGCACGATCGCGCCGAACGAGAACCCGGGCTGGCCCACCATGGAATTGAGCGAGAGCAGACTCGTCCGGTACTCCCCCTCGGCCTGCCGGTGCAGCAGACCGGCGTGCACCGGGTTAGCCGCGCCGTGCACCGCGTAACAGAGCAGGAAAGCACCGATCACCCCGGCCGGCCCGGCGAACAGGCCCATCCCGACGATCGTCACGCCCTGCACGATCTTCAGCGTGAACCCTGACCAGGCCGGGCCTATCCGCCGCGTCAGCAGCGGGACGAGCGCCGCCCCGGCCGCCGAGGCCGCCCAGGCCGCGGAGTTGACCGGGCCGAGCAGCGCACCGGCCGTTTCCGCGCTGGTGAGCTCACTGAGCCGAACCGCCATCAGCTTCTCGAAGGTCACCATCCCGATGCTCCAGAAGAACTCCACAGTGATCAGCGCCAGCACCACGCGGGAGCGGCGAACCAGCCTGAGCGCGCCGCCGATCGCGACCGGAACACCCCGGACCGAGGCGACCCAGGACGCGAGACCACGGGTGGAGCGCTCCTCGGTCATCAGCAGCGCCACTGCCACCGTGCTGACCAGGCTCAGTCCGAGTGCGACGAACACGGGCACGGTCAGCGCGCTCACCGGCCCGATCGGCCCCAGCCACACCAGGCCACCGCTGATCAGCGCCGCCCCGGCGATGGCGAGGCCGAGCACCACGCCGCTGCGGGACAGGCCGCCCTCGATGTCAGCCTTGGGATCGGCGGCCAGGGCATGATCGACATACCAAGCCTCCAGCGGGCCGCTGTCGAGCGCGCGGTAGACGCCCTGCAACAAATAGACCACGGCGAACAGCGCCACCGAGTCGGCGAAGCTCCAGATCGCCAGCGAAGCGAGGTTCACCACCCCGGCGATCAGCAGCACCGGCCGGCGGCCGAGCGCGTCGGAGAGGCCACCGGTGGGCAGCTCCAGGACCAGAACCGTGAAACCCTGGATCGCCGCGACCGCGCCGACCTGGGCGATGCTCAGTCCACGCTCCAGCGGCAGCAGGACCAGCACCGGAATCGTCAGCCCGACCGGGAACCAGCGCAGCCCGAGCAGGAACAAATAGCGGAATCGAGCCTGCTCGACGGTCATCACGACACCTCCGACTCCGAACTCGGCTTCGGCAGGGCGGCCATGTAGAAGTCGACCCGGCGAGCGCCGGGCTCGGGATCGGCTCGTGCATAGCGCTCCACGACCTCGTCCAACTCGTCCAGCAGCCTGCGAACCTGTGCCGGACTCAGTGTCAGCAGGTAATCGGAGATCCCGCCGGTGTCGCGCCACGCCGCCGACTCCCGGGACACGCCGTGCTGCCATGTCTCGGCCAGCTCGACGAACCGATTGACCTGGAAGGTCTCCAGCCACACGACGGCCGCCGCGGCGTCCGGGTCGTCGGCGTAGTCGCTGCGCTGCCAGCTGGACATGTCGTGGACGGCCCGCCACCAGCGCTGGCGGCCGCTGCCGGGGCGCTCCTCCTCGACGACCAGGCCGGCTTCGGCGAGCTGTCGCAGGTGATAGCTGGTCGCGCCGGTGTTGGTGCTGAGCGTGTCGGCCAGCTGAGTGGCGGTCGCCGGCCCGTCGCCGCGCAGGCGTGCGAGCAGGCGGATCCGCAGCGGGTGAGCGAGCACCCGGATCTGCCGGCCAGTGAGGTGCACGTGGCTGAGTTCGTCTGCCATGCGAGCACAATATCTGTGCACAAACTCTTTGCACAAGTTCTTTGCACGGTTAATGTGGAAGCACGACCGGGCCCCCGGCGCGGACCGCGCGGAGGGCCTGGAAGGAAAGGCGACAGGAGATCAGTCAGCGAGTTTGAAGAGCAGGACCGTTTCCCACTGGTGCATGTCGGGCTGTTCGGCCGGGTTGGTCATGAGCATCTCCAACCGGCAGCCCCACACCTCACCGGTGGGGGTGGGCGTCATGTCCCAGGTGAGGCCACGGTCCTGCGCCCAGCCGAGGAGGCGTGCTGTGACAGCCATCAACTCATCCGGGTGGCCGACGTGAGCGACGGTCACATAGCGGCCGGCCGGCAGCGTGCCGGCGAATCCGGGCCCGTCCACCTCGACCGGCCCGGCGACCGGGATGCCGGCCTCGACCACCATCTCGGCGGCCATGTCGATCTCGCGATAGCGGAAGAACGGCGCGCCTGCGACCGGGACCCCACGGCTCGCCAGGTCGGCGAACATGGTGGGGAGATGGTCGGCGACGCGTGCGAAATCGGTCATGATTATCGATTCGCGGCGGCCGAGGTAAGGCTGCTCGGGTCGCTGGACGATCGTCGGCTCCACCTGGACAGTCTCACAGGGAAACCCGGCGTGTGCATGCCGGCGGAGACAAAGCCGGACCAGCTCGGGCAGCGAGCTGGTCCGGCGTCCCGGTCGGCCGGGGGTTCAGTTCGAGTGCTGGACCGGGGCGGCCTGCCCGTCCGTGCCAGGCGTGCCTGCCGCCGCCTTCGGCTTCGCGTCGATGCCTGCTTCAAGGCGCTGCTGCGCGGTGATCGGCGTCGGCGCGGTGGTCAGCGGGTCGAAACCGCCACGGGTCTTCGGGAAGGCGATGACCTCACGGATCGACTCGTTGCCGGAGAGCAGCATGCAGGTCCGGTCCCAGCCGAGCGCGATGCCGGCGTGCGGCGGCGGGCCGTACTTGAAGGCTTCGAGCAGGAAGCCGAACTTGTCCGCGGCCTCCTCCGGCGTGATGCCGAGCAGGTCGAAGACGCGGCTCTGCACGTCGGCACGGTGGATACGGACCGAGCCGCCGCCGATCTCGTTGCCGTTGCAGACGATGTCGTAAGCGTAGGCGAGCGCCTGATCGGGCGCTTCCTCGAAACGGGGCTCCCACTCCTCGTTCGGCGAGGTGAAGGGGTGGTGGACGGCGGTCCAGCCGCCCTCGTCGGTCTTCTCGAACATGGGAGCGTCGACGACCCAGCAGAACGCCCAGGCCGACTCGTCGATCAGGTTCGCCCGCTTGGCGATCTCGATCCGAGCCGCGCCCAGCAGTTCCTGAGCCTCACGCCGCTCGGCCGCCGCCGCGAAGAAGATCGCGTCGCCCGGCTTCGCGCCGACCGCGTCCGCCAGCCCGGTCAGGTGCTCGGCGGACAGGTTCTTCGCGACCGGGCCGCGGGCCTCACCGGTCTCCGCGTCCAGCACGACGTAAGCGAGACCGCGAGCGCCACGCGCCTTCGCCCAGTCCTGCCAGCCGTCCAGCTCCTTGCGGGTCTGCGACGCGCCGCCCGGCATGACGACCGCACCGACGTAACCACCCGCGTCGATCGCGCCGGCGAAGACCCGGAAGGAGGTGCCCCGGAGATATTCGGTGAGCTCGACCAGCTCGACGGAGTACCGCAGGTCCGGCTTGTCCGAGCCGTAACGGTTCATCGCGTCGGTCCAGGTGATCCGCGGGATCGGCAGCGGGATCTCGTAACCCGCGAGCTCGCTCCACAGCTTGGAGACGATCTCCTCGCCGAGGGCGATCACGTCGTCCTGGGTGACGAACGACATCTCGATGTCCAGCTGGGTGAACTCCGGCTGCCGGTCGGCGCGGAAGTCCTCGTCCCGGTAACACCGGGCAATCTGGTAATAGCGCTCCATACCGGCGACCATCAACAGCTGCTTGAAGAGCTGCGGGGACTGCGGCAGGGCGTACCAGGTGCCGGGCTGCAGCCGGACCGGCACCAGGAAGTCACGGGCGCCCTCGGGCGTCGACCGGGTCAGGGTCGGCGTCTCGATCTCGTTGAAATCGTGAGCATGCAGCACCTCCCGCGCGATCTGGTTGGCGCGGCTGCGCAGGCGCAGCGCCTTCGCCGGGCCGGAACGCCGCAGGTCGAGGTACCGGTACTTGAGACGCAGGTCGTCGGCCGCGGTGACGGTGTCGTCGATCGGCAGCGGCAGCGGGGCCGCCTCGGAGAGCACGACGAGCTCGCTCGCGACGACTTCGATCGCGCCGGTGGCCAGCTCCGGGTTCTCGTTGCCGGCCGGGCGGGCGTTGACCTCGCCGACGACCTTCACACAGAACTCGTTGCGCAGCGCGTGCGCGTCCTCCTCGCGGAACACGACCTGGACCACGCCGGAGGCGTCACGGAGGTCGACGAAGATGACACCGCCGTGGTCGCGCCGGCGGGCGACCCACCCGGCGAGCGTCACCGTCGTGCCGGCGTCACTGGCGCGCAGTGTCCCGGCGTCATGGGTACGGATCACGGAAATGTCTCCTTACAGGGTTCGCGGGGCGCACCCGACATTCTGTCAGGCACGCCCCGCGCTGCGTGCCACGGGTTAGTCAAGGACCTTCCACGACGTGGCCCGCAGGCCGGCGGTGCCGGTGCCGCCGACGTCGATGATCTCCACAAGAGCGAGGACCGCCGGAGCGCCCGCCGTGAGCACACACAACGCCGTGCCTCTCTTCACCTCGACATCCGCGCCGGGCCCGAGCGGGCTGGTCCGGATCGACCGCAGGCAACCGGCCGCGTCCGCGTCGGCGTTGCTCCGCTGGCTGCCACTCGCCGCTCCGGCGCCGAGGCTCAGGCGAGGCGACTCGCCCCCGCACCGGCTGTCGTAACGCAGGTCGGCCACCTGCTCCTGAACGTCGGCGCGCGGTTCGTCCAGGTCCAGGAAGATCACGGCGGCGCAGCCGACCTGGACCCGCAACGGCTCCTTCGCGTAGGCGACCGGGTAATCCTCCGGCCCGGGCGGCCGGTCGACAGGGGTGGTGCCGACCGGCATCGCGTGACGCATCGGGGCCATGGTGAGCGTCCGCCAGGAGAAGTAACCGGCGACCGCCGAGATCAGCAACGCCAGCACGCTAATCACGACAGCGACGGCTGCGCCGCCGCGCCGCTTGGCCTTGGGTTGCGGTTTCGCCGGATGAAGCGGTTCGGTGGGGCCTTCAGAAAAGGACACTTCGGGGGTACGGGTCAGCCACGGCCGCTCGTGAGGCGTGTGCGGTCCGGCCGCCGACCGGCTCCGCGAGGCTCCCGAGTTGGCCGCTGCCACGGACGTCCCCTGGATCACCTGATGGCGCCGCCCGGCGTCCTGGGGGTAGGCCGCGTCGCGGGCGGGATAGGCCGCGTTGCGCGCGGGATAGGCGGTGTTGCCGACGGGGTGGGCGGTGTTGCCGACGGGATAGGCGGCGTTGCCGACGGGCTGGAACTGCGGGCGAGGAGACGGCTGCGGCCGAGCGGATCGAGGGCTGGGACGACCGGCAGCACCCTCAGCGGGGACATGCTGAGACGAGACGGGCGGGGCGGACGCGTGGATGGCGGGGTGGTTGTCGGGTGGATCCGCGGGCTGGTTGCCGGTTGCACGGAAAACGGGCATGGCGAACTCCGGCTGCGCATAGGGGTAAAATGCTTCATCGGCGCCCAACTACCGTAAACAGGCGTTATCCCGGCAGACCATCCCTCGGTGAGGCGACCCACCGCATGGATGATTTCCCATGCGTGAGCCCGTCATCCTGACGATTGGTCCGCGGCCGGGCGCGTTTCAGGACCACCGAACCTCAGAAACAGGACCACCGGACCTCAGAAACAGGACCACCGGACCTCAGAAACAGGACCACCGAACCTCGGGAAACGGAACCTCAGAAATACGTGTGCAGGACGTCCACCACGCGCCGCTCCTCATCGACCACCGGGATGTCCCGCCACTTGTCGAACGCCGTACACGGATGGGAGATGCCGAACCGGATCAGGTCGCCGGGGACCAGCTCGGCCCCGTCGACCGCCAGATAGGTGTGATGGTCGTTGAGCTTGCCGACCCGGATCCCGGTGGCCGGGCGCACCCGACCCCGGCCGTCGCGGACCTCCATCGGCACCGGCAGGCCCTCGTCGAACGGCGCGTCGCGCTTTCCCATCCCGGCGATGGCGAGGCCCGGTTCCGGCGTCGAGAGCACCTGCGCCCAGATCTCCAGGGCGGCCGCGAGCGGGCCCTCACCCGGAACCCGGACGAACGGCGTGCGCTCCCGGTAGAACCCGTCGTCGTGGGTGACCGACGCCCCGCTGCGCAGGATCACCCGCGTTCCGGGGGCGAGCCGGCGGAATCGGTCGACGACCCGGTCGAACCAGGCGCTGCCGCCGGCCGAGACGATGGGCCGCTCCGGCAGCAGCCCGGCTTTGGTGAGCCGCTCGACGCCGTCGACCAGCCGATCCAGGTAGGCGTCCACTCCGGCCTGATCGGCGAGCTGTCCCTCGTACCCGGTGACACCGGCCAGTTCCACACCCGGCGCCGCGCCCGCGGCCCGGGCCACGTCCTCGAGCTCGTCGAGGGTACGCACCCCGGTCCGCCCACCCGGGTGCCCGAGTTCGACGAGGACCCGCAGCGGGCCCCCGGTGGCCGCCGCAGCCGAGACCCCGGCGACCGAGTCGACCTGGAAGTACACCTCCCAGCCGGCCGCCGACTCCCGTGCCAGCCAGGACAGCGCCACCCGATCGAGAACCTGGTTGGCGATCAGCACCCGTTCGACGCCGAGCCGCCGCAGCACCAGCGCCTGGTTGGGGGTGGCGACCGTCATCCCCCACGCCCCGGCCCGGAGCTGAGCCTCGATCAGGCCGGGCGCCATGGTGGTCTTGGCGTGCGGAGCGAAGTCTGCGCCGTGCCGCCGGCAGTACGCGGCCATCGTCGCGATGTTCGCCTCCACGGCCGCGCGCCGCACCACCATCAGCGGCCAGGTGAAGCCGCCGCCGAAGATGCTCGGCTGATCCACCCCGATCGACTCCGCCCCGATCGACGGCAGAGCCTCGTCCGGCGCCCAGAACCCCTTGCTACGCCAGTCCACAGTCACCATGGCCTCCTTTGCCGACGGTCACACAAAGCGCGGGACTGCACCCGCTTCCCGCATCCTTCACCCGCGAGGTCGAGAATCGCTGAGGCAACACCGTGCGCCGCCGGGAACCCCTGCCCCGATAACCGTTTCATCGCAGATCAGCGGTCATCTCGTGCAGTTCGGCCAGCCGATCCTCAAGGGTTCGCGGATTTCCCGGCGCGTCCGGCCGCGCGTCCCAGGGCCGCGGACCGGAGAGCGGCCGGTAGTTGACACCGAGAGCGTCGAGCCGGGCCAGGTGCTGCGGAAGGCGGGCCGAGAACTCGGCGAAGTCCCGTTCCGCCGGCCCCCACACCACTTCGGCGAACGCGCACAGCCGGGGAAAGGCCATGTACTCGACGCGGCGCAGCGACTCCATGTGCTCGGTCCAGATGTTCGCCTGCGCGCCGAGCACCAGCGGCGATGCCGGTGGTTCGTAGGAGTGGACGTCGGCGAGGGTGAGCAGGGTGCCGACCGGCGTGGGCTCGTCCGGGTGGTCGGACTGCCGGTAATCCAGGTAGAGCTTGACGTCGGGGCAGGCCACCACCTGGTGACCGGCGCGGATGGCGACCTCGGCCGGCTCGGTGCCGCGCCACGCGGCGACGACCGCATCGGCCGGCGCGCCGCCCGCCATGATCTCGTCCCAGCCGTAGAGGCGGCGTCCCCGGCTCGCCAGGTGCGCGGCCATCTCCGCGGTGAACCGGGCCTGCAGCTCGCGGCCGCCCGGCCATTCGTCGGTCGGGCACTCGTCGCCGCCGATGCCGATCAGCTCGGACGGGAAGACGTCGCAGACGTGGTCGAGCACCTGGCGGCAGAAGTCGAGGGTGGCCGGTTCCAGGTTGAGCACGTGCGACGAGATTCCCCAGGCGGTGCGGACGCCGCCGGCAAAACCATTACCCCATTGCGGGTACGCCGCCACGGCCGCCTGCATGTGCCCCGGCATGTCCACCTCGGGCACCACGGTGATCTGCCGCTGTGCCGCGTAGGCGACGATCTCCCGCAGGTCGTCGGTGGTGTAGTAGCCGCCGTGCGGTCGCCCGTCGTAGCGCTCGTGGATCCGCGAGCCCAGCATGCTCTCCGGCCGCCAGGCGCCGACCGAGGTCAGTCTCGGCCAGCCGGGGATCTCGATGCGCCAGCCTTGATCGTCGGTGAGGTGCAGGTGCAGGACGTTGAGCTTGTGGAAGGCGATCAGGTCCAGGAAACGCAGCACGTCCGGGACGGGCATGAAATGCCGTGCCACGTCGAGCAGGACGCCCCGCCAGGCGAACCGGGGCGCGTCACTGATCTCCACCTGCGGGACGGGAAGCGTGTCCGGGCGCACCCGTCGCAGAGCCGCGGGCGGGAGGAGCTGCCGCAGGGTCTGTGCGCCGTAGAAGACGCCCGCGACGGATCCGCCGGTGATGTCGGCTGTTCCGGTGACGGTGCTCAACACGTACCCCTCAGGGGGGAGAGCCGGGTCGAGACGCAGCCGGAAGGCGCCGCACCCGAGCTCGCCCCGCAGCCAGGCCGCGGTCTCCTCCAGGCCCTCGCCGACGACGGGCGCCGCCGTGCGGTCCAGCGTGATCAGGCGGTCCGAGGCCGACACCGAAGCGGGCAGCGGGATCAATCCTTCACCGCCCCGCCCAGGCCGGCGACGAGGCGGCGGCGGACGACCAGGAAGAAGATCAGCACAGGTACGGTCATCAGCGTCGATGCCGCCATGATCGCCCCCCAGTCGTTCTCGTCGGGTTTGAAGAACACCAGCAGCGCCATCGGCAGTGTCTGATTGTCGGCCTCGCTGATGATGAAGGTACGCGCGAACAGGAAGTCGTTCCACGCGTGGATGAACGAGAAGACGCTGGTGGCGGCGAGTCCCGGCGCGACGAGCGGGAAGAGGATCCGCCACAGCACGGTGAACCGGCCGGCGCCGTCGAGCTGTGCCGCCTCGTCGAGCTCGTCGGGGATCGCCTGGACGAAGCCGCGCAGCATCCAGATCGCGAACGGCAGGGTGAAGGCGGTGTGCACCAGCATCAGCGAGCCGAGCGTGTTCAGCCCGACGCCGGGCACGGCGGTTCCGAGATCGCGCACCAGGAAGAAGAGCGGGATGGTCAGCGCCTCGATCGGCACCATCTGCGCGATCAGGAACGTCACCAGGATCGTGGTGCGGAACCGGAAGTGGAAGCGGGTCAGCGCGACGGCGGCGAGGAACGCGATCAGCCCGGACGCCAGCACCACGACGAGCGCGACGACCACGCTGTTGACCAGGTAACGACCGAAGTCGTTGACCTCCAGCACCCGGCGGAACGCGTCGAGCGACGGGTGCAGGGTCCACGGTTTCTGGTCCAGCGACTGGATCTCGCCGGCCGGTTTCACCGCGGACAGCACCATCCAGTAGATCGGGAAGACGGTGATCAGCGCGATCAGCACCGCCACCGAATCCAGCAGGCGACGACCGGCTCTCATAGCTGCTCCCCCGATCGGCGCAGAGTCCTGAGGTAAAGGAGGGTGACCGCGAGCAGGATCAGCATCATCACCACGCCGATGGCGGCGCCCCGGCTGTACTCACTGGAGGCGAAGGCCTGCTGGTACGCGTACACGTTGAGGGTGAGGTTCTGACCGGCCAGGCCACCGCCCCGGGTCATCACGTAGATCTGGGTGAAGACCTTGAAGTCCCAGATGATCGACTGAATGACCACGATCGCGAGGACCGGGCGCAGGATCGGCACCATGATCCGCCAGAACGTCCGCCATGCGCTGGCGCCGTCCAGCGACGCCGCCTCCAGCACCGACTTCGGGATGGCCTCGATGCCGGCGTACAGCGTCACCATGACGAACGGGAACGACGCCCACACCACCACCGCGCCGACCAGGGCGAACGCGGTGTAGCGGTCGTACATCCAGTTGAAGCCCTCGATCCCGAGCAGCTGGTTGACGAAACCCAGGTCGGTGTCGAAGAGGAACATCCAGGTGGTCGAGCCGGAGACCGCGGGCACCGCCCAGGCCGCCATCGCGGCGACCGAGAGCAGCAGCCGCGGCACCCGGCTGATCCGGGTGAGCAGCACGGCGAGGCCGGCGCCGACCGCCAGCGTGGCGATCACGCAGGCGGCAGCGAACACCACAGTGGCGCCGAGAACCGACCAGAACCGCGGGTCGGAGAAGAGCTCGGTGTAGTTCTCGGCGCCGACGAAGCTCGTCGGCTGCCCGCCGCTGACCTGCGCCTGGGTGAAGTCGAGCACCGAGAGCAGGCCGAGCTGGTACATCGGGTAGAGGAAGAGGCCCCCGAGCACCACCGCGGCCGGCAGAAGCAGCCACAGTGGCGCCCGGGTCTTGACGGACTTCACTTGGTGAGAGCCTCGTCGATCTGCTTCGCCGCCTCGTCGGTGGCCTGGTCCACGGTGGCCTTGCCGGTGGCGACCTTCTCGATCATCGTGGGCAGCACCGCGGAGGCGTCGATCTTGCCCCAGCCCGGGTTCAGCGGGACGAACTTCGTGCCGGCGGCGATGGTGTCGATGAACGGCTTCACGAACGCGTCCTTCGCGGCGATCTCGTCGCTCGCGGACTTCAGCGTCGGCAGGTTGCCCATCGCGTCGTACATCTTCGCCTGGTACTTCTTGCCGGCCAGCAGGGTGAGGAAGTCGGCGGCCAGGGCCGGGCGCTGGGCGTTCTTCATGATGCCGAGGTTGTTGCCGCCGGCGAAGGCGGGCGCCACCGATCCGGCCGTGACGCCGGGCAGCGGGACGACGGCGTACTTGCCCTTGGCGGCGCCGGCCTCGACGGCGGCCCGGTTGAAGTTGCCGATGATGCCCATCGCGGCCTTGCCGCTGGCGAAGAGGTCGACGGTCTTGCCGCCGGTCAGGTCCGCGCAGTTCTGCGGCGGGCAGTTGTCCTCGGCGATCAGATCGGTGTAGCTCTTCAAGCCCTGCCGGGCGGCGGCCGAGTTGATCTCGGTCAGTTCGCCGCCGTTGGCCCAGACGAACGGCATGGCGCCGTACGTGTACTTGCCGCCGACCGCGATGCCGAACATCTCCGGCTTCTTCGCCCGGATCGTCTTGGCGGTCGTCGTCAGCTCGGCCAGGGTCGCCGGCGGCTTGAGGCCGAGCTCGGAGAAGACGTCGGTGCGGTAGTAGAGGGCCCGGACGCCCACGTACCACGGCACGCCGAGCAGGGTGCCCTCGTACGTGGCGCTGGCCTTGGCGTCGGCGGACAGGTCGGCGCCCTCGGACCAGCCCTGGAGCGTCGGTCCCAGGTCGGCCAGGCCACCGGCGGCCGCGTACTCGGGCAGGTCGGTGTTGCCGTACTCCACGACGTCCGGCGCGCTGGCCGGGTCGTTGAACGCGCCCTTGAACCGCTCGCTACGGGTGTCCACCGCGATGTACTGGATCTCGACGCTGGTGTCCGGGTGCGACGCCGTGAACTCGGCGATCGCCTCGTTGACGACGGCCTCCTTCGGCGCGCGGTTCGGCTCGTCGAAGAGCCACACCTTGAGGGCGCCGGTCTTCGGTCCCCCGTCGGGGGCGGTCTCGGCGGGTGCGGAGGTGGAAGGGGCGCAGGCGGTCACGGTCAACGCGAGGGCGGCGGCCACAGCAAGGCGTAGTCTCATCAACACTCCAGACGAACCAGGTTCGTTAATAGTTCGTTTCGATGGGCCATAGCCTGCGGGCTGACCAGGCTCTCGTCAACCCTCGAATTGTCGTTTTAACGCGGGAAACATGATGGTGACTTGACCACGGGGCTACGGTCCAGCACGCTACGACCACCAATTACGAACCATTTGAGGACGGGGGCGAGATGGTGATCGGACTGGTCGTGCACGCCGGCCATCGAGCACGGTTCGCCGACGCGGCGAGCACGCTCACCGGCGTCGAGTTCGTGTGGGCGGTCTACCAGCACGAGGACGAGATCCGCGATCTCGTCGCCGGGCTGCTGCGCGAGCACCGCCCGGACGGCCTGCTCCTCGGCCTGGTCCCGTACGCCCGGGCCCGCGACCTGATCCCGGCCGACCTGCCGTTCTCGGTCACCCGCTCGGCGGCCCTCGACCTGGCGCTGGCCTGGGCCCGGGCCCGCGGCAACGGCTGGCCGGCCACGCCGGTCAGCATCGACACCTTCGCGACCGAGACGGTCGACGAGGTGGCTGCCGCCCTCGGCCTGGACCGCACCGCGATCGCCACCTGCCCGTTCGATCCCGACCAGCCGGTCGCCGACGTGGTCGCGTTCCACCGCGACCAGCTGGCCCGCACCGGCGCGCCGTACGTGATAAGCGTCCGGATGGGCGTCGCCGCCGCGCTGGACGGGCAGACCGCCGTGCTGCACGCCCTCGCGACGCCCGGCACGATCCGGGCCGACCTGCACGAGCTGGCCCTGCGGATCCGCAACAAACGCGCCGACGGCCAGCGGTTCGCGGCCGGGCTCTTCGTGCTCGCGACCCCTGACGATCGCGCCCGGGTGGGACTGCAGCACCTGCTGCTGAACACCCCCGAGTTCGCCGACGCCTGGATCGACCAGCGTGGCCCCCGCGGCGTCCTGGTCTTCGCGCCCGCCTCGCTCTTCGAGACGGTAACCCACCAGTGGGTGGGGCTGCCGGTGCTCGCCGAGGCCCGCGACACGCTCGGCGTCCGGGCCGTCGCCGGGTTCGGCATCGGCGCGTCCGCACGGCTCAGCGTGACCCTCGCCGAACGCGCCGCCGCCCGGGCCCAGCAGGACGCCGACCCCGGCGCCTACCTCTTCACCGGCGACGGGATGACGATCGGGCCGATGGGCGCGTCAGCGGTGCCGCTCACCTATACCTACCGGGAACACGGCGGCATCGAGGACCTGGCCGGCCGGGCCGGGCTCAGCGCCGCCACCCTGTCCCGCCTCGCCGCGGTCGAGCGTGGGCTGGAGGGCCGCGCGCTCTCGCCCAGTGAGCTGGCCCGCGCGCTCGGCATCACCGATCCCAGCGGCAGGCGCCTGATCCGCAAGCTGACCAGCGCGGATCTGGTGATCGAGACCGGCAGCGCCCAGGAGCACCGCAAGGGCCGGCCGACCCGCCTCTACCGCCTGGCGATCACCCGAGCGCTGGAGTCCGCCGCGGCTCCGGCGTCCGCTTCTGCGGGGTCCGCGTCTCCGGCGTCCGCTTCTGCGGGGTCCGTGGGATGACGTGGGATCTGCTGCTGCGCGGCGGCTCGTCCGGGGACATCGCGATCACCGGCGGGCGGATCGCCGCGATCGGCGACCTGACCGGCGACGCCCGGCAGGTGGTCGACGTGACGGGCTGCCTGGTCACCCCGGGGCTGATCGACGTGCACACCCACGTCGGGCCGGGTTACTGGGGCATCGACCCGGATCCGATCGCCTGGTGCTCCGGCGTCACCACCTGGGTCGACGCCGGCTCCGCGGGGGCGTACACGGTGAGCGGCCTGCGCCGCGTCGCCGACACCGCCGCCGTCCGGGTCCGCGCCCTGCTCAACGTCTCCGCTGTCGGCCTCGCCGGGCGCACCGGCGAGAGCCGTGACCTGGCCAACTGCGACGTCGCGCTGGCGACCGACGCCATCCAGGCGAACCGCGACCTCTTCCACGGCATCAAGGTGCGCATCGACAGCGAGACCGTGGGCGCCAACGGGGTCGAGCCGCTGCGCCGCGGTCTCGCCGCCGCGGAGGCCTGCGGCGTGCCCGTGATGGTCCACATCGGCACCGCGCCGCCCTCGCTCGACGAGGTGCTCGACCTGCTCCGCCCCGGCGACATCGTGACGCACTGCGCGAGCGGCATCGCGGCGCCGCTCGGCCCGGCGGTGCGCGCGGCCGCCGCCCGCGGGGTGCTGCTCGACATCGGGCACGGCTCGGGCGGGTTCGCGTTCGACGTCCTGGAAGCGCAGCTCGACGCGGGACTGCGCCCGTACACGATCTCCACCGACCTGCACGCGCGCTCGCTGCACGGCCCGGTCTTCGACCTGCCCACCACGATGGCGAAACTGCTCGCCTGCGGCGTCGCCCTGCCCGACGTGGTCGCGGCGGTCACCACGCATCCGGCCCGGGCGCTGGGCCTCTCCTGCTCCCTCGAGGTGGGTGCTCCGGCCGACATCGCGATCTTCGAGGTACGGGCGGAGCCGCTCCCGGTCGTCGACGCCCACCGCCAGGTCCGGGTCTCCCCCGTACGCCTCGTCAACCGGGCCACCTACGTCGCCGGCCGGCTGCTCCCGCCGCGCCTGCCGGAGCCGCCCGCACCCTGGATCCCGCTCACCGACGCGCAGCGGTCGGCGCTGGCCGACCGCTCGCAAGCCATCCGTGACCTGCTCACCACCCCGCTGGTCGGGGTGGACGGGCTGGCCGAACAGTTCCCACGAAGGAGTTTCTGATGCCCAAGCGCGCTGTGATCACCGACAAGGCGGCGCCCGCCGGTGGCCCGTACTCGCACGCCGTCGTCGCCGGCGACACCATCTACCTGGCCGGTGCGGTTCCGGCGCTGCCCGACGGCACCTGGGTGACCGGGAGTTTCGCGGAGCAGGCGCACGCGGCGTTCCGCAACCTGGCGACGGTGGCCGAGGCCGCGGGGTCGAGCCTGGACCAGGCCGTGCGGGTCGGCGTCTACCTGCGCGACTTCGGCGACTTCCCGGAGATGAACGAGATCTACAAGCAGTACATCAAGGGCGACAACCTCCCGGTACGCACGACACTGCCGGTGCCGCTGGTCGGCTTCGACATCGAGATCGACGCGATCCTCTACACCGGCGCCTGACGCCCCCGCTCCGCCTCGCGCCCGGCCGCGCCCGCCCCGATCTTGGCGAATGACCGCCGCACGTCATTGCACGTCATCGCACAGGTTGCCAAGATCGGGGTGGGCGACGGGTAGCGACGGATGTAACTGGGTAGGGGAATCCCCATGCCTCAGCCCGGAGAGTTGCTCGGTGGCCGCTACCGGCTCGACGACCGGATAGCCGCAGGCGGCATGGGAGACGTCTGGCGAGCCACGGACACCGTCCTCGATCGGCCCGTCGCCGTGAAGACGCTGCTGGCCGGATACGCCGGTGACGAGTCGTTCCGGAGCCGGTTCCACCACGAAGCGCGGGCCATGGCGGCGCTGCGGCACGCGGGCGTCGTCCCGGTCTACGACTTCGGTGACACCGGTGACGGCTCCTACCTCGTGATGGCCCGCGTCGACGGCCAGCCGCTGAACCGGCGGATCGCCGAACGCGGTGCGCTGAGCCCGGCCGAGACCATGTCGATCGTGGCGCAGGCCGCGCGCGCCCTGGCCGCCGCGCACGACACCGGGATCGTGCACCGCGACGTCAAACCCGGCAACCTGATCATCGAACCGGACGGCACTGTCGTCCTCGTCGACTTCGGGGTCGCCCGCTCGGCGCAGTCGGTCACCCTCACCGGCGCGCGGGAGGTGGTGGGCACCGCCCTGTACATCGCCCCGGAGCAGGTGTCGAAGCAGGTCACCGGCCCGGCCGCCGACGTGTACGCGCTGGGCGTCGTCGCCTACCACTGCCTCGCCGGCCGTCCACCGTTCCTCGGCGACAACCCGCTCGCCATCGCGTTGCAGCACGTGACCGACGAGCCGCCGCCGCTGCCCGGCAGCGTTCCCGCCCCGGTGCGCGACCTGATCGCCACGGCGCTGGCGAAGGATCCGGCCGCCCGGTTCCCCTCGGCGTCCGCCATGGCGGACGCGGCGGACCAGGCCCTGACCGCCACCGGCCTCTCGGCAACGGCGGCGGGCAGCGCCGACACCGTCCGATTCGCGGCCGGAGCCGCCGGAGCAGGCGCGGGTATGACGCCGCTCGCCGATACCGCTGTGGCACAGACCCCGGCCTGGACCCCGCCGCCGGGCACCACCACGCCCGCCGAGGCCACCGGGAGCACCGGCAAGCGGCGGAACCTCGTACTCCTCTCCGCCCTGCTGGCGGCCCTTGTCGGCGCCGGAACCCTGATCGCCGTGGCCGACCCGTTCGGTTTCTTCCCCGCGACGGCCCCCGCGTCCACCGAGCCCGCGCCCCAGGAATCGGCGAGCAAGCCCGGCGCCCCGAAGAAGAACCGGAACGACACCGGCGAGAACGCGACAAACAGCGACACGGACCAGCGGACGAAGTCCACCGAGAGCCCGGCGCCCCGCGAGGAACGGAAAACCACGGCGCCCGCCGCGCCCGCGACCACGCCACCGGAGACCACCGGGCCCGAAACGACCGAAGCCACCACACCGACCGCAGACCCGACAACCGAGCCCACCCAGCCCACCGAGCAGGAGACCACCGCGAATCCGACCGGCAACCCCGGCGGAAACGGCAACGGCAACGGAAACGGGAGTGGCAACGGCAACGGAAACGGGAACGGAAACGGCGATGACGACGGGAGTAACGCGGAAAACGAGCAGGAGACCGAATAGTGACGGTATAACTGTGCTGACTCTGTGCGGCGGTCGGTAGTATCACCAGCTTCAGACCGCAGGCCGGGTCGGCGTTTGCGGGGCGATTCGAAGGCAGGACATGTCGGTCATCCACGGCTCCGGTGTCAGCTCACGCGGTTCTCACACCTCGGCGCCGGCTCAGAGATCCCGCCCGCACCTCGGCTTCCGGCCGGACATCGAGGGCATGCGGGCGATCGCGGTGACCCTCGTGGTCCTGTCGCACGCCGGCGTCGCGTCACTGGCCGGCGGATACGTGGGCGTCGACGTCTTCTTCGTGATCTCCGGCTTCCTGATCACCACACTGCTCCTCAAGGAGCTGGACCGCACCGGCACCGTCTCGCTGACCAGCTTCTACGCGCGCCGGGCGGTGCGCCTGCTGCCGGCCTCAGCGGTGGTCCTGGTCGCCACGCTGGCCGGCGCCTGGCTCTGGCTGCCGTCGACCCGGTTCCATTCGATCAGCCTGGACGCGCTCTACACCACGTTCTACGGCATCAACTGGCGCCTGGCCGGCGAGGGCGTGCAGTACCTGAACGCCGACGCCGCGCCCTCGCCCCTGCAGCACTTCTGGTCACTGGCCGTCGAGGAGCAGTTCTACCTGGTCTGGCCCCTGCTCATGCTGGTCTACGCCGCGGTTTGGATGCGCCGCCGCCGCGCGCAGCCCCGGGTCACGATCCCGGCCCAGCGCAACGGCAGCTTCGCGGAGAGCAAGCCCGCCGGCGCGACCCCGGACACCAACCCTTCCCGGGTACGGGTGAAGCACGTCCCGCTGACCGTGGTGCTCGCGGTGATCGCCGTGATCTCGCTGGCCGCCAGCATCACCCAGACCGAGTCGGCGGCGCCGTGGGCCTACTTCGGCGCGCACACCCGCGCCTGGGAGCTGGCGATCGGCGCGCTCGTGGCGGTCGCCGCCTCCCGGCTCGCCGGCCTGCCCGGCCGGTTCGCCGCCGTGCTGACCTGGCTCGGCATGGCCGCCGTGATCTGCTCGGCGTTCCTCTACGGCGAGCACACCGCGTTCCCCGGTTCGGCCGCCCTGCTCCCGGTCCTCGGTTCCGCGGCGATCATCGCGGCCGGCTGCGCCGCACCGGCGGGCGGCGCCGCGGTGGTGCTGCGCACCCGGCCGTTCCAGCTGATCGGGCGGTACTCCTACAGCTGGTACCTGTGGCACTGGCCGGTGCTGATGATCGGTCCCGCGGCGCTCGGCCGGGAGCCGTCGCTGAAACTGGGGCTGGCGCTCGCCGCCGGGTCGCTGCTGCTCGCCGTCGCGTCGTACCACCTGGTGGAGGACCCGGTCCGGAACCGTCCGTGGATCAAGGCGCGGGCCCGTCGGGGCCTGGCCGTCGGGCTGGCGCTGACCGCTGTGACGGCCGGGCTCGCCCTGACGGCCGGCCGGCTCACCCCGTCCGTGGCGACCGGTGACGCGGTCGCGGAGACGAGCGACCAGCTCGCCGGCGCGTCCGATCGGCAGGCGGAGCTGCGGACCCTGCTGGCCCAGGCAGCGAAGCAGCGGACGCTGCCGGCGAACCTGCGCCCGGCTCCGGCGAACGCCGCGAAGGACCAGCCGGTGATCTACCGGGACCACTGTCACCTCGACTATCCGTTCGTCACCGCGGACAACCCCTGTGTGTACGGCGACCCGGCCGGCACCGACGAGATCTTCCTGCTCGGCGACTCGCACGCCGCTCACTGGTTCCCGGCGGCCGACGCGATCGCCCGGGAGCGCGGCCTGAAGCTGTACTCCCGTACCAAGGCCGCCTGTCAGGCGCCGTCGGTGCTGGTCTTCAACGGCGTGCTGAAGCGGCCCTACCAGGAGTGCGCGGAGTTCCGGGAGCGGGCTCTCGACGAGATCGCCGAGCGGCGCCCGAAATTCGTGATCATGTCCTCGAACGGGGGCGACAGCGGCGGCCTGGTCTCACCGGACGGCAAGCCGCTGGACCGCGGGCCGGACCGGGACCAGCTCTGGGTGGACGCCTGGACGCAGACGATCGACCGGATCAAGAAGGCCGGCGCCACGCCCGTGCTGCTGCTCGACACGCCGTGGCCGGCCGGCTCGACGCCGGAGTGCGTGGTGACCCACCCGGACGAGGTGAACCGGTGCGCCCGCCCGGCGCGGGAGGCGTTCGTCGAGCCCGGCCGCCGCAAGCTGGTCGCGGCGGCCGCCGAGGCGCGGGGCACCACCGTGATCGACACCCGGGACTGGTTCTGCACCGCGAAGGTGTGCCCGGCGATCGTCGGCAACCTCATGGTGTGGAAGGACAGCAGCCACATCAGCACCGGGTACGCCGAGATGCTCGCGCCGCTGCTGAACGAACGCATGCCGAAGTGACCGGCCGTTGAGCTCCGCGCCCTGAGCCCGCGATCCGCCGGGGAAACGAGTCAGACCCGGGATTTCGGGCAACCGGACGACGATCATCGGGTTCGGACGGCGAACGTCCGAACCCGCGGGAAACACGTCCGAAACTTCCAGCTGCGAGCATTCCGGGGCGCGATCAGGAGGTCCCTTTGTTCCTCAGCCAGCACGAGCAGGAAAGACTGCTCATCCACGTGGCGGCCGACGTCGCCCGGCGCCGCCGCGAACGGGGTCTGCGGCTCAACTATCCCGAAGCCACCGCGATCATCACCGCGTTCCTGCTGGAAGGGGCGCGCGACGGCCGTACCGTCGCCGAGCTGATGGACGCCGGGCGCCGGGTGCTGACCCGGGACGACGTTCTGGACGGGGTGCCCGAGATGCTCGCCGAGGTGCAGGTCGAGGCGACCTTCCCGGACGGCACCAAGCTCGTCACGGTGCACGGGCCGATCTCATGACGGGTCCCCGCGAGATCCTGCCCGGCGAGATCCTGTACGGCGACGGCGACATCGAGATCAACGCGGGCCGCCCGACCCTCGCGCTGACCGTGCGCAACACCGGTGACCGGCCGGTCCAGGTCGGATCGCACTTCCACTTCGCCGAGTCCAACGCGGCCCTGGAATTCGACCGGGACGCGGCCTGGGGTCACCGCCTCGGCGTGCCGGCCGGCACCTCGGTGCGGTTCGAGCCGGGCATCCCGCGCGACGTCACGCTGGTGGCCCTGGCCGGCCGGCGCATCGTCCCCGGACTGCGCGGCCTGGCCGGCGGTCCCCTCGACGCCGAGGCGCCGCCGCCGGAACCCGATCCGTCCGACATCGAGCCGGCCGGTTCCCTCGACGAGGACACCGGCGAGAGCCAGGACGACGGCGGCACCGGGAGCCCTCGATGACAGCACGGGAGAACACCCGGACGCGGAGCGGAGAGCCGGCATGACCTCACTGAACCGCAGCCGGTACGCCGCCCTCTACGGGCCCACCGCCGGTGACCGGATCCGGCTCGCGGACACCAACCTGCTGATCGAGATCGAGGAGGACCGCAGCGCCGGGCCGCAGCCCGGCGACGAGGTCGTCTTCGGCGGCGGCAAGGTGATCCGTGAGTCGATGGGCCAGTCCCGCGCCACCCGCGCCGAGGGCACCCCGGACACCGTGATCACCGGCGTGGTCGTCCTCGATCACTGGGGCATCGTCAAGGCGGACGTGGGCATCCGCGACGGGCGGATCGTGGCGATCGGCAAGGCCGGCAACCCGGACACCATGGACGGGATCCACCCCGACCTGGTGATCGGCGCCAGCACCGAGATCATCGCGGGCAACGGCAAGATCCTCACGGCCGGCGCGATCGACAGCCATGTGCACCTGATCAGCCCGACCATCCTGGACACCGCGCTCGCGTCCGGCATCACCACGATCATCGGCGGCGGCACCGGGCCGGCCGAGGGCACCAAGGCGACCACCGTCACGCCGAACGCCTGGCACCTGGCCCGGATGCTGGAGTCGCTGGACACCTGGCCGATCAACGTGCTGCTGCTCGGCAAGGGCAACACGATGTCCGCCGAGTCGATGTGGGAGCAGCTGCGCGGCGGCGCCGGCGGTTTCAAGCTGCACGAGGACTGGGGCACCACGCCGGCCGCGATCGACGCCTGCCTGACCGTGGCGGACGCCTCCGGCGTGCAGATCGCCATCCACACCGACACGCTGAACGAGGCCGGCTTCGTCGAGGAGACGCTGCGGGCCATCGCCGGGCGGTCGATCCACGCCTACCACACCGAGGGCGCCGGCGGCGGGCACGCGCCGGACATCATCACCGTCGCGTCCCACCCGAACATCCTGCCCTCGTCGACGAACCCGACCCGGCCGTACACCCGCAACACGCTCAGCGAGCACCTCGACATGCTGATGGTCTGCCACCACCTGAACTCGGCCGTGCCGGAGGACCTGGCGTTCGCCGAGAGCCGGATCCGGCCGTCCACCATGGCCGCCGAGGACTACCTGCACGACCTCGGGGCGATCTCGATGATCGGCTCGGACTCGCAGGCGATGGGCCGGGTCGGTGAGGTGATCACGCGTACCTGGCAGACCGCGCACGTCATGAAGGCGCGCGTCGGCGCCCTCCCGGGCGACGGCGCGGCCGACAACAACCGGGCGAAACGGTACGTCGCGAAGTACACCCTCTGCCCGGCCGTCGCTCACGGCATGGCCGAGCAGGTCGGTTCGGTCGAGCCCGGGAAACTGGCCGACCTGGTGCTGTGGGACCCGGCCTTCTTCGGGGTGCGCCCGTCGCTCGTGATCAAGGGCGGCATGATCGCGTACGCGCAGATGGGCGACGCGAACGCCTCCATCCCGACACCGCAGCCGATGCTGCCCCGGCCGATGTTCGGCTCCTACGGCGTCGTGCCGTCGCAGACGTCAGTGGCGTTCGTCGCCCCGGCGGCCATCGACGCGCTGCTCTCCGACCGGATCGGGGTGAAGCGGGCGCTCGTCCCGGTGGCCGACACCCGGTCCGTGGGCAAGGCCGACATGGTGCACAACGACGCGATGCCGCGGATCGAGGTCAGCGCGGACACGTTCGAGGTGCGGATCGACGGCCAGGTCATCGAGCCCGACCCGGTGTCCGAACTGCCGATGGCCCAGCGGTACTTCCTGTTCTGACATGAGCCTGGCAACGTTGCTGCTGCTCGCGGACGGGCGGCTGCCCTCCGGAGGCCATGCCCACTCGGGCGGGCTGGAGGCCCAGGTCGCGGCGGGACGGATCACCGACGTCACCGGGCTGGACGGGTTCCTCCGGGGCCGGCTCGCCACCGGAGGCCTGGTGGCCGCGGCGTTCGCGGCCGCCGCCTGCGCCGATGTGAGCCGCTGCGCCGAACTCGACGACGGCCTCGACGCGCGGACACCCTCACCAGCGCTGCGCAAGGCGTCCCGGGCGCAGGGTCGCGCCCTGCTGCGGGCCGGGCGGGCGATGTGGCCGCTGTCCGGCGCGATCGGCAGGGACCCTCATCAGCCGGTGGCGCTGGGCGTTCTGGCGTCGGCTGCCGGGCTGACGCCCGGCGAGGCCGCGGTCGCCGCGGCGCACGGCACGATCACCGGTCCGGCCAGCGCGGCGGTCCGGCTCCTCGGACTTGATCCGTACGGGGTACACGCCCTCCTTGCCCGCCTGACATCTGACTGTGACCGGATCGCGGCGCTGGCCGCGGCCCGGCACCACGACGCGGTCGACGACCTGCCGGCCGCGGGAGCTCCACTGCTCGACATCGGCGCCGAGCACCACGCCACCTGGGAGGTGCGTCTCTTTGCGTCCTGAAACCCCACACCTGAGCCCGGAACCGCACGAACACGGCCCCGATGAGGTTCCGCACACGCATCCCGAAGCGGGCGTCGACCCGCACGAGCCGCTCGCCGGGGGTGCCCGCGCGCTGCGGATCGGGATCGGCGGCCCGGTCGGCTCGGGCAAGACCGCGCTCGTCGCCGCCCTCTGCCGGGCGCTCGGCGCCCAGATGCGGCTGGCGGTCGTCACCAACGACATCTACACGACCGAGGACGCGGACTTCCTGCTGCGCAACGGGGTGCTGCCGGCCGAGCGGATCCGCGCGGTGGAGACCGGCTGCTGCCCGCACACCGCGATCCGGGACGACATCTCGGCGAACCTGGACGCCGTCGAGGATCTCGAGGAGAAACTCGGCCCGCTCGACCTGGTGCTGGTGGAGAGCGGCGGGGACAACCTGACCGCGACGTTCAGCAAGGGCCTGATCGACCAGCAGATCTTCGTGGTCGACGTGTCCGGCGGGGACAAGGTGCCGCGCAAGGGCGGTCCCGGCGTCACCACGTCCGACCTGCTCGTGATCAACAAGACGGACCTGGCGCCGCTGGTCGGCGCGGACCTGTCGGTGATGGAACGCGACGCGGGCGCCCGGCGCGGCGAGCTGCCGACCGTGTTCCTGTCCCTGGCGCAGGACAAGCAGGCCACCCCCGTGGCGGACTGGATCCGCTCGCTGGTGGCCGCGCGTGTCTGACGCCGCCGCCACCTCGCCCGCCGCTCCCACCTCGCCGGTGGCGGCGGCGGTGGCGGGTGGCTGATGCGGGCTGAGGCGCGGGTCGTCGCGTGCTCCGACGGGGGTGGCGGGACGCGGCTCGCTGTTCTGCGGGGGGAGTCGCCGCTGCTGCTGCGCCGGACCGGGCCCCGGACCGGCGCCGGGGTCACCGTGCACCTCGTGGGGGGCGCGGCGGGCCCACTGCGCGGGGACGAGCTCCGGCTGGAGATCGAGGTCGGGCCGGGGGCGTGGCTGGAGTTCCGCAGCGTGGCGGCCTCGCTCGCGCTGCCGGGCCGGTCGTTCCTGCCCGCCTCGCGGCTCACCGTCACGGCCGCCGTCGCGCCCGGCGGGACACTGCGGTACCTCCCGGAGCCGCTGATCGCGGCCGCCGGATGTGACCATGTGGCGAGCACCCGGGTCGACGTCGCCGAGGGTGGTTCGCTGCTGTGGCGCGACGATCTGGTCTGCGGGCGGCATCGTGAGGAGTCCGGGGACGTCCGGGCCGACATGACCGTGCGGTACGGCGGGACGACCGTCTATCGCCACGAGCTGTCGGTCGGCCCGAATGCGCCGGGGTGGTCGGGAGCTGCCGTCCTCGGCGAGGGCCGCGCCATCGGAACCGTCGTGGCAGTGGGCCCGGGAAGCGGATCCACGGGCAGCGGCTCTGTGGGGCCGGGCGGCGGCTCTGCGGGGCCGGGCGGCGGCTCTGCGGGGCCGGGCGGCGGGCCCGGCGACGCCGGCACGTCCGCGGGCCGGGGCGGAGGCGGCGACGCTGCCGTCATGCCGCTGGCTCGGGGCGGGGTGCTGGTCAGCGCCGTCGGGGCGGACACTCGTCAGGTGGCGGCCGCCCTGGATCCCTGGTGCGCCGGCGAGAGCCCGCGTGCGGAGCGGGACGACCCGCGGCCTGCGTCGCACCGATAGCGAAAGTCGCCGGACGGCCGTGCGCGGGCACACGGCCGCGGTGTAGTCCGGGGACTCTTCGACGTCCGTACCGGGGAAATCGACGTCCGTACCGGGGAAATCGACGTCCGTACCGGGGAAAGAAGCGTGAGAGAACCGGCTGGAGCGACCGGACGCCGCTCCAGCCGGTGCGAGCTCAGGCAGCGACAGCGATCGGGACGCCGTGGCTGTCGGTGAGCGCGAGCCGCGTGTGCAGGCTGCCCTGTTGCGCCACCTTCGCGAAGTACTCGGTGCGGCGGCGCTGCAGACAGCCTTTGCGGGTGCGCGGCCCGCCGGCCGCGACGGTGAGGAGTTCCGGCGCGAGCGAGCTGTTCAGGCCCTCGCGCAGCAGGCGTAGCGCCTCCGTGCGCAGCTGCGAGATCCGGGATTCGGTGACGCCGAGCCGGGCCGCCACCTCGCTGAGCGGTTGTTCCTGCAAGAAGGATTCCTGCACGACCTGGCGCAGCCGTTCGGGAAGCGCCTGGATGGCCTGGTGCAGATAGCCGAGCCGTTCCCGCTTCAGCAACAGATCCTCCGGGCCCTCAGATGTCTCCGGCACCATCTCCTCGGCCGCGCCCGTCGGGAAGCCCTGAAGGCTGAGCAGCGAGGCCTTCTGTACGTCGTCCTCGACGCTGGCGAGTTCGGTGACACCGATGCCGAGCACCTCGGCGACCTCGGCGTCGCTCGGCGTGCGGCCCAGCGCGGCGGTGAGCTCCTGCCGTGCGGTGGCCGCCTTGCGCGCCCGGGCCCGCACGGATCGGCTGGCCCAGTCCTGCCCGCGCAGCTCGTCCAGCAGCGCGCCGCGGATCCGGACCGCGGCGAAGCGATGGAACGGGATGCCACGGGTCACGTCGAACGAGCGGGCGGCTCCCAGCAGCGCCGCGAACCCGGCTGAGGAGAGGTCATCTGAGTGGACATGGCCGGGTACCCGGTTGAGCAGTTCCCGGACCAGATGGCCAACCATCGGCATGTTTTCGCGGATCAGGTCCTCGATGTCGCGCGCCGAGGGCGCGTCGTGGGTGACGCCGATGGTGGCGGGGAGTTCGGTCGTGGTGGTCACGTAGTCCTCCTCGCTTGTACGAACCGGCTGATGAACACCGGCTGACGAGAAGAACCATGGCGGCCGCAGGGTGCAGCGGAGCCCGAACTCGGTTGCT
Source organism: Actinoplanes sp. NPDC023936 (assembly GCF_040639325.1). Lineage (NCBI taxonomy): Bacteria > Bacillati > Actinomycetota > Actinomycetes > Micromonosporales > Micromonosporaceae > Actinoplanes > Actinoplanes sp. NPDC023936. The sequence goes on along the minus strand of NZ_JBEZZR010000004.1, from coordinate 218,083 downwards.
TTTATGGAGTTTTTTCATGAAAAACCTCAGAAGCGAGGCGTGAAACAGCGAACCCCTCCCACCCGTACCAGGTGGAAGGGGTTGGTGTGACTCGATGGGTCAGTGCAGCACCGAAACGCGCGGCACCAGCATCTCCGTGAGCTCGGAGCGGACCCACTCCATCCGGCGCACCGCGACGTCCGGATGGTCACCGAACTCTGACGCGACGCCGGCCGCGCAGCCGTCACTGCCGTGCCGCAGGATCATCGTCGTGATGGCGTCCTCCACCGTTTCCCGGCTGGGACACTCGGACGGCTGCAAGCACGAGACGAACAGCGCCTCGGCGGCCAGTTCCCTGACTGTGCTGATCATGTCGATCTCCTGTGTCGACGACCTGCTTGAATCCGGTTCAACACTCGCAAGCCCATCTTCCTCACGAGTGCGACGCCGGCCGGCAGCCACGCCGTGCGAAAGTGTCGCGATCCGGGGCGAAAAGCCCGGAGCAGAAGCGCCTGTCGGTATCACCTTCACGGTAACGCGGTGGTCGGCTGCTCGGCCTCCGGTTTTCCGCTGACTGTTCGTGTCACTCCGAGGTCACCGGGTCCGGGCAGGGCTCGTCCTCGGCCTCCGCGTCGCACGGATTGTCGATGCCGGTGCCGGGCTCGGGCGGCGGCGACGAAGGGCTCGGCGACGGGCTGGGCGGCTTGTCGGACGTCTCCGACTCGCTCGGATGCACCGGGAGCGACGGCGGCACCGGCGACGACGGGACGTTGTCACTGGGATCCGTTGTGGCCGGTTTGGACCCGCTGGCGCTGGGCACTGGCTTGACCGGAACGGTGGTCCTGGACGGCTTCGACGCCGTCGGGCTGATGTGCACGTTGCCGCCGGGGTCGATCGAGATGCCCGGCGCAGGCTTGGTGGTCGGGTCGCCGAAACGCACCCGGCCGTCGGCGAGGTGCACGACCGGGCGGGACGGCTGGCCCGGCTCGGCCGACACGTACGCCTCGCACTTCGACCCGTTCAGCTTGAAGACCATCGGCGCCGCGTTGCTCTCGGTGTAGCGACCGGTGATCTGCAGGGTGACGGTTTTCTGGGCGGCCAGCGCGCCCACCGACGAGACAGTGACCGCGCGGTCCTGCTGGGTCAGCACGGTCTTGCCGTTGCCGGAGACGGTCTGGTCACCGTTCATCAGGAACCAGAGGTCCCACTCACGCACCGGGGCGTCGGCCCGGTTGGCGAGGGTGACCTGGGCCTTGAACCGGTGGTCGTCGTCGGACCAGACGGCGTAGCTGACCACGCAGGTGGCGGCGACGGGCACCACGCTCGGCCGCGGCGCGGCGGGCGCGCCGGCCGCTTCCGGTCTCTCCTCGCCGATCGCGGACCAGCCGTAGACGAGAGCGGAGAGCAGCGCGACAGTGCCGACGACCACCAGGGCGCGGCGGGCACGCACCTGGTTCCGGCTGTGACCGGGACGGGCCGGCGGCACGGCGGACGCCGGGCCGCGGGCGCCGGGCCGCAACGGCGGCGCCGACCCGGGCTTGGCCGGTTCCGTGACGGCCGACCCGACGACCGGGTGCACCGCGTTCGGATCGGTCGGGCCACCGGCGGCAGCGGCGGCCGGGCCGAAACCCGCGTACGGATAACCGGACGGCAGGATGAAGGTGTCCTCACCGTCCGCCCAGTGCGCCTCGAACCCGGAGCTGACCGGCGGCGCCCCCGCGGCGAGGCCGGCCAGCACGTGGGCCACCTCGGCGGTCGGCGGCCGGTCCTCGGGCCGTTTCTCCAGGCAGCGGGCGATCAGCGCCTCGATTGCCGGTGGCAGCCCGTCGACGGGTGGCAGCGGCTCGGGCTCGACGTACTGATGGGCGCGGAGCAGCGCGGTGGTCGTGCCGACGTCCCACGGCAGCTGGCCGATCAGCATCCGGTAGACCAGCAGGCCCACCGCGTAGACGTCGGTGGCCGGGCTGACCTGGCCGCCCTCCAGCCGCTCGGGCGCGAGGTAGGCCGGGGTGCCCATCAGGCTGCCGTCCGGGTCCACGTCGTTCTCGCCGATCAGGGCGGAGATGCCGAAGTCGACCACCTTGGCGCCGGACGGAGTCAGCATCACGTTGGCCGGGGTGACGTCGCGGTGCACGATGCCGCGCGCGTGTGCCGAGGCGAGAGCGGCCGCGACCTCGGCGCTGATCCGCACGGCGGTGGGCCACTGCAGCGTCCGGACCCGGGCCAGGACGGCGGCCAGCGACTCGCCGTCGACGAGCTCCATCACGACGTAGGGCACCGGCTCACCGTCGACGGTGGTGGCCTCGCCGTAGTCGTACACATTGGTGATGTGCGGATGCGTGAGCCGCGCCGCGGCCTGAGCCTCCGCACGCAACCGGCGCCGGAACGAGGGGTCGGTGCTGGTGGACGGCGGCAGGACCTTGACCGCGACCTGCCTGCCGAGAACTTCGTCGAACCCTCGCCACACCACTGACATCCCGCCGGCACCGAGGCGCTCGACCAGTCGATATCGACCGGCGAGCAGCCCGGAGCCGGGCAGGTCCGTCGTGCTCATGTGCCCCCACATGCGCGCTTCGAGATAACACCGGGCCGCACCGCCATGCCGCCTGGTGCCGGGCGGGTCGAGCCCACCATCGGACCCTGAGCATCCCCCATCGGCGGCGAGGATGTTAGTCCCCATCCGTCCCCAGTTCGGCCTGCCACAAGGCGATCTAGCAGGCACTCGTCACGGTCAGTGGGTACCGGGCCGCCGCTCGTGGGCGGGCGGGATCGGCGCTGCGGCACCGGGTATGCACACAGCGCCACGACTACGCAGAGGGAATGCCCGCTTGGTCGGAACTTGCAGTTTCAACGATCCGAGTGTCCACGTCGGAGAGTGTGACCATCAGTCAATGTCTCGCTACGCAGAGAGATCTACTCTGTCCGAGATCTGTCATCCACCTCATCCACGCGTCCGGGTCGCGGTGAGGCTCCGGACCACCGCCGGAACAGCCCCCGGCGCCGCCGCCGAGGGCAGCGTCAGCACCGGCGTCCCGCCCGCCGGCACCGCGCCGAGACCGGCCAGGAACGCCCGCGCCGGCGCCCACTTCTCGTAGATCACCAGAACCACCTCGCCCGGCGCGGCCAGAGCCAGCGCCTTCGTGATCGCGTCCCGGCAGCCGTCGGCACGCACCGCTCGCAGCTGCGGACGGCGGGCCCGCATCTCCCGCTCCACCAGATCGGTGACCTCGCCCGGCCGGCGGCCCCGCGGATCCTCGTCCTCGTAGAGCACCACCCGGGTCAGCCCGTCCGCGAGCACCTGCGCCGACGCCGCCAGCAGGTCCTCCCGGCGGTCCCCGGGCAGCGTCACCGCGGCCACGCAGCGCTCGGCGCCCCAGAGCCGGTGCAGCGTCCGCAGGGTCGCCGCGAGAGCCGCCGGATTGTGCCCGTAGTCCACGAACACCGACACCTCGCCGACCCGCAGCAACGTGCCCCGGCCCGGGTTCTCCACACTCGGGTCGAACTCGCCGAGCCGGTCCACCAGGGCCTCCGGGCGGGCGCCGAGAGCCCGTGCGGCAGCGATCGCGGCGAGCGTGTTCGCGGCCACGTGCAGGGCCGCGCCGCCGAGCGCGCCGGGCACCTCGGCGAGCCGGATCAGGGGCGTACGCCGGGCGCCCGTGGCCTGCACCAGCCAGCCGTCGTGCAGCACGTACGCGGTCGCGCCCCGGCCCAGATGCTCGGTCAGCACCGGGTTCTCCGGGTCCAGGCCGAACCAGACGAGACGTTTGCGGTCGGCCCGTACCCGTGGGCGGTCCGCGATGCTGCGCACCCACGGGTCGTCGGCGTTGAGGACGAGCGTGCCGCCGTCACGAACCCGCTCGGCGACCACCGACTTCAGGTGCGCCAGGTCCTCGATGGAGCCGAGCCCGTCCTGTCCGAGGTGGTCGGCCGTGATGTTGGTGATCACACCGACGTCGGTCCAGTCGTATCCCAGCCCGCGCCGCAGCAGCCCGCCCCGCGCGGTCTCCAGGACGGCCGCCTCCACGTGCGGGTCGCCGAGGACCATCTGCGCCGAGCGGGGACCCGTCGCGTCGGCCACCAGCACGGTCCGCCCGTCGATCGCCACCCCGTCGGTCGCGGCCGTGCCGACCCGCATCCCGTTGCCGCTGAGCAGGTGCGCGGTGAGCTTGGTGACCGAGGTCTTGCCGTTCGTCCCGGTGACCGCGACAGTCGGGATCCGCCCGTCCGACCCGCCCGGGAACATGGCCCGCACGATCGCGCCGCCGACGTCCCGGGCCCGGCCGTGCACCGGGGACAGGTGCATCCGCAGGCCGGGCGCGGCGTTCACCTCGATCACCCCGGCACGTACCCGGTCCGGGTCGGCGAGCGGCGGCAGCGGCGCCGCGATGTCCGGCAGCCGCAGGTCGATCCCGGCGATGTCCAGCCCGGTCAGGCCGGCCACCCGCTGGCACACCCGGGTCACGTCCGGGTGCACCTGGTCGGTGACGTCCCGGCTGGTGCCGCCGGTGGAGAGGTTCGCGGTGTCCCGCAGCCAGACCGTCGCCCCGTCGGCCGGCACGCTCCCCGGCGTGTGCCCCTGCCGCCACAGCACCCGCTCGGCGTTCTCGTCCAGCTCGATCCGGGTCAGCGCCCGGCAGTGCCCGGGACCCCGCCGCGGGTCCGCGTTGGCCGCCGTGACCAGCTCGGTCACGGTGGCCCGGCCGTCGCCGACCACGTGCGCCGCGACCCGCTCGGCGGCGGCCACCACCTCGCCGGCGACCACCAGCACCCGGTAGTCCCGGCCGGCCAGCTGCCGCTCCACCACCACGTCCCCGCCCGCCTCGGCGAACGCCCGCTCCACCTCGTCCGGCGCGCTCAGGTTGAGCGCCACCCGCTGCCCCTGCGCGCCACGACGCGGCTTGACCACCACCGGCGCGCCCAGCTCGCCGAGGAGCGCCACCGCCTCCGCCGGCGTACCCGCGGTGCCGCCCGGCGCCACCGGGACGCCCGCCTCGCCGAGCAGCCGCCGGGTCACGTGCTTGTCGCCGGCGATGTCCACGCCGATGCCGCTGGTCCGGTCGGTCATCGCGGCCCAGACCAGGCGGCGCCGGGTCCCCCAGCCGAGGCGGAGCAGGCTGAGGTCGTCGAAACGTTCCACCGGGATGCCCCGGCGACGGGCCGCCTCGATGATCGACCGGGTGCTCGGGCCGGCTGCCTCCCGCTCGGCCAGGACGGCGAGGTCGGCGAGACGCTGCCCCAGAAGCCCGCCTCGCTGCCCGGCTGCGCCACCGGAGGGACCCTGACCCACGTGCACCGGCGACGGCCCGCCGTGCACCGCGAGGACCAGGTCGATCGCCGCTTCGAACAACTCACCGGGTACGCGCGAGCCCGGCGACTCGTCCACCGGGCACTCCACGATCACGTCGTACACGCCGGGCTCACCGGCTCCGACGGTCCGGCCGAAGTTCACATCCCGGCCGATCAGCTGGGACAACTCCAGGCAGACGTGCTCGGTGACATGGCCGAAGTAGGTACCGTTGCGCAGCCGGCTGACGAACCCGCCCGGAGCGCCGGCCGCGCAGTGGTGCTCGGCCAGGCCGGGCAGCGATCTCAGCAGCCGCTCGGTGAACCCGGTGACGTCGGTCGTCTCCAGCCCGGCGAGCTCCTCCAGACGCAGCCGGGCCACGACCGCGGGACGCGAGAGGTAGACGTTGGGGCCGCGCAGGCGGCGCAGAAACTCGATCTTCATGCGGCTCGTTCCCGTTCTGCGACGGGCGTGCCGGCGACCGGTCGGCGGCCCGGAAGGTGGAAGGTGTATCCGGCGGGCAGCACGTGAATCGTGGCCCCGGCCAGCGCGATCGGCCCGGTCGGCGGGACCTGGATGTCGGTGGCGGCGCCGGCGTCCACCACCGTGACCGCGCCACTGCCGAGCACTTCGAAACAGTCGCCCTCGGTCAGGATCGCGGTATCCTCGTCGATGCCGAGGCCGAGCTCGTGCGGGTACCGCGCGACCGCGCTGAGCAGCCGGTTCAGCCGCCCCCGCTCGGCGAAGTGCTGATCGATCAGCACCCCCGGCAGGAACTCCAGCCCCGGCCCGGTGCGCACGCTGCTCGCGGTGATCCGCTGACTCTCCCCACCGGTGATCATCGTGGCCGACATCATCGCGGCGCCGGCGCTGGTACCGGCCAGAATCAGGTCGCCCTCGCTCACCAGCTCCTGCAGCAGCGAATCGGTCGCCGTACCGCCGATCACGCTGGTGATCCGCTCCTGGTCACCGCCGGTGAAGAAGACCCCCGTCGCCCCGCGCAGCACCGGCTCGACCCCCGGCGCGTTCGCGTCGGCACGCGTGACGATCCGCAGCGCCCGCACACTCCCGGCGCCGGACATCTGCGCCGTGTAGGCGGCAGCGGCCGCATCCGGTTCCGCACTGGCGGTCGCGATCACCACGATCCGTGCGGTCGCTCCCCCGGCCAGCTCCACGAACCGCGCGAGCAGCCCCGGTCCCGCGGCCCCGCCCATGATGAGCAGGCGGCCGTGGTGCGGATCGACGCTGCCGTTCACCGCTCCTCCTCGACGCGGGCCCGCACAGTCCGGCACAGCCGGAGCGAGCCACCATCGAGGCTAATCGGAACAAAACCGAAACATCCGCCTAATCAGATTTGTCGGGTAAACCGGATTGCGCTGTCACCGCGCATCCGCGCCCCAGATCTTGGCGAGTTATGACCGCTCTGGTGGCCTGCACTGGCGGCCGCCAACTCGCCTGGATCGCGCCGAAGTGGGGCGAGGGCGGCGTTCGGCTCAGCGTTCGGGAGTCGCCGCCGGCCGATGCCATGATCGCCACTCGGCGTGCCGGCATCCGGGGTAAAGGCGGCGCTTCGCGGAAAGGCGTGGACGCTCCGGGCCCCGCAGAATGACGCAAAGCCGCAGCGCTCCACGGTCGGCGGTTACCCCGCGTGACGCGGGGCCGGGACGCCGGGACGCAGGGACGCAGGCGCGGCGGGCGGACCGGCACAGCGAGCGGATCCGCACAGCGAGCGGGCCGCTCGGCATGCGATCCGGCACAGCGGGCGGACCGGCGCGCCTGCGTACGCGGCGCTGGGCTTCTCAGGCCGCAGGGATCTCGAAGAGGAGGCAGCTCGACGTCGCGTGCGCCACCAACCGGCCGGCGGCGTCCACCAGGCGGGCCTCGGCCAGGGCGGTTCGGCGGCCCCTCTGCAGGACCGCTCCGGTGCAGGTCAAGCGGCCGGAGTCGACGGTCACGGCGCGGAGGAACTTCACGTTCAGGTCCATGCTCGTGTACCCCACCCCGGCCGGCAGGGTGCTGTGCACGGAACACGCGGCGGCGGTGTCGAGCAGCGTCGAGATGACGCCGCCGTGCACGGTGCCGAGCGGGTTGTAGTGGAACTCCTGCGGGTCGAGCGTGATCGTGACGCTTCCCTCTTCGGCGTGCAGGCCGGCCGCGTCGATCAGGTTCATGATGGGCGGGGGCGGCAGTTCGCCGGCGGCCATCGCCTGGAGGATCTCCATGCCGCTGCGCCGGCCCAGCTGGCTGGCGTGTTCGGCGGGGTCGGACCAGCCGAAGGTACGGGTCCGGAGCGTGGCGGGATCCTGGGTCTGCGTCATGGATTCAGGCTGGCATCGGCTTGCTGCGTCTGTCAACGAGACCTAGCGTTGGCGGCATGGTCGGACATGTCACACCCCCCGAAGTACCCCGGGACGAAGCGGCACCGAAAGAGAAACCAGCCGCCCTCGACTGGTCCGTCGACAACTGCACGCTGGCCCGCGCCATGGAAATCCTGGGCGAGAAGTGGACAGTCGTCGTGCTGCGGGAGGTCTTCAACGGCGTGTGGCGGTTCGACGACATGCGGGTGCGCACCGGCATCCCCCGGCAGGTGCTGACGAACCGTCTCGCCGCGCTGGTCGGGCACGGTGTGCTGCGGCGCGAGCCCTATCGGGAGCCGGGCGCGCGGGTCCGCCACGAGTACCGGCTGACCGAGAAGGGCTTCGATCTGTACCCGATGCTGATCGCCGTCGCCGAGTGGGGCAACCGCTATCTGGCCGACCCGGAGGGACCGCCGATCCGCTACGCGCACCGGGACTGCGGCGCGGAGATCCGGGTCGAGATGCGCTGCGCCGGCGGTCACGAGGTGTCCGACAACCGCGCCGTGCTGCCCCAGCCGGGACCTGGAGCACATCGCCGCTCGTGACCGGCGCGGATGGGTAGTTTGCACCGCGTGACAGCAACAACGGCCGCCGGCGGCCCCTGGACTCCCCTGAAGAACCCGGTCTACCGGATGCTCTGGCTGGCCGTTCTCGCCAGCAACGCCGGCACCTGGATGCAGACCGTCGGCGCGCAGTGGCTCGTCGTCCACGAACCGGACGCGGCGACCTGGACCAGCCTCGTGCAGACCGTCACCACCCTGCCGGTGCTCCTGTTCGCCCTGCCCTCCGGCACCCTCGCGGACGCCCTGGATCGGCGGCGACTGCTCCTCGCCGTACAGATCGGGCTCTTCGGTGTCGCCTCGGTGCTGACCGCGCTCGCCGCGCTGGACCACCTCTCGCCCCCGCTCCTGCTGGTCTTCACGTTCCTGCTCGGCTGCGGGCAGGCGCTCACGCTGCCGTCCTGGCAGGCGGTGATCCCGGAGGTGGTGCCGCACGACCAGCTGCCGGCCGCGTCCGCCCTCGGTGCGGTCAACACGAACCTGGCGCGGTCGGCCGGTCCGGCGATCGGCGGGCTGCTGGTGGCGCAGTTCGGCTCGGCGGTGGTGTTCGGGCTGAACGCGCTCTCCTTCGCGATCTTCGCGCTGGCCCTGCTGCGGTGGCGGCGCGACCCGCAGCCGCCGACCGGCCAGGCCGAGCGGTTCGGGTCCGCGCTGCGCGCCGGGGAACGCTATGTGCGCTGGTCACCGGTGGTCCGGCGGATCCTCGGACGGGTGCTGCTGTTCGTGCTCCCGGGCAGCGTGGTCTGGGCGCTGCTGCCGGTGGTGGCACGCCAGGAACTGGGCATGGGCGCGCAGGGCTACGGCATCCTGCTCGCCGCGCTCGGCGTCGGCGCGATCGCCGGCGCGCTGCTGATGCCCCGGGCCCGCCACCTGCTCAGCACCAACCAGATGATCGTCGCGACCGGGCTGGTCTACGGCGCGGCGCTGACCGTGGTGGCGTTCGTGCCGCACGTGATCGCCGTGGTGCCCACGCTGGTCCTCGGCGGTGCGGCCTGGATGATGCTGGTGTCCCGGATGAACGCCGCGATGCAGCTCGTCCTGCCGAACTGGGTGCGCGCCCGGGCGCTCGCCATCTATCAGCTGGTGTTCGCCGGCGGCCAGGCGCTGGGTGCGCTGGTCTGGGGCCAGTTCGCCTCGGCCTTCGGCCTCGGTGCGGCGTTTGCCACGGCCGCGGCGCTGATGGCGGCGGGTCTCCTTCTGGTACGGGTATGGCCCGTGCACACCCACGAGAACGACGACTACACCCCGGCCGTCTACTGGGCCGAGCCGCACCTGGTGATCGAGCCGCATCGGGACGACGGGCCGGTGCTGGTCTCGGCGCGGTACCGGGTCCGGCAGGAGAACGCGGCCGCCTTCCTGACCGCCATGCAGCGGGTCCGGGGGTCACGGATGCGCACCGGCGCCTCGCAGTGGGGACTGTTCCGGGACACCGCGGACCCGGAGCTGTTCGTGGAGGCCTATCTCGTGCCGACGTGGGACGAACACCTGCGCCAGCACGAGGGGCGGCTCACCGAGACCGACGAACGGATGGAGGAACGGGCGATCGCCCTGGCCGAGGGCTCACCCGAGGTGACCCACCTGCTCGCCGCCGACCGCTGACCCCGCGCGCGGGAAGCCGACCGCTGAGCCCCGCCCGGGGAAGCCACCGTTGAGCCCCGAGCGGGGAGTCCGCGATTGCCGCCGGTGAGATGGCACTCGGTTTCCCGACGCCGCGGGGTTTGCGGTGGCGGGAAACCGCGTGCCATCTCACCGGTTACCAGGCAATCGCCGCGGAGCGAAGCGCAGCCGGCAAGCACAGATCCGTACTGTCAGAGGCCTTTGATCTGGGGGTGGAGATCGTCGGCGGGTGGCATCCAGGTCTGCGGGTCGGCGTCGACCTGCTCGCCGGAGCGGATGTCCTTGACCGAGTGGCCGTCCGGGCCGGGGAACCAGACGAACGGGATGCCGCGGCGGTCGGCGAACTGGATCTGCTTGCCGAATTTCGCGGCGGTGGGCGCCACCTCGGTCGGGACGCCGCGCCGGCGCAGGCCGGCGGCGATGCGCTCGCAGTTCGCGCGCTCGTCCTCGCTGGGCAGGGCGATCACCACGGCGGTGGGCACCGAGCGGGAGACGGTCAGCGCGTTCCGGCCGAAGAGCAGGCCGAGCATGCGGGAGACGCCGATCGAGATGCCGACGCCGGGGAACCGGGTGTTGCCGACCGAGGCGAGGTTCTCGTAGCGGCCGCCGGAGCAGATCGAGCCGAACCGCTCGTAGCCTTCCAGCTGGGTCTCGTAGACGGTACCGGTGTAGTAGTCGAGACCGCGGGCGATCTTCAGCTCGGCGCGGATCAGGCCGGGGGCGTGCTCGTTCGCCGCCTCGACGACCTGGCGCAGCTCGTCCAGGCCCTCGTCGAGCAGCGGATCGCCGACCTTAAGGGCTTTGACGTGATCGACGAACGAAGCGTCAGATGTCGAAATTTCGGCCAATTTCAGGCAGAGCCGGGCTTGCTCGTCCGTCGCGCCCGCCGTCTCGATCAGGAGTGCTGCCACCTTCTCCGGGCCGATCTTGTCGAGCTTGTCCACCGTGCGCAGAACCTGGGCGGTGTCCTCAAGGCCGAGGCCGCGGTAGAAGCCCTCGCACACCTTGCGGTTGTTGACCTGGATGACGGCCTTCGGGATCGGGAGCGAGCGGAACGCGTCGCCGATCACCAGCGGCATCTCGGTGTCGAAGTGGAACGGCAGGGTGTCCCGGTTGACCACGTCGATGTCGGCCTGGAGGAACTCCCGGTACCGGCCCTCCTGCGGGCGCTCACCGCGCCACACCTTCTGGATCTGGTAGCGGCGGAACGGGAACTGCAGCTTTCCGTGGTTCTCCGTGACGAACCGAGCGAACGGGACGGTCAGGTCGAAGTGCAGGCCGAGCTGGTCCTCCTTCGTGGAGGCCTCGTCCTCCTGCAGGCGGCGCAGGAGGTAGACCTCCTTGGACGTCTCGCCCTTGGAGAGGAGAGTCTCGATCGGCTCGACGGCACGGGTCTCGAGCGGGGCGAAGCCGTAGAGCTCGAACGTGGAGCGGATCTTGTCGAGGACGTACTGCTCGATCATGCGCTGCGATGGCAGCCATTCGGGAAAACCGGAAATTGGCACTTTTCAACTCCAAAAGTCAGAGGCGGCGGCACGCCGTAAGTCAGAAACCGCGGCGCGGCGCTGCGGTCAACTCCCGCAGGTACGGGTTCGACGCGCGCTCACGGCCGATGGTGGTGGCCGGGCCGTGGCCGGGCAGCACGACGGTGTCGTCGGCCAGCGGCAGGATCTTGTCCCGCAGGCTGGTCATCATCGTCGCGGTGTCGCCGCCCGGCAGGTCGGTGCGTCCGATGGATCCTGCGAAGAGGACGTCTCCGGAGAAACAGACTTCTTCCGGTTCGTTCGCCGAACCTGGCAGGCGGAACAGCACCGACCCGCCGGTATGGCCGGGCGCGTGGTCGACGGTGATCTCGAGACCCGCGATGCTCAGCACCGCGCCGTCGGCCAGCTCAGCGACGTCGTCGGGCTCGGTGTACTCCAGGCGGCCACCGAAGATCTGGTTGAGGTCGGCGCTCAGGCCTTTCGACGGGTCGGCCAGCATCTCCAGGTCGGCGGGGTGCACGTAGGCCGTGATGCCGCGGGCGCCGCAGACCGGCGCGACCGAGAAGGTGTGGTCCAGGTGCCCGTGCGTGAGCAGCACCGCGGCCGGGTGCAGCCGGTGCTGGGCCAGGGTCTCCTCCAGCCGGTCGAGCACCCCGATGCCCGGATCGACGATCAGGCACTGCTCGCCCGGACCGGCGGCCACCACATAACAGTTGGTGCCGAAGGCCTCGGCCGGGAAGCCGGTGACGAGCACGGTGGGGACCTACCTATTCATGGACGCTGCACAGGTGCGGAATCGTAACGAGCCTAGCCGGGCGGGCGCACACCACTTTCTCAGGAGGTACCCGTACACTCTTGCGGGCGTGTGGCGTGCCGCACCCCTTGACATACACAGGGAAGGACAGCTTTCGGTGGCTCCCAGCAAGGACCGGCAGCGCAGACTCGCGCGGGCGAAATTCGACCGGCAACAGGCCCGCCGCGCCGAGCGCGAGCGCCGCCGACGCCGGATCACAGCCGGCCTCGGCACCGGTCTGGCGGTGCTGCTGATCATCGCCGGCGTGGCCTGGGTGGGCGGCGCCTTCGACAGCGACGACAGCGCGACGACCGAGGCCGCCGACATCTGCCTGTGGACGCCACTGGACGCGGCGACCAACACCGACCTCAAGGAGGTCGGCACCCCGCCGACGAAAGACCTGCCCGAGACCGGCACCGAGACCATGACGATCACCACCGACAAGGGTGACCCGATCGTGGTCGGCATGGACGTGGAGAACGCGACGTGCGCGGCGGCCAGCTTCTCGTACCTGGCCGGCAAGCGGTTCTTCGACGACACCACGTGCCACGAGATCACCACTGAGGGCGCGGTGCGCTGCGGCGACCCGACCGGCACCGGGAACGGCGGCCCGACGTACAGCTTCTACAGCGAGAACCTGCCGGCCGCGGCCCCGGAGCCCTCGCCCAGCGCCAGCGCGGCGCCGGCCGCCGAGGTGACCTACCCCAAGGGCACGGTCGCGATGATCGGCAACCCGCCGGGCAGCAACGGCAGCCAGTTCCTCCTGTTCTTCAAGGACTTCACCGCGGCCAACCCGCAGTACTCCATCGTCGGCACGGTCACCGCAGGCCTCGACACGCTCGAGAAGATCGGCAAGATCCCGACGGTCGAGACGACCGGCGGCGACAAGGTCAGCCCGAAAGAGAAGATCACCATCAAGAGCCTGACCGTCGGTGCGGCCGGAACGCCGGCCCCGTCAGCCAGCGCGGCGCAGTCATGAGCACCCCGGACGAGAGCGGCAGGACCGTGAGTGACACAGAGCTGAGTGGAAGCGACCCGAGTGGCACCGAGCTGAGCGGATCGGACGCCGGTACGCCGGACGAGAGCGGCCCAGTCGTGAGTTCGCAGGACGAGACCAGCAGCAGGAGGAACGACGTGTCATCGATCAAGGACCGGCAGCGCGCGGCGGCGCGGGCCCGGCTCGAGAAGGAGATGGCCGAGCGGGCCACGGCCGCGCGCAAGCGCCGCCGCAACCGGGCGATCATCGGTTCCGCCCTCGCGGTGGTGGTCATCGCCGGTGTGGCGTTCGTCCTCGTCAACACGCTGAAGTCCGACGAGGAGGCGGGTGACCCGACGGTCGCGGCCGCCGGCACGGTCGCCTGCAGCTGGACCCCGGCGGACGAGTCCACCGGCGGCAAGGTCAAGGACGTCGGCCTGCCGCCCGCCACGGTTCCGAACACCGGCACCAGCACGCTGACCTTCGACACCAACCTCGGCAAGATCACGGCCACGATCGACCTGGCGAAGGCGCCGTGCACCGGCGCCAGCTTCAAGCACCTCGCCGAGGCGAAGTTCCTCGACAACACCAAGTGCCACCGTCTGGTCAACGAGGACACGTTCAAGGTCCTGCAGTGCGGCGACCCGTTCGCCACCGGCAAGGGATACCGCGAGACCGACGGCACCGGCGGCCCCAGCTACACGATGGTCGAGGAGAACCTGCCGACCGACACGGCGAAGCCGTACCCGGCGGGCTCGATCGCGATGGCGAACACCGGGCAGCCCGGCAGCACCGGCAGCCAGTTCTTCATCGTCTCGGAGGACACCCAGCTGTCCCCGAACTACACGCTGCTCGGCACCATCACGAGCGGGCTGGACATCGTCAAGGACGTCGTGAAGGCCGGCGACGACGGCGCGTTCGACGCGTCGGCCGGTGGCGGGCACCCGAAGAAGGAACTCGGCATCAAGACGATGACGGTGTCCTAAGGGTTTGTCTTCTCGGGCGGTTCCGGGTCTTCTCCCGGGGCCGCCCGTTTTTGTGTTGGGGCGCCTGCGGGACGGTTTTGGGCGGGGGAGGGCCCACTCCGGGCGGTCAGGCTTGATCCCTGCGTGGGCCCTCCCCCGCCCAAAACCTTGCCCACTCACTCTGCCCGGCGCGCCGCACGCCTCCCGGCACCGCAACTCACGCCGGGCGATCCGCGCACGCTTCCCGGCACCACAACCCTCACGCCGGGCGATCATCCCGCCCAACCCCCTCAGCGCGGGCTCCCGGTCAGCGTGCGCACAGCGCGGCCAGGGCACCACCCAGCGCGAGCGCGCCGGGCAGCCAGCGCCGGATGAGGCCGCTCAGCGTGAGCTTGGACGTAAGCTCGCGCGGGCAGGCGACTCAGAGGCGCGCTCAGCGCAAGTCGCGCCGGAAAGCGCGCCCAGGCAAGGTTTTGGGCCGGTGCTGGCCCACGCAGGGATCAAGCCTGACCGCCCGGAGTGGGCCAGCACCGGCCCAAAACCGTCCCACCCGGCGCCGCCGCCCGGCCCACCGAACGCGGGAAGGCGTCACGCCCCAGACGTGACCCGGTAAGCGTCGAACACCCCGTCCACCTTGCGCACCGCCGCCACCAGGTGACCGAGATGCTTCGGATCGGCCATCTCGAACGTGAACCGGCTGACCGCCACCCGGTCACGCGTGGTGGTGACCGTCGCGGACAGGATGTTCACCCGCTCCTCGGAGAGGACCCGCGTCACGTCGGCGAGGAGCTTGTGCCGGTCGAGAGCCTCCACCTGGATCGCCACCAGGAACGTGGAAGCCGACGTCGGCTTCCAGCTGACCTCGACCACCCGCTCCTGCTGCTCGCGCAGGTCCTCGGCGTTCGCGCAGTCCTCCCGGTGGACGCTCACACCGCCGGACCGGGTGACGAAGCCGAACACCGCGTCGCCGGGGACCGGGGTGCAGCAGCGTGCCAGTTTCACCCAGACGTCGGAGACGCCCTTCACCACGACGCCCGGGTCCTGCGCGGAGCTCCGGTTGCGCGGCGGGCGGGTCGCGACGGCGGTTTCGGCGATGTCTTCGACAGCGCCTTCCTCGCCGCCGAACCCGGCGACGAGCTTCTGCACGACCGACTGGGCGGAGGTGGTGTTCTCCCCCACCGCGGCGTAGAGCGAGGCCACGTCGGGCAGGTGCAGATCGCGGGCGATCGTGGTGAGGTTCTCGCTGGTCAGCATGCGCTGCAGGGGCAGGCCCTGCTTGCGCATCGCCTTGACGATCGCCTCCTTGCCGTCCTCGATCGCCTCTTCGCGGCGCTCCTTGTTGAAGTACTGCCGGATCTTCGTCCGGGCGCGCGGGCTCTTGACGAACCCGAGCCAGTCCTGCGTCGGGCCGGCTGTCGCCGACTTCGACGTGAAGATCTCGATCACGTCGCCGTTGGAGAGCGTCGACTCGAGCGGGACCAGCTTGCCGTTGACCCGGGCTCCGATGCACTTGTGCCCGACCTCGGTGTGCACCGCGTACGCGAAGTCGACCGGGGTGGAGCCCGTCGGCAGCGGGATGACGTCACCCTTGGGGGTGAAGACGTAGACCTCCTGGCTGGAGAGGTCGAAGCGCAGCGCGTCCAGGAACTCGGACGGGTCGCTCGCCTCCCGCTGCCAGTCGAGCAGCTGCCGCAGCCAGGTCATCTCGTCGATGTGGGCCGGCGGGCCGACGATCGTCGCGCCCTTCTGCTCCTTGTACTTCCAGTGGGCGGCGATGCCGAACTCGGCGGTGCGGTGCATCGCGAACGTGCGGATCTGCATCTCGACCGGCTTGCCGGTCGGGCCGATGACCGTCGTGTGCAACGACTGGTACATGTTGAATTTCGGCATCGCGATGTAGTCCTTGAACCGGCCCGGCACCGGCTGCCAGTTCGCGTGGATGACGCCCAGCGCGGCGTAGCAGTCGCGGACCGTGTCGACCAGGATGCGCACGCCGACCAGGTCGTAGATGTCGTTAAAGTCGCGGCCCCGCACGATCATCTTCTGGTAGATCGAGTACAGGTGCTTGGGCCGGCCGGTGGTCTCGGCCTTGATCTTCGCCGACTTGAGGTCGAGGCTGACCCGGTTCGTCACCTGGCGCAGCAGCGCCTCACGCTGCGGCTGGTGCTCCCCGATCAGGCGGTTGATCTCTTCGAACCGCTTGGGGAAGAGGGTGCCGAACGCGAGGTCCTCGAGCTCCCACTTGATCGTGTTCATACCGAGGCGGTGGGCCAGCGGCGCCAGGATCTCCAGGGTCTCCTTGGCCTTCTGCTCCTGCTTGGCGCGGGGCAGGAAGGTCAGGGTCCGCATGTTGTGCAGCCGGTCGGCCAGCTTGATGACCAGCACCCGGGGATCCTTGGCCATCGCGACGACCATCTTGCGGATCGTCTCCGCTTTCGCCGCGTCGCCGAGTTTCACCCGGTCGAGTTTCGTCACGCCGTCGACCAGCAGCGCCACCTCGGCGCCGAAGTCGTTGCGCATCTGCTCGAGGCCGTAGTCGGTGTCCTCGATCGTGTCGTGCAGCAACGCCGCCACCAGCGTCGTGGTGTCCATCCCGAGGTTCGCCAGGATGGTCGCCACCGCGAGCGGGTGCGTGATGTACGGGTCGCCGGACTTCCGGTACTGCCCGGAGTGCCAGCGGGCGGCCACGTCGAACGCCTTCTGCAGCGCGCGGGCGTCGGCCTTGGGGTGGCTCGCCCGGTGCGTCGCGATCAGCGGCTCGAGAACCTCGCTGACCTGGGTGCTCTGCCAGGGCGCGTTGAACCGGGCGAGACGGGCCCGGACCCGCCTGCCGGTGGGCGCGCTGGCCAGCCCGAATCCGCCGCCGGGTGTGTCCTCAGGGGCCAGTGGCTGTGTCGTCTCCAGGTCGGTTTCCTCGGCCTGGGCCCGGTCACCGGAACCGACCTTGTCGCCGGAACTGAGCTTGTCACCGGAATCGCCAGGATTGACCTTGTCGCCGGGCGTGGCTTCGCCTCCGCCGTTCCGCGAGTTCTGGGTCGGCTGCACCGTGCCCTCCGCCGGAGGGGCGACGTCGCTGGACACCGGCCTCCTCACACCTTCGCTAGGAACCGGCCGTGGAAGTCGGTTCATGCCAGGGTTGGTCACCTTGGACCGCCCATCTTACCCGCACCGCCCTGCCGCTTGACCCGGCCGAACCTACGAATAAGCAACCTATGAATTAGCAGGATCGACCGGGCGAAAAATATCGAAGACGGATCAAACGGTCAGTAGCGCGTGTACCGGCCGAGGGCTCAGTCGTTGACGCCCGTCCAGGAAGCCCAGCTCCATCAGCACCGTGAAACCGGCGACTATTCCGCCGGCCCGCTCGATCAGGTCGAGCGTGGCCTCGGCCGTCCCACCGGTGGCGAGGACGTCGTCGACGACCAGGACGCGCTGTCCGGGCTCGAAAGCGCCCTCGCTCACCTCCAGGGTGGCCTCGCCGTATTCGAGGGCGTACGAGGCGGAGAAGGCCGGGCGCGGCAGCTTGCCGGCCTTGCGCACCGGCACGATCCCGGCGCCGGTGGCGTACCCGATCGCCGCCGCCATCAGGAAGCCCCGGGCTTCGATCCCCGCCACCACGTCGAAGCTGTCGTGGTAGGCGATGATCCCGTCGATCACCCGCTTGAAGGCCGGGCCGTCGCCGAAGAGCGGCATCAGGTCCTTGAAGACGATGCCGGGCTTCGGGAAGTCCAGCACGTCGACGGTGCCCCCGGCGACGAGCTCGGCCAGTTCTTTCTCAGTGGTCACGGTCGGACAGCCTAACGGCCCGCCATCACGAGGGATGACGGGCCGTTCGACAATGGGTCAGCGGCGCTTGCCGGGCCGGTTGCCGGCGCCGCCACCACGGTTGGTGGTGTTGCGCTTGACGACCGGGCGCGCGCCGGGACGCGGCGTGGTGCCGCCGGCAAACGCGGGCACCTCGTCCGACTCGGTGGCGTTCGCCGGCCGGGTGCGGTCGGCACGCGGCGCCACGTCGTCGGAGCGGCTCGCCCGGCGGGCCAGCACCCGGGCGTTGTGCGCCTTGATCTTCGGCTCGCGGTCCTTGAGCGCGCTCAGCACCGGGGCGGCGAACACGATCGAGGAGATGACGCCGAAGCCCATGCCGACGAAGAGCACCAGGCCGAGGTCCTTCAGCGTGCCCGCGCCGAACAGGCCGGCGCCGATGAAGAGCAGACCGCCGACCGGCAGCAGCGCCACCAGACCGGTGTTCAGCGACCGCATCAGCGTCTGGTTCACGGCCAGGTTGGTGGCCTCCGCGTAGGTGCGGGAGGTCCCGGCGGTCAGGCCGCGGGTGTTCTCCTGCACCTTGTCGAAGACGACCACCACGTCGTAGAGCGAGTAACCGAGGATCGTCAGGAAGCCGATCACGGTGGACGGCGTGACCTCGAAGCCGACGAGCGAGTACACACCCGCGGTCAGGATCAGGTCGAGCAGCAGCGACGCCAGCGCGGCGACCGCCATCCGCCACTCGAACCGGATGATCAGGTACGCGCTGACCAGCACCAGGAAGACGACGAGGCCGAGCACCGCCTTCTCGGTGACCGCGCCACCCCACGCCGCCGACACCTGGTTGTCGCTGACCTGGTCGGCGTTGACGCCCAGGTCGGCGACGAGCGCGGTCTTCGCCTCCTCGGTCTCCGCCGTGGTCAGCGCCGAGGCGCGAACCCGGAAGAACGACTCGCCACCGGTGCCGACCTGCTGGGCGGCGAGCACCTCGGCGTCCGGCGCCGCGGCGTGCACGGCCTTGGCGACCGCGTCGCCGGCCTCCTCCTGAGTGAGCGTCTGGCTGTTCGCGGTGGCCGGCACGATGAACTCGGTGCCGCCGGCGAACTCGATGCCGAGCTCGAAACCGCGGATCAGGATGCTGCCGAACGAGATGATCACGATGGCGATCGCGGCGGCGAACCACATCTTCCGGCGGCCGACGATGTTGATGTTCGCTTCGCCCGTGTAGAGGCGAGCGGCAAGACCGGAGCTGGCCATGGTCAGGCCTCCTTAACGTCGGTCCGGTTGCGCAGGACACGGCCGAGGCCACTGACCCGCGGCGACAGGAACGCCTTGGTGCTGGCGAGCATCGTCATGATCGGATGCCGGAACAGGAAGACCACGAGCAGGTCGAGCACCGTCGACAGGCCGAGCGCGAACGCGAAGCCCTGGACCGCGCCGATCGAGACGATGTAGAGCACGACCGCACACAGGATCGTGATCGTGTTCGCCGAGATGATCGTCCGGCGGGCCCGGTGCCAGGCGCGCGGCACCGCGCTCCGCGGGGTCCGGCCCTCGTGGATCTCGTCCTTGAGCCGTTCGAAGTAGATGACGAACGAGTCCGCGGCGACACCCAGTGACACGATGAAACCGGCGATGCCGGCGAGGGTCAGCGTGTAACCCATGGTCCGGCCGAGGAACACCAGCGCGCCGAAGGTGAGCAGCGCGGAGAGGCCGAGGCTCAGGAAGATGACCGTGCCGAGCAGGCGGTAGTAGAAGAACGCGTAGATCGCCACCAGGCCCATGCCGATCGCGGCGGCGAGCAGACCCGCCTCCAGCTGCTGCAGGCCGAGGGTCGCCGACACGGTCTGCGCCGGGCCGGACTCGAAGGTGACCGGGATGGCGCCGAAGTTCAGCTGGTCGGCCAACTCCTTCGCGGACGCCGCGGTGAAGTCACCGGTGATCTGCGACTGGCCGCTCAGGACACCCTGGATCTGTGGCGCGGAGAGGATCGTCTTGTCCAGCACCACGGCGACGGCGCAGTGGTCGGCCGTGCCGTAGAGCGACTGCACCGCGACGAAGCACGGGTCGGTGGTGGTCGCGGTGAACGCCTTGCGGGTCAGCTCGGTCCACTTGGTCTGGCCGGCGCTGGTGAAGTCGAGGGAGACGACCCACTGGTTCTGCGTCTGGTCCAGCTGCGGGCTGGCCTCGCTGATGTCGTCGCCGACGACCTCGGCCTTGTCCAGCATGACCTTGGCGCCGGCCTGGTAGCAGGCCACCACCTTGGAGTTGATGTCGTCGATCGAGCCGTTCGGCCGGGCGTCGAGCTGGGTGCAGCCGATCGTCGGCACGTTGAACTGCATGTCCGGGGTGAGCACGCCCACCTCGGGACCGGTCAGCTGGGCGAAGTTCTTGAACGGCAGGCCCGCCTTGGCGTCGGTGCTGAGGTCGACCGGGGCGGTGAGCTTCTCCGCCGCGGCCCACGCCGCGGCGCCGACCTTCTTCTTCGCGGAGGCGAGTAGCTCCTTCTGGTCCACGGTCTGCGCCGCCGGGGCGGCGGCCGGCGCGGACGCCGCGGCGGACGGCGCCGTGGAGGGCGCCGGGGCCGACGGCGTGGCGCTGGCGGCCGGAGCGGCCTCGCCGCCACCCTGCCCGCCGGTGGAGGCGGACGGCTTCGACGTGGCCTCCGGCGCCGCGCCGGAGGCGGCGGCGGACGGCGCGGCCGCCGGGGCGGCGCTGCCGCTCGGGGACGGCGACGCCGGGTTCAGCGCGGCCGACGAGACGTCCATCGTCGTGCCGGTGAGTAGCCGGAACCGCATGTTCGCGGCCTGCGACAGGTCCTTGAGCTGGTCGTCGGCCTCACCGGCGAGCGAGACGACGATGGTGTTGTTGCCCTGGATGACGACCTCGGCCTCGGAGACACCGAGCGCGTTGACCCGGCTCTCGATGATCTGCCGGGCGGTCTCCATGGCCTCCTGGGTCGGCGGCGCGCCCTGCTGCGAGGCGATGTACGTCGCCTGGGTGCCACCGACCAGATCGAGGCCCAGTTTCGGCTCGAGACGCTCGGTAAAGCTGCCCTTCGCGCCACCGGCGAAAAAGACCAGCAGATACAGGACGACGAAGACCAGACCGAGCACGCCGAGTTGGCGTCCGGGATGCATCTGTCCCTGTGGTGGTCGTGCCACGGCGTTTGGTCTCCCTGCGTTTCCGGCCGCGCGTGGGGCACGGCGCTCTCTGGTCGTGGGGCCGCCGGAACGGCGGCCTGACGAACCGGCCCGCCGGCAGATGGCGCCGTGGGCCGGTCCGGTGATGCGAGTCTGGTCAGTCCTGCTTGCGCGTCTCGGTGACCGGGCTCTCCGGCTCGTCCGCCAGCGGCTCGTCGGCGGGCACCGGCTCCTCGGAGACCGTACCCGCCTTCGTCAGCACGCGGGCGATCGCCGGGCGGGCGAAACGGACCTGAACGCCCGGGGCGATCTCGATGGTCACGGTGTCGGTCTCGGCGAGCACGACCGTGCCGTGCAGCCCGCCGATGGTCACGATCTCGTCGCCGGGGCCCAGCGTGTTCTGCATCTGGAGGGCCTCTTTGCGCCGCTTCTGCTGCGGGCGGATCATGACGAAGTACATGAAGCCGAAGAGCAGAACGAGAATCAGCAGGAACGAGTAGTTGCCGCCACCCGCTGCTTGGTCAGCTGCCTGGAGCTGGAGCACGAAGAGAGCCTTCCGTAGGCCACCGGCGCGACGATGGGCGGGCGCCGGGGTGAGATGCTTATACCGGTTCGAACGGCGGCGAGTCTAATGGGTCAACCTTGAGATAACGAATGCGGCACACGTCACGTTCACATCACGAGGGAAACTCACGCGTCCCGGGCGAACAGGTCACCCTGGAAGACGCCCGGCCTGCCGTCGGCCGGCGGCGTCTTGCCGAGGTGCGCCCAGCCGGCCTCGGTCGCCACCCGGCCCCGCGGCGTCCGCGCCAGGAGCCCGGCCCGGACCAGGAACGGCTCGCAGACCTCCTCGACCGTGTCGGACTGCTCACCCACCGCGACCGCGAGCGTGGAGAGGCCGACCGGCCCGCCCTTGAACGACTCGATCAGGGCGCGCAGCACCGCCCGGTCCAGCCGGTCCAGGCCCAGCGCGTCGACGTCGTAGACCTTGAGGGCGGCCTTCGCCACCTCTTCGGTGACCACGCCGTCCGCCCGTACCTCGGCGAAGTCCCGCACCCGGCGCAGCAGCCGGTTGGCGATCCGCGGCGTGCCGCGGGAGCGGCCGGCGATCTCGGCGGCGCCCTCCGCGGTGATCGGCACGCCGATGATCCGGGCCGAGCGGTGCAGCAGCGCGTCCAGGTCGGCCGTGGAGTAGAAGTCGAGATGGGCGACGAAACCGAACCGGTCACGCATCGGCCCGGACAGCAGGCCGGCCCGGGTGGTCGCGCCGACCAGGGTGAACGGCTCCACGTCCAGCGGGATCGCTGTCGCGCCCGGCCCCTTGCCGACCACCACGTCGACCCGGAAGTCCTCCATCGCGCTGTAGAGCAGCTCCTCGGCCGGTTTCGCGATCCGGTGGATTTCGTCGATGAAGAGCACGTCGCCCGGAGCGAGGCCGGTCAGGATCGCGGCCAGGTCGCCGGACCGCTCGATCACCGGGCCGCTGGTGGTCCGGATGCCGGTGCCCAACTCGGCCGCGACGATGTTGGCGAGCGTGGTCTTGCCCAGCCCGGGCGGGCCGGAGAGCAGGATGTGGTCGGGCGGCGTGCCCCGGCCCATCGCGCCCTTGAGCAGCAGTTCCAGCTGGTCGCGGACCCGGTGCTGGGCGATGAAGTCGGCGAGCCGTCTCGGCCGGACGCTGGCCTCGGCGTCCAGGTCGTCGTCGAAGGCGTCCGAGGAGACCAGGTCGCTCATCGCGTCTTACCCAGCAGCCTGATCGCCTGGCGCAGCAGGACCGGAACCGGCGGCACCTCGCCGTCGATCGTCTCGGTCACCGCGGCCACCGCCTGATCGGCCTGCGACGCGGTCCAGCCGAGCGCGAGCACACCCTGCCGGACCTGCTCCTGCCACGCGCCGTTCAGCACGCCGGCGCCCGTGTCGGCGAAACCGACCGGCCCGATCTTGTCCTTCAGCTCGACGATCATCTTCTCGGCGCCGCGCTTGCCGATGCCGGGCACCGCGGTGAGCACCGCGATCTCGCCACCGGCGATCGCCCGGCGCACGGTGTCCGGCTGGTGGACGGCGAGCACCGCCTGCGCGATCCGCGGCCCCACCCCGTTCGCCGTCAGCAGCAGGTCGAACAGCTGCCGCTCGTCCTCGTCGGCGAACCCGAAGAGAGTGAGCGAGTCCTCCCGGACGATCAGGGTGGTGGAGAGCCGGGCCTCGGCGCCGGTGCGCAGGCCGGCGAGCGTGCCGGGCGTGCAGAAGACGCGCATACCGACGCCACCGACCTCGACCACGGCGCTGTCGTGGAGGATCGCGGCGACCACGCCGCGCACACTGGCGATCATCGATAACCCCTACGGACTGCGGCTTCCAGTTTCGCGCGGGTGCCCCCGCGCCAGATGTGGCAGATGGCGATGGCGATGGCGTCCGCCGCGTCGGCCGGCTTGGGCGGCGCGTCAAGTCTCAGGAGCCGGGTCACCATGGCGGTGACCTGCTTCTTGTCGGCGGTCCCGGAGCCGGTGACGGCCGCCTTGACCTCGCTCGGGGTGTAGGTCTGCACCGGCAGCCCGGCCCGCGCCCCGGCCAGGATCGCGACCCCGCTGGCCTGCGCGGTGCCCATCACGGTCCGGGCGTTGTGCTGGGAGAACACCCGCTCGACGGCCACGCTGTCCGGCCGGTGCCGGTCGACCAGCTCGGCGAGCGAACGGTCCAGGTTCAGCAGGCGCTGCGCGATGTCCTCGTCCGGCTCGCTGCGGACCACGTGGTACGCGATCAGGTTCCCGAGCCGCCCCGGCACCCCCTCGACGACGCCGACGCCGCACCGCGTCAGCCCCGGGTCGATGCCGAGCACCCGCACCACGAACCTCCCCCTCGCACACGTGAGCGAACGTGTGTTCGACACCCTAGTACGCCGCCGGGTTGCGCCCGCCGCCGACACGCCTCGACGATGGATGGCGGGAGGTGCCATGTATCTCATCCCGCCGATGGACGACGAGCCGCCACCGGAGTACATCGCTTTCGTCGCGCTGCGCGGCGCCGAGCTGCGCGCCGATGCCGCACGCCTGGTGGGCGGCGACGCCGCGGCGGCCGAGCGGATCTATCTGCAGGCGCTCACCGAGACCGCCGGGCGATGGCGCCGGCTCTGCTGGTGGGGCCGATTGACCAGAAGCGATGCCGTCGCCAGCTATGTCCGGAAATTTCTCGACAAAAGCACTGAGCAGTGGCGTGAGGATCAAATCTACGAGGTTCGAGTCGTCCCGATATATCAGGAAAAACACGGCGTGCAGCCCGCGACGCTCGCCCTGCGCAAAGCCGCCGTCCTCGACAGCACGGCCAGGACGTCGCTGGACGCCCTGGCCGATGCCGAGATCGCCTGGGTGCACGCGTGGCGCCGCAGCCAGTGGCACCACGTCGCGCGGGTCGTCGGCGGCGGGGTGCTGCTGGTCGGCGGCATGATCCAGTACTTCAGCCACCTGAGCACCGGTTACTGAGACCGGCTCACTCCTCGTCGAGGGCCGCGAGGATCTCGTCGGAGATGTCGGCGTTCGCGAAGATGTTCTGCACGTCGTCGCAGTCCTCGAGGACGTCGATCAGCTTGAGCACCTTGCGGGCGGTGTCCTCGTCGACCGGCACCGTCATCGTCGGCATGAGCACCGACTCGGCCGAGTCGTAGTCGATCCCGGCGCCCTGCAGCGCGGTCCGCACCGCGACCAGGTCGGTCGGCTCGCTGACCACCTCGAACGACTCGCCCAGGTCGTTGATCTCCTCGGCGCCCGCGTCGAGCACGGCGAGCATCACGTCGTCCTCGCTCAGGCCGGCCTTCGGGACGATCACCACGCCCTTGCGGTTGAACAGGTACGACACGCTGCCCGCGTCCGCGAACGTGCCGTTGTTCCGGGTCAGCCGGGTGCGCACCTCGGTGGCCGCGCGGTTCCGGTTGTCGGTGAGGCACTCGATCAGCAGCGCCACGCCGTTCGGCCCGTACCCCTCGTACATGATCGTCTGCCAGTCGGCGCCGCCGGCCTCCAGGCCGGAGCCGCGCTTGACCGCGTTGTCGATGTTGTTGTTCGGGACCGAGCTCTTCTTCGCCTTCTGGATCGCGTCGTAGAGCGTGGGGTTACCCGACGGGTCGCCCCCACCGGTCCGCGCAGCCACCTCGATGTTCTTGATGAGCTTCGCGAACATCTTGCCGCGCTTAGCGTCGATGACGGCCTTTTTGTGCTTGGTCGTCGCCCACTTGGAGTGGCCGGACATGCGTAACCTCCGTGTCTACCGTGCGGGTGCGGCCTGGCGGACCATCTCGACGAAGTACCGGTGGACGCGAAGGTCGCCGGTCAGCTCCGGGTGGAAAGCCGTGGCGAGCAGGTTGCCCTGCCGAACGGCGACAATCCTACCGGCGGCGGGTCCATCTGCTACGCGGCCCAGCACCCGCACGTTTTCACCGACCTCCTCGACCCACGGCGCGCGGATGAAGACGGCGTGAAAATCGCCGCCCTCGACGTCCTCGATGGTCACCGCCGCCTCGAACGAGTCGACCTGCCGGCCGAACGCGTTGCGCCGCACGGTCATCTCGATCCCCCGGAAAGTCTCCTGGTCCGGCCGCCCGTCCAGCACCGTGGTGGCCAGCATGATCATGCCGGCGCAGGAGCCGTAGACCGGCATCCCGCCGGCGATCCGCTCCCGGATCGGGTCGAGCAGGCCGAAGGTGACGGCGAGGTTGCTGATCGCTGTCGACTCGCCGCCCGGGAGGACCAGCGCGTCGACGCCGTCGAGCTCCTCGGGACGGCGGATCGGCCGGGCCAGCACGTCGGACTCGGCCAGCGCGGCCAGATGCTCACGCACGTCGCCCTGCAGGGCAAGCACTCCGATGTTCACGGCGCCACTCTAAGCAGCGGCCTTCATGCAGGCCACCAGCAGGTCGATTGGCTATCGGCACGGCCGTGACCAGTTCGTAGCATCCCGTTGACAGCGTCCGGACCACGAGGAGCAGAACCCATGTCTGACAACCAGCCCGCCGTCGGAACCGCCCGCGTCAAGCGCGGCATGGCGGAGATGCTCAAGGGCGGCGTGATCATGGACGTGGTCAACGCCGAGCAGGCGAAGATCGCCGAGGACGCGGGCGCGGTCGCCGTCATGGCCCTCGAACGCGTCCCGGCCGACATCCGGGCCCAGGGCGGCGTCTCGCGGATGTCCGACCCCGACATGATCGACAGCATCATCAACGCGGTCTCCATCCCGGTGATGGCCAAGGCCCGCATCGGCCACTTCGTCGAGGCCCAGGTGCTCCAGTCACTCGGCGTCGACTACGTGGACGAGTCCGAGGTGCTCACCCCGGCCGACTTCGCCAACCACATCGACAAGTGGCAGTTCACCGTGCCGTTCGTCTGCGGCGCCACCAACCTCGGCGAGGCGCTGCGCCGCATCACCGAGGGCGCCGCCATGATCCGCAGCAAGGGCGAGGCCGGCACCGGCGACGTCTCCAACGCCACCACCCACATGCGCAAGATCCGTGCCGAGATCCGCCGGCTGCAGACCCTGCCGGAGGACGAGCTGTTCGTCGCCGCGAAGGAGCTCCAGGCCCCCTACGAGCTGGTCAAGGAGGTCGCCGAGGCCGGCAAGCTCCCGGTGGTCCTGTTCACCGCCGGCGGCATCGCCACCCCCGCCGACGCCGCGATGATGATGCAGCTCGGCGCCGAGGGCGTCTTCGTGGGCTCCGGCATCTTCAAATCCGGCAACCCGGCCCAGCGCGCGTCCGCCATCGTCAAGGCCACCACCTTCCACGACGACCCGGACGTCATCGCCAAGGTCTCCCGAGGCCTGGGCGAAGCCATGGTCGGCATCAACGTCGACGACATCCCGGTCCCCCACCGCCTGGCCGACCGGGGCTGGTAAAACCCCTCCTCCGGTACGGATTCGGACAGTCACCAGAAGCACCCCACCCGTCCCGCCCCTTCCGGGCGACTGACGTCCGCCGGGCCGGCGCATCCCACCGCCGGCCCCGGCGCCCCGTCACGCTCCCACCCCGCTCCCACTGGTCCCCGCCCAGCCAGCCCGCCCTGCTCCGCTCATCCCCGGCCAGCCCGCCGCCGCTCCCACTGCTCCCCCGCCCAGCCAGCCCGCGCTACCAGCGCCTCCGCGTCGATCTCGGTGGTCCCCGCCCAGAGCCGTGCCGGTCTCACTGCGCGTCACGGTGGGCCCCCGCGATGGTGGAGCGCTGCGGCATCGCGTGATTCTGTGGGGCCTGGAGCGTCCGCGGGTTTCCGAAAAGCGCAACGTTTACCGCGGATGCCGGCACGCAGGGTGACAACGGTCCGGGCTGACGGGCGACCCCGGCCCTGCGCCTTGGATATGCCCCGGCGGCCATGACGCTCCCCGTGAACATTGACTCGCCGCAAGCATCGCCCCGCCTGGAAGCATCGTCGCGACCAGCAGCGCGGCGGCGACCAGCAACGCGGAGCAACCGGCGACGCGGGCGCGCCCGGCGACGCGGAAAAACCGGCAACACGGAAAAACCGGCAACACGGAGCGCCCGGCAACACGGAGCGACCGGCAACACGGAGCGACCGGCGCGGGCGCGAGGGGACGCCGGGCCCGGCGGCGGGATGCGCCGGCCCGGCGGACGTCAGTCGCCCGGAGGAGGCGGGACCGGAGCCTGCTTCCGGGTGCGGCCGTGACCCGTACCCGGAAAGTCAGACGGCCTGGACCGGGAGTGGGGTTTCCGGGGGGATGGTCGGGCCGGGGACCGTGAGCGGCGGCGGCAGGTCCGGCATCGTGGGCTCGACGATGTCGAAGTACTCCGGGCGGGGATGGCGCCGGGCCAGGCGCAGCAGCCGGACCAGCAGGCGGCGGCGGGCGCTCAACGCGTCGCGGACCAGGTCGGTGTGCACCTGGCGGGCCAGGACGACCCGGCGGCTGGTGGCGATCAGGGCGCGGACCGCCGGGTCGCCGGGGTCGAGGTCGAGGGCTCGCAGCTGGCGGGTGAGGTCGTTCTCGGCGGACTCGCGGTCGCCGGGCTCGGCGTCTAGGGCCAGCCTCGCGGCGGCGTAGAGCTCCACCCGGTCACCGTGTTCCGCCACCACCGCCGCGGCGGCCGCCCGGCGCACCAGGTGCGCGTCGAGGGCGCGCTCGGCGGACTGCGCTCGGGCGTGCAGGCGTTCCACCCGCTGAGCCGTCCAGCCGAGGTACGCCGAGAAGACCGTCGCCAGCACGACGACTCCCACCACCCACCACATGCCGGGCATCGTAGTGCCGGATTGTGTCGGACTGATTCTCCCCCGACCGTGGTCAGGACCACTCGTCGTCGAAGACACGCCCGTCGGTGGCCTCGATCGCTGTCGCGTAGACCTCGAGGACCCGGTTGGCCACGCTCGGCCAGTCGAACGTCGCGACCACGGTACGAGCGCATGAGGCCAGCTCAGCCCGCCGGCGCGGGTCGTCGAGCAGGTCGCCGAGCAGGGTCGTCAGGGCCGCCGCGTCACCGTTCGGGAACAGCGCGCCGGCCCGGCCGCCGTCGAGAACCCGACGGAACGCGTCAAGGTCGCTCGCCGCGATCGCCGCGCCGGCCGCCATCGCCTCGGTGAGGATCATGCCGAAGCTCTCGCCGCCGGTGTTCGGGGCCACGTAGACGTCGACGCTGCGCAGCATCCGCGCCTTGTCCTCCTCGGAGACAAGTCCGAGGAATTCGACCCTATCTTGCAATTTGTCCGGAATATCTGCGTAGAGTTCGTCAGGGTCGCCCGGGCCCGCCACCAGCAGCCGCAGGTCCGGGCGCTCCTGCGCCAGCGTGACGAACGCGCTGCGCAGCAGCGGGAACCCCTTGCGCGGCTCGGTGAAGCGACCGAGAAAGCCCAGCGCTCCCCCGGTACCGGGCCAGCCCGGCAGCGGGGTCGCGGAGACGAACTTCGCGACCGCCACCCCGTTCGGGATCTCCACCGCGCCGCCGCCGAGGTGCTCCACCTGCACCTTGCGGGCCAGCTCGCTCACCGCGATCCGCGCGGTGATCTTCTCGATCACCGGCTGGAGGAAGCTCTGCAGCCCGGCGAGCGCCCGAGACCGGGTCATCGCGGTGTGGAACGTCGCCACCACCGGCCCGCGGGCGGAGAGCACCGCGAGGAACGACAGGCTCGGGGAGAGCGGCTCGTGCACGTGCAGGACGTCGAACTCGCCGTTCTTGAGCCAGCGCCGCACCCGGGCCGTGGAGACCGGGCCGAACGCGATCCGGGCCACCGACCCGTTGTACGGCAACGGCACCGCCCGCCCCGCCGAAACGACATAGGACGGCAGCTCGGCGTCGTCGTCCGCCGGCGCCAGCACGCTCACCTCGTGACCGAGCCCGATCAGCGCCTCGGCGAGGTCCATGATGTGGTTCTGCACTCCACCCGGGACGTCGAACGAGTAGGGCGAGACGATCCCGATCCGCACGCCAGGCCCTCCTAGACCCAGAGCTTCTGCAGCATGTGCCAGTCCTGCGGATGCTCGGCGATGCCCTCCGCGAACGCGTCGGCGAGTTGCTGCGTGGTCTGCTTGACCCGCTGGTCGAGCGGCCCTTCGGTGGGTGGGGTGATCGGACGCAGCCGGGCCTCCACGCGCTTCTCCGAGAACCACAGGTCGGCCGCGTAGATCGGCGCGCCGGTCTGGATCGCCAGGATCGCCGGCCCGGCGGGCATCCGGGCACGACCGCCGAAGAACTCCACCTCGACACCGCTGCGGGACAGGTCCCGGTCGGCCAGGAGGGGCACCACCCAGCCCTGGCGAAGGTGCTCACCGAGCACGTCGAGCGGGGGCCGCTCGCCGCCGGTGAGCGGCAGCACCCGCATACCCAACCCTTCCCGGTACGCGAGGAACTGCTCGAAGACGGCCTCGGGCTTGAGCCGCTCCTGGACCGTGATCATCTGCCAGCCGTGCGCGACCACCCAGGCCGCGGCCGCGTCCCAGTTCGCCACGTGCGGCAGCGCCAGCACCAGGCCGTTGCCCTCGGCGATCGCCTTCTTCATCAGCGCGTAGCTCTCCGGCTCCATGAAGAAGCCCTCGAGGAACTGCTGCTCGGACTGGGACGGCAGCCGGAACGCCTCCATCCAGTACCGGGCGTACGACCGCAACCCGTCCCGCACCAGCGTGTCCGGCATGCCCGGGCCGACGACCCGGCGCAGGTTGTCCCGCAGGCGCCGGGTCCCCTTGCCGTTCGCCCTGTACGCCCGGTCGGCGGCGGCGGTGAAGAGCGCGCGGGCCACCGGCTGGGGCAGCATCCGCACCGCCCGCCAGCCGGCCATGAAGCCGAGCGCGGTGAGCTGGTCCTTCACTCGGTGGCCTTCAGGTCGGCGGGCACGTCGGAGCGGGCCGCCGCGACCAGCCGCTGGAAGACGGTGAAGAGCGAGAGCGCGGCGAGCACCCAGAGCGCGGCCGGCAGACCCCAGTCCACCCCGGCGGCGCCGAGGAGACCGCCGACACCGACGATCAGCAACCGCTCCAGGCGCTCCGCGATGCCGACGTCGGCGTTCAGGCCGAGGCTCTGCGCACGGGCCTTGACGTAGGAGACCACACCGCCGGCCACCAGGGCGATCAGGGCCGCGACGACGCCCCAGTAATCACCCTCGGTGGCGAGGTAGTAGGCGACCGCGCCGAAGACCGCGCCGTCGGCGAGCCGGTCCATCGAGGAGTCGAGCAGGGCGCCGAATTTTCCGGTTCCGCCCCGCATGCGGGCCATTGTGCCGTCGAGCGCATCAGTGAGCGCACAGGCGGTTACGATCACAGTGCCCCAGAAGAGGTGTCCCTGTGACCCGAAGTAGGAACCGATCAGCACGCCGATGGTTCCGGCGACGGTGACCGCGTTGGGCGTGACACCGATCCGGAGCAGGAAGCGAGCGACCGGGTTGACGCCGTACGCGACGGCGGCACGGGCCGTAGTTTGAACGATCTTTGCCATGGCCGTCCCACCATATCGGCTCACCCCCGCATCGGCCGGATCGTCACCATCCGGAACAGTGGTGCTTGCGACCGATATCGCCCCGGGTGTGGGATTCATAGAACAGCGGCGTAACAAAACTGAAACGACGGGAGCGCTCGGCATGGCGCAGAAGACTTCGGAGAAGGGACTCGCTGGCGCCGCCGCGCCGGTGGTGACAGAACCCGGCAGAGTTCGCAACGTGGTGCTGGTGGGCCACTCCGGTTCCGGGAAGACCACGCTGGTCGAGGCCCTCCTCGCGGCGACCGGCACGATTCCGCGGGCCGGCACGGTGACGGACGGCACCACGGTCACCGATCACGATCCGGCGGCGATCCGGCAACAGCGCTCGGTGGCGCTGGCCTGCGCGCCGCTGATGCACGACGGAGTGAAGATCAATCTGCTGGACACTCCCGGCTACGCCGACTTCGTCGGGGAGCTGCGGGCCGGCCTGCGAGCCGCCGACGCGGCGCTCTTCGTGGTCTCCGCGGTCGACGGTGTGGACGAGTCCACCGTCGCGCTCTGGGAGGAGTGCGCCGCGGTCGGCATGCCGCGGGCCGTCGCGATCACCCGCCTCGACCACCCGCGCGCCGACTACGAGGAGGCGCTGCAGGACTGCCAGGAGGCGTTCGGCGACAACGTGATGCCGATCTACCAGCCGATGCTCGGCGACGACGGCCAGTCGGTCGCCGGCCTGCTCGGGCTGGTCACGCTCCGGGTCCTGGACTACTCGCAGGGGTACCCGCCACGGGCCGGCGAGGCCGAGCCCGAGCACCTCAACCCGATCGCCGACGACCGGAACCAGCTCATCGAGGGGATCATCGCGGAGAGCGAGGACGAGACCCTGATGGACCGGTACGTCGCCGGCGAGCTGATCAGCACCGAGGCGCTCGTCCCGGACCTGGAGAAAGCCGTCGCGCGGGGCAACTTCTACCCGGTGATCCCGGTCTGCGCCGGCACCGGCGTCGGACTCGACGCGCTGCTCGACGGCCTGGTCGGCGGCGCGCCCTCGCCGCTGGAGCACGAGCTGCCGGTGGTGACCGGTGTGGACGGCTCGCCGCGGCCGCCGCTGACCTGCGACCCGGACGGCCCGCTCGTCGCCGAGGTGGTGCGGACCACGATCGACCGGCACGTCGGCCGGGTCTCGCTGGTCCGGGTCTTCTCCGGCACCCTGCGCCCGGACCAGACGCTGCACGTCTCCGGCCACGGCATGGCCGAGCGCGGTCACCCCGACCACGACGCCGACGAGCGGGTGGCGCACGTCTACGCCCCGCTCGGCGCCCAGCTGCGCGAGGTGCCGTACTGCATCGCCGGCGACCTCTGCGCGATCACCAAGTCGGGCAGCGCGGAGACCGGCGACACGCTCTCCAGCAAGGACGACCCGCTGCTGATGGAGCCCTGGTCGATGCCCGAGCCGCTGCTCCCGATCGCCGTGGTCGCGAAGACCCGCTCGGACGAGGACGCGCTCGCCAAGAACCTGGGCCGGCTGGTCGCCGGCGACCCGACGCTGCGGTTGGAGCGCAACCCGGAGACCCACCAGCAGGTGCTCTGGACGATGGGCGAGTCACACGCCGACGTGGTGCTGGACCGGCTCCGGGCCGGCGGCGTCGAGCTGGACACCGAGCCGGTGAAGGTCGCGCTGCGCGAGACGTTCGGCGCCGAGGCGAAAGGCCACGGCCGGCACGTCAAGCAGTCCGGCGGCCACGGCCAGTACGCGGTCTGCGACATCGAGGTCTCGCCACTGCCCCGCGGCGAGGGCTTCCAGTTCGTGGACAAGGTGGTCGGTGGCGCCGTGCCGCACAACTACATCCCCTCGGTGGAGAAAGGGGTCCGCGCCCAGCTGGAGAAAGGCCTGGTCGCCGGCTACCCGGTGGTGGACCTGAAGGTCACCCTCTACGACGGCAAGGCGCACAGCGTCGACTCCTCGGACGCGGCCTTCCAGACGGCCGGCGCGCTCGCGTTGCGGGCGGCCGCCGAGAACGGGCAGCTCACCCTCCTGGAACCGGTCGACGAGATCCTCGTGAAGGTGCCGGAGAACTACGTCGGCGCGGTGATGAGCGACCTCTCCGGCCGGCGCGGCCGCCCGATGGGCAGCGAGTCCGACGGCGACGGGAGCCTGGTGCGCGCCGAGGTCCCGGCGACCGAATTGATCCGGTACGCCGTGGAGCTGCGCGCGCTGACATCCGGGACCGGCACGTTCACCCGCCGCTACGTCCGCCACGAGCCGATGCCGCCGCACCTGACCGACGCCGTCCGCAAGGAGCACGCCCGCTAGATCGTGATCGCGTTCGCCGCCTCGTGCATCGGCGCGAGCACCTTGTCGATCACCTGCTCCTTGCGCGGGTGGAACCGCAGGGTACGCATGCCGTAGTTACGGAACCCGATGGCGAGGCGGCTGGACGGCACGCCCTAAACGGCGGGCCACGCCTTCAGAATTAGGTCCCGCGTCTCGGCCAGCAGCTGCGGGAGGATCTTCGTCTGACCGATCACCGGCATGAAGTTGGCGTCCCCGCCCCACCGCGGCACCACGTGCTGATGCAGGTGGGCGGCGATCCCGGCGCCGGCGATCGAGCCCTGGTTCATCCCGATGTTGAAGCCGTGCGGGCTGCTGACCGACCGGACCACCCGCATCGCGGTACGGGTGAACGCCGCCACCTCGGCCGTCTCCGCCTCGGTGAGATCGGTGTAGTCCGCGACGTGCCGGTACGGGCAGACCAGCAGATGCCCCGGGTTGTACGGGTACAGGTTGAGCAGCGCGTAGACCGTCGCACCGCGCGCCACCACCAGCGTCTCCGGCTCCTCCAGCCCCGGCGCCAGGCAGAACGGGCAGCCCTCCGGCTGGTTCTGGCCGGCATTGCTCTGGCTGGCGATGTACATCATCCGGTGCGGCGCCCAGAGCCGCTCGAGGCCGTCGTCCACGATGAAATACTAAGCGTGCACGTGGAAAAGTCCGGTGCCACGACGCTTGGCCACGTACATCGCGGCGTCCGCCTCGCGGAGCACGTCGTCCGGCCCCTGGCCCGGCTGGGAGAGGGCGATGCCGATGCTCGCCGGGGTCCGCAGCTCGTGGCCGTCCATCGGCACCGGCTCGTTCAGCGCCGCGACCACCCGCTCGGCGATCCGCTCGGCGTCACCCGTCTCCCGCAGGTCCTCGGTGACGATCACGAACTCGTCGCCGCCCAGCCGGGCCACCGTGTCCTCGGTGCGCACGCAGAGCCGTAGGCGCTCGGCCACCACCTTGAGCAGCAGGTCACCGGCGTCGTGCCCGTACGTGTCGTTGACCGGCTTGAACCCGTTGAGGTCGAGCAGCAGCACGCCGACCGGCCGCCCGGTGCGCCGTGAGCGGGCGAGCGCGCCGTTCAGCCGGTCCCACAGCAGGGCCCGGTTGCCCAGGCCGGTCAGCATGTCGTGCATGGCCCGGCGGGTCAGCTCGGCGGTGAGCGCCACGCTGTCCAGCGCCAGCGAGACCTGGGTCCGCAGGGTCTGCAACGACTTCAGCACGTCCTCCGGCAGATCCTCGTCGCTGCCGACGGTGAGCACGCCGAAGAAACGCTCCCCGCTGAGCAGCGGAAGGATCATCAGCGGCCGGTCGTCGAAGGCGTCCAGCCCGTCGATGCCGAGGCTCGGCCAGCCCGGCACGGTGATCATCTCGCCGCCGGCGAGCCGGGCCAGCAGCTCACCGGGGACCGCGTCGCTCGCCACCCGGAGACCGGCCAGCGAACCCGCTGACGCGCCGGAGGCTTCCGCCACTGTCCAGTTCTCCGGGTCCTCCGGCGACACCGTGACGACGGCGGTCCGGGCGCCCGCGCATCCGGCCAGCAGGGTCGCCGCGCCCTCGGCGGCCAGCTTGTGCACCTCGGCGGCATCCGTGGTGCGCAGCAGCGCCACACCGAGGTCGCTGAGGATCTGCTCGCGGCCCATCGACTCCCGTAGCGCCCGCATCGAGGCGTCGACCCGTACCATCAGGCGGTTGTTGTCCCGCATCCCGACGAGCTGCCGCACCACCACGAGCGCGGTCAGCGTGATCGTCCCGGCGAGCACCGGCCAGGAGCGCGCGTCCAGGCCGCCGAGCAGCGCGACGATCAGCAGCGCGTCCGCCGCCGCCACCGCGAGATAGGGCATCAGGCTGGCCGGCCGCCGCTCGGCCCGCGGCGCCGCCGTCGAGCCGACAGCGATCCGCCGCAGGTGGGCCACCCCCATCGCGATCAGCAGCGCGATGAAGATCTGCCGGGTGGCGAGGGCGAGGTGCGCGTACGGGGTACCGGCCAGCGTCTGCTGCATCACGTTGAGCAGGGACTGCACGACGGTGGCCGCGATCGCGAACATCATCGCCCGGCGGCTCAGCTCCTCGACGCCGCCCAGCACGATCCGGGCGATCGCGAAGAGCACCACCATCAGCCCGGTGGTCTTCACGAAGATGAAGATCGGCAGGCTCATCTCGGCGCCCGGCTTGCTGACCGCCGGATAGACCAGGAAGTACCAGGAGAAGAGAGCGCCGGCGAGCAGCACGATGCCCATGTCCAGGCCGAGCCGCAGCTTGCTGGCCGACCACCGGTGGCGCACCGGGACGCTGAGCAGACCGGCCAGGATCAGCACCAGCGTGGCGAAGTCACACACCTGCATCAGCGGGAACGGCGACGGATACGACGTGTCGCCGTGCACCACCAGGTGGTAGAAGGCGATCGACGAGGCCGCCGCCATGAACGTCCAGGCGCCGGACGTGAGCAGCAGGTGCCGACGGACCGCCGGCAGGCCGGCCGCGCGGGCCGCCGCCCAGCCGCGCCACGCCAGCCAGGCCGGGATGGCCGACAGCAGCGGGGAGAAGATCTTGTATCCGACGATCTGGACGTCCCAGCCGCCCACGTTCGACAGGTGCAGCACGAACCAGGCCGCGGCCAGGGCGTACCCCGCCCACGCCGTCGGTGGTGTCCGGAACCGCATCGCCCCTCCGCTCGCGCCGCCCGACTTACCTTCGGACGGCGCGAGCGTGAGCTGAGCAGGCCCCGGAAAGACCGTCAGGCCGCGGACGGCCCGGCATTGGTGCGGGAGCGGACCACCTCGACCACGTGCGCCACTGCCTCGTCGATCGAGACGCCGTTGCGCTGCGACCCGTCCCGGTAGCGGAACGAGACGGTCCCGCCGTTCACGTCGTCGTCACCGGCGATCGCCATGAACGGGATCTTCTGCTGCTGAGCGGTCCGGATCTTCTTCTGCATCCGGTCGGTCGAGTAGTCCACCTCGGCCCGGATGCCCTCCTTGCGCAGCCGGTCGACGAACGACTGCAGGTAGTCGGCGTGATCGTCGCGGATCGGGATGCCGACCACCTGCACCGGCGCGAGCCAGGCCGGGAACGCGCCCGCGTAGTGCTCCACCAGCACGCCGAAGAACCGCTCGATCGAGCCGAACTTCGCCGAGTGGATCATCACCGGCTCCTGGCGCGAACCGTCGGCCGCCTGGAACTCCAGGCCGAACCGGGCCGGCTGGTTGAAGTCGTACTGGATGGTGGACATCTGCCAGGTCCGGCCGATCGCGTCCTTCGCCTGCACGCTGATCTTCGGGCCGTAGAACGCCGCGCCACCCGGGTCCAGCACCAGCTCCAGGCCGGACTCGACCGCCACGTCCTCGAGGACCTTGGTGGCCTTCTCCCACTGCTCGTCGGTACCGATGAACTTGTCGCTCTGCGGGTCCCGGGTCGACAGCTCCAGGTAGTAGTCGTCGAGCCCGAAGTCGCGCAGCAGCGACAGCACGAAGTTCAGCAGGTGCTTGATCTCGCCCGGCGCCTGCTCGGCGGTCACGTACGAGTGCGAGTCGTCCTGGGTCAGCCCGCGCACCCGGGTGAGGCCGTGCACCACGCCGGACTTCTCGTACCGGTACACCGAGCCGAACTCGAACAGCCGCAGCGGCAGCTCACGGTAGGACCGCCCGCGCGACCTGAAGATCAGGTTGTGCATCGGGCAGTTCATCGCCTTGAGGTAGTAGTTCGCCCCCTCGAGCTCCATCGGCGGGAACATCGTGTCCGCGTAGTACGGCAGGTGGCCCGAGGTGTGGAACAGGCCCTCCTTGCTGATGTGCGGGGTGCCGACGTACTGGAAGCCCTCCTCGATGTGCCGGGCCCGCACGTAGTCCTCCATCTCCCGCTTGATCACGCCACCCTTCGGGTGGAAGACCACGAGACCGGAACCGATCTCGTCGGGGAAGGAGAACAGGTCGAGCTCGGTGCCGAGCTTGCGGTGGTCGCGGCGCTCGGCCTCGGCGAGCCGGTTCAGGTACGCCTTCAGCTCGTCCCGGGACGGCCAGGCGGTGCCGTAGATGCGCTGCAGCTGCGGGTTCTTCTCCGAGCCACGCCAGTAGGCGGCGGCCGAGCGCATCAGCTTGAACGCCGGGATCAGCCGGGTCGACGGCAGGTGCGGCCCGCGGCACAGGTCGCCCCAGACCCGCTCGCCGTCCTTGTTGAGGTTGTCGTAGTGGGTGAGCTCACCGGCGCCGACCGCGGCCGCCTCGGCGTCCACGTCACCCTTGATGTCGACCAGCTCCAGCTTGAACGGCTCGTCCTTGAGCTCGGCCTTCGCCTCGTCGAGCGACGCGTACTCCCGCCGGCGGAAGGTCTGCCCCGCCTTGACGATCTCCTGCATCCGCTTCTCGAGCTTGCCGAGATCGTCCGGCTGGAACGGCTTCTCCACGTCGAAGTCGTAGTAGAACCCGTCCCGGATCGGCGGCCCGATGCCGAGCTTCGCCTCCGGGAACACGTCCTGCACGGCCTGCGCGAGCACGTGCGCGGTCGAGTGCCGCAGCACGTCCAGACCGTCCGGCTCGTCGATCGCCACCGGAACCACCTCGGCGTCGGCCTCGGGCGACCAGGTCAGGTCACGCAGCCGCCCCTCGGCGTCCCGCACGACGACGATCGCTTTGGGCCCATGCGCCGGCAGACCGGCGGCGGCCACCGCGTCGGCCGCCGTAGTCCCGGCCGGGACGACGAGAGGGTCGGCCACAGCGGGGTTACGGGGTGCAGACACGGTAGTTCTCCATTCGCTCCGACGACACCCGGCTCATCCGGGCCGTCCACGATGCTATCCGTCCTGTTTTCCCATGCTCCGACCGGCGCGGCCAGCGATTTTCCTTTCGGGTACGCGCCACCGCGCCCCGCCTTCACCACGCCCAGCGCCCACCGTGTCCCCTCTGACGACGCCCAGCGCCCACCGTGACCCCACCCGGCCCACTACCAGCGCCCACCGTGACCCCGCCGAAACCACTACCAGCGCACACGATGGCTCCCCGAAGCGGCGCTGGCGGCCCCGCAGCGACGGTCAGCGCACACAATCGGCTTCGGACGCGCTCCCCGCCCACCAGCACATCGGATTCGTCGCCTAAATCCGGCAGTCAACCCGTGACCGCCACCCAGAGTGCCGGAATCCGGGGTAAAGATGACGCTCTGCGGAAATCGACGGACGCTCCAGGCCCCACAGAATGACGCAAAGCGCAACCGCTCCACCGTTGCAGTGACCCACCGTGACGCCGCCCGCCCGGCACAGGCTCCGGGACGATCAGCGCACACCACGACCCGCCAGAACCGCGACCAGCGCCCACCGTGACCCCGGCCGAACCGCGACCGACTCCCGGATCGGGCTATTCGCCGCCGGCCGAGGCCAGCCACGGCGGCAGGGGCTCACGGGCGGAGAGCCAGTCACCCGGTATCCCGTCGAGCCCGGTGTGCGCCGCGACCACACCTCCGGTGATGGCGGCAGTGGTGTCGATGTCACCGCCGGCGGTGACGCAGATGGTGACCGCGGCCGGGTAGTCCTCGAGATGGTGGGCCGCTGCCCAGAGCGCGAACGGCACGGTGTCCTGCGCGAGGGCCCGGGCGCCGGTGCCCAGGCGGTGAGCCGCCTCGTCGGCGCGCGTGATCGTGACGGCCTCCAGCAGGCCCTCCCGGACCAGCCCGGCCGGGGTGTGCGCGGCCACGGCGCGCAGGAACAGCGCGGGTTCCGGGCGGTGGCCGTCCAGCCGGCCGGCCGCTGCCATCGCCGCGGCGACCGCTACCGCGACGCCCCCGGCGATGCCTTCCGGGTGGGAGTGCGTGACCTCGGCCGCGCGGGCGCCCTGTGCCGCCGCGTGCGCCAGCGAATCGGCGTGCCAGGCGCCCAGCGGCGCGGCCCGCATCGCCGCGCCGTTGCCGCAGGAGCCCTCGCCGTCGAAGGCGGCCGCCGCGGCGATCGGCCAGGGCAGGCCCTCCCGGATCTCACGGAGCATCACGACGGCGCCGGGGCCGTAGCCGCGGTACGGGTCGTGCAGGCGTCCCAGCCGCTCGGCGAAGGCGTCCCGGTCGAACTCGCCCTCGGCGAGCGTCACCACCAGGCAGCAGGCTTCCTCGGTGTCGTCGGTCCACTCCCACGGTGGCTCCGGCAGCCGGGACTCGATCAGGGCCGACGGCTTGTTTTCGGGCATGAAGTACTGGGCTCCGAGGGCGTCGCCGACACTGAGGCCGGCCAGGCTCTCGCAGGCCAACGCGAGACGCGTACCGGGGAAGAGAGTGAATGACATCAGCGCTTCGGATCATATTGCATCACTGAGCGTCATCAAAGAGTCTCGCTGGATCACCCTTTAGGTTCTCCTTGCCAGGGACGCTACGGTCTTCGCATGGCCACGGTGTTGCTCGTCGAAGACGATCATGTCGTGCGCGGCGCCATGCTCCGTTCGCTCGCCGACCGGGGGCATGCCGTGCACGCCGTCGGCACGGCTCTGGAGGCGCTGCGGCGGGTCGCCGCGGAGACGCCCGACCTGGTCGTGCTCGATCTTGGACTCCCCGATCTGGACGGCTCGGACGCGCTCCGCATGCTGCGCGGCATCACCGACGTGCCGATCATCATCGCCACCGCGCGCGACGACGAGCAGACCGTGGTGCGGCTGCTGCGGGCCGGCGCCGACGACTACATGGTCAAGCCGTTCACCGGCGCTCACCTGGACGCGCGAATAGCCACCGTGCTGCGGCGGGTCGGCCGGGCCAGCCGCACCGCGCAACCGGCGGTCTACGAGGTGGGCGAGTTGCGGGTGGACGTCGGCGAGCGCAGCGCCATGCTCGGGGATCAGCCGCTCGCGCTGACCCGCAAGGAATTCGATCTGCTGGCGTACCTGGCCGCCCGCCCGGGCCGGGTGGTGTCCCGTCGTGAGCTGTTGGAGGAGGTATGGCGACAGCCATCGGTCGGCGAGGACCAGACCATCGACGTGCATTTGTACTGGCTTCGCCGGAAACTGGGCGAGTCCGCGGCGAAACCCCGCTACCTGCGCACCGTGCGGGGGGTCGGATTCCGGTTGGTGGCGCCGGACTGAGGCTGCGGCTGGCCTACATCACGGCCGCCACCACCGCTGTCGCCGCACTCGTCTTCCTCGTCCCGCTCGGCTGGGGCCTGCGTAACGACCATCGGGACGCCGCGATCGCCACGGCCCGGGAACGCACCGCGGCCGTGGCCGGCGCGATCACCGCGGGCGCCGACGCGAAAGGCGTCGCCGCCGCGCGCGAACTGGCCGGCGGCAGCGCCGTGATCCACACGCCGGGCATCGCGCCGGCCGCGGGCGGCCGGGCGAGCGCCGCCCAGATCGACGACGCGACGCAGAAGCCGGGGCCGATCGAGGCGGAGGTGGACGGCGGGATGGTCGTCCTGCGGTACATCCCGGCCGGCGGCAAACACTCGGTGGTCGAGGCGTTCATCCCGGCCTCGGAGCTGAACAAGGACACCGCCCGCGACTGGTGGCTGCTGCTCGGTCTCGCGGTCTTCCTGGTCGGCGGCTCGGTCGTGGTGGTGGATCGGCTGGCCCGCGGCGCGGTCTCCTCGGCCCGCCACCTGGTGGATGCGGCCCTCGCGGTCGGCGACGGTGACCTGGGCGTGCGGATAACGCCGTCCGGGCCGCGGGAGCTGGCCGAGGCCGGGTACGCGTTCAACCGGATGGCCGACCGCCTGGTCACCTCGCGCACCGACGAGCGGGAACTGGTCGCCGACCTGTCGCACCGGCTGCGCACCCCGCTGACCGCCCTGCGGCTGGACGCCGAGGCGCTCGACCCGGACGACACGCAGATCGGTGAGTTCTCCGCCGCAGAGCTGGACCGCCGCCGCGGCATCCGGCGCATCCGCACCGCGATCACGACCCTCGAGGACGAGGTCAACCAGCTGATCAACACGACGCGACAGGCGGTCGCGGCGCAGGTGGCCGCCCCCGAGGACGGGCTCTGCGACGCCAGCGAGGTGGTCCGCGAGCGGATGATGTTCTGGTCCGCGCTCGCCGGCGACCAGGACCGGGAGTACCGGGTGGTCGGCGCGCACCTGCGGATCCCGGTGCCGGTGGCCCGGGCCGAGCTGGCCGCCGCGCTGGACGCGGTGCTCGGCAACGTGTTCCGCTACACCCCGCAGGGCACCGCGTTCGAGGTGGGCCTCTCCCGCCGGGACGGCTGGGTGGCGCTGCGGGTGGACGACGCCGGGCCGGGCATCGCCGATCCGGAGCAGGCGCTGCGGCGCGGGCAGAGCAACCAGGGCTCGACCGGCCTGGGCCTGGACATCGCCCGCCGCGTGGCGCAGGCCACCGGCGGCTCGGTCAGCCTGGACCGGGCCGCGATGGGCGGCGCGAGCGTGGTGATGCTGCTCGCCGACGCGGACGCGACACCGAAGACACCGAGCAGGTTCGGACTGGTCGGGCGGGGCCGGCTCGCCGCGGCGAAGGATCCGGGACGGCGGCGCTGGCAACGAGGACGGGAATGAGCAAGGGCTACGACGGACAGGTCCCCCGAACGACACAGCGCTGGCTTATATCTCTTTTAAAAGCGTTCCCCTGGAGCGGCCGGACTGGCAATCTTCCCTCCGATCCCATCCGGTTCCCCGGGTCGCAACCCGCAGCGCGTCCCCATCGCCGCGCTCGGCGGAACCGCCCTGTGATGGGAGGCGGCCACCCCATGGGCCCCTCCCATCGCACCAATGCTCGACGAGGAGACGCAGTGTCCGCGCATCGCCGGCCAGCGTTCCGCGGGTCGCCTCCGGGGCGGCGTCGCGCGGCGGGCGACGACAGCCGCAGGGGGACACGCTCCGCAGCGTTCCGGCTCCTCCCGGTAGCCCTCGGCCTGGCCCTGCTCGGCGTCGGCGGCGTCGTCGGCCCCAGTGTCATCGGCGCCACCCCCGCGGACGACCCGGACCGTTTCGCGCTCTCCGCGCTGCCGGCCGACGCGCCCGAGGAGGGCTTGGTCTACAGCGGTCTCAAGCTCGCCTCGGCCGGCTCGCTCTGCTCCGGCAACTACCTGCTCTACGAGCAGACCTGCACCCACGGCCCGGACGCGGCCCCGGCCGGCCTCGCGGTGCGCCGCGACGTGGCCCCGGTGACGGAGAGCCCGGCCCGCCAGGTCAGCGCGGTGCGGCGGGAGACCGGCGCGGTGCCGCTGGACGCCGAGATCGCCCGGGACGAGGGCGGCAGCGCCCTGACCGCTGACGCGCCGGCGCTGATCCCGGACGCGGCGCCCGGCCAGGCCGACTTCATCCTCGGCCCGGACGACGTGGCCTGCTCCGGCGACGGCCGCAGCGGCAAGCGGGTCCAGCTGCTCTACCTGTACGAGTCCGCCACCCCGAGCCGGTACGCGAAGTTCCTCAACTCGTTCCGGACCTGGGCCGCCGGCGTCGACGCGATCTTCGACGCCAGCGCCGGGGAGACCGGCGGCTCCCGCCACATCCGGTACGTGACCACGCCGGAGTGCCGGGTCGACGTCTCCGAGGTGCAGCTGCCGGACGACTCGCTGCGCTCGTTCACCAGCACCATCGAGTCCCTGCGCGACCTCGGCTACAACCGGACCGACCGCAAGTACCTGATGTTCTCCGACACGAACGTCTACTGCGGCATCTCGTCGTACATCGCCGACACCCGCCCCGGACGCGGCAACCGCAACAACGGCGGGCCGTCGTACGCGCGTGTCGACTCCGGCTGCTGGAGCTCGGTGATGGCCGCCCACGAGCTGACCCACACGCTCGGCGCGGTGCTCACCGACTCTCCGAACTCGACCGGCTCGGGCAGCTGCACCGACGACCACGACCTGCTCTGCGGCGCGGACCGGTCGGGCAAGCCGATGCGTACCGTGTGCCCGAAGACCCAGGAGATCCGGCTGGACTGCGGGCACGACGACTACTTCAGCACCAACCCGAAGCCGGGCAGCTACCTGGACACCCACTGGAACGTGGCGCTGAGCGACTTCCTGCTGCGCAGCGACGGCGGCGACGACATCCCGGACGCGCCCGGCGCCGTCGTGCCGCGGCCGGCCGAGCAGCCGGACGCGCCCGCGCCGTCCCGGTCCGCCGCGGCGTCGCCGTCGCCGTCGGTGGCCGCCAGCGCCGCTCCGAGCGTGGCGCCGAGCGCCGAGGCGCCCTCGTCGGCGCCGCCCTCACCGTCGCCCAGCGTCTCGGAGAGCGTGGAGCCCGCGCCGAGCGCCGAGGAGAACACCGAGGAGAACACCGCGCCGGAGCCTCCGGTGATCGAGGAGGTCGCGCACACCGTCGCGCCGAGCGCTCCGGCCGGGTCGGACGGCGACGCCGAGCGGGGCGCGCCGGCCGAGTCGCCGGGCACCACCAACGACGGCGTCCAGGCGGTCCTGGAGATCCGCGAGCCGACCAGCACGTCGGTCCGTCTGACGTGGAGCTCGGGCGCCGACGACGCGAGCTACGAGGTGTCGGTCGGCGGTGAGCCGGTGGCGACCACGAAGGCCACCCGGGCACGGCTGATCGGCCTCAAGCCGGACGCGAAGTACGTCGTGGAGATCCGCAACCGCAAGCTCGGCTACGTCGCCAAGGGCACCGCTGTCACCGCTCCGGCGGCCCGCCCGGTGCAGAACTCCTGGTTCGTGCTGACCAACTCGCTGACCGGCGGGGCGGCCGACCTGTACGCGGCTCGCGACACCGACGGCACCCCGCTCACCCTGGGCGACCAGGACGGCGGCGCCCAGCAGCAGTGGCAGCTGGTACCCGCGGAGAACGGCACCTACTCGCTGGTGTCCCGCGCGACCAACAGGTGCGCGGTGGCCCTGGGCGGGCGGCCGGTCGCCGGGGCTCCGCTGGTGCAGGGCGACTGTTACGCGGCCGACGGCGCCCGGTGGACGCTGCAGGCCTCCGATTACGGCTTCACGGTTCGCAGCGCCAGCGGTGACCTGGTGATCGGGGTGGGCGCGCAACGGTTCGGCGCGCACCGGGTGCTGGTGTTGCAGCGGGACACCGGCCAGCGCCACCAGAGCTGGACGGCCGTTCCCGACTGACCCGCCGACCCCGAATGATCTTGGGAGTTGTCATGCCCGATGTGTTGAGCAGGAAGGAGACCGAGCCGGACGAGGGTCCGGCCCGGTTCAATCGGCGGCGCCTGGTGCGCTGGCTGACCATCCTGACGATCGGCACGATCACCATGGTCGCCTGCTGGCAGGACCCGCTCTACCCGTAGGTCCCGCTCTACCCGTTGCTCTCGCGGTACCCGTCGATCTCGGCGATCAGCGCGGCCTTGCCGGCGTCGTCCAGGAAGCTGTGCCGGACCGCGGCGCGGGCCAGCTCGGTCACGCCGTCGCGGTCCAGGCCGAGCAGGCGGGCGGCGACCGCGTA
The DNA here is from genome assembly GCF_040639325.1 of Actinoplanes sp. NPDC023936. NCBI lineage: Bacteria > Bacillati > Actinomycetota > Actinomycetes > Micromonosporales > Micromonosporaceae > Actinoplanes > Actinoplanes sp. NPDC023936. The sequence continues at coordinate 173,634 of NZ_JBEZZR010000004.1, read as the reverse complement.
CTCGTGTTCCAGCGTGGTGCCGAACATCGGCGGGTCGTCGGAGTTGACGCTGATCGGCACGCCGGCGGCGACCAGCCTGGCGATCGGGTGCTCGTCCAGCGAGGCGACCGCCCGGGTCCGCAGGTTCGAGGTCGGGCAGACCTCCAGCGGGATGCCGTGCTCCGCCAGGTACGCCATCAGGCGCTCGTCCTGTGCGGCGGCGATGCCGTGTCCGATCCGCTCGGCGCCGAGCTCCCGGATGGCGTCCCAGATCGTCTCCGGCCCGGTGGTCTCGCCGGCGTGCGGGACACTGTGCAGGCCGGCCGCCCGCGCCTTGTCGAAGTACGGCTTGAACTGCGGCCGTGGCACCCCGATCTCCGGCCCACCCAGACCGAAACTGATCAGACCGTCGGGGCGTTCCTCCAGGGCGATCCGCAGCGTCTCCTCGGCCGACGCCAGACCAGCCTCGCCGGGGATGTCGAAGCACCAGCGCAGGTCCACGCCGAAGTCCCGGGCCGCGCCGGTGCGGGCGTCCTCGATCGCCTCGCAGAACGCCGCCGCGGGGATGCCCCGGCGCACGCTGGAGTAGGGCGTGATGGTCAGCTCCGCGTACCGCACCTGCTGGCGGGCGAGCTCCCGGCCGATCTCGTAGGTGAGCAGGCGGACGTCCTCGGCGTCGCGGATCAGGTCCACGACGCTCAGGTAGACCTCGATGAAGTGCGCGAAGTCGCGGAACTCGAAGTACTCGGCGAGCCGGTCCGGATCGGCCGGCACGGGCGAACTGCCCTCGTGCCGCGCCGCCAGCTCGGCGACGATCCGGGGCGAGGCCGAGCCGACGTGATGCACGTGCAGCTCGGCCTTGGGCAGTCCGGCAATGAATCCGGTCAGGTCGGTCAACGGATCTCCTCAGTCTTTGTGCGCCACCACGAAGATACGGCGGAAGGGGAACGTCACGACGCCGTCCCGGACGGGATGCACCGTGGCGATCCGATCCGCGAACTCCGCCCGGAACGATCTCCACTCCTGATCGTCCAGGGCCGCGCGGACCGGGCGCAGCGCGGTGCCCTCCATCCAGCGCACGACCGGATGCTCGCCGTCGAACGGCAGCAGGTGCAGGTAGGTGGTCTCCCACGCGTCGACAGTGGCGCCGGCCGCGATCAGCCGCCGCGCGTAGGTCTCCGGGTCGTCGACCGGGTCCGCCCGGTTCAGCTCAGGGGCCAGGTCGCGGACCACCCGGTGGCCGGGGCTGTCGAAGTTGCCGGGAACCTGCATCGCGAGCCAGGCGCCGGCCGGCAGCGCGGCGAACCACCGGGGCAGCAGCTCACGGTGTTCCGGCACCCACTGCAGCGCCGCGTTGGTCACCACTACGTCGGTGTCCGGGCCGGGCTGCCACGCGGCGATGTCGCCCAGTTCGAAGCCCTCCCCCGCCGCCGCGATCATCTCGGGTGACGAGTCGATGCCGGTGACGCGGGCTCCCGGCCACCGCCCGGCGAGGGTGCGGGTGAGGTCACCGGTCCCGCACCCGAGGTCGACGACAGCGCGCGGCGCCTCCGCGCCGACGCGCCGGACCAGGTCGACGAACGGCCGGGACCGTTCCGAGCCGAAACGCTGGTAGACGGCGGGATCCCACATGCAACTCCCTTTCAAAACCGTACGTACGTCTTGCTAGAAGTTATCAGCCGGGCGGTAGGGTCGTGACGTGGAAAACCGAGATTTTCGCAGGATGGGACGGTCCGCCTCGGTGGTCGGGCTGGGCGCCTGGCAGCTCGGCGCCGACTGGGGCCAGGTCAGCGAGGCCGACGCGCACGCGACACTGCAGGCCGCCGTCGACGCGGGTGTCACGTTCATCGACACCGCCGATGTGTACGGTGACGGCCGCAGCGAGCAGATCGTCGGCTCGTTCGTGAAGGACAAGCCCGGTCTCACCGTCGCCACCAAGATGGGCCGCCGCCTCCCGCAGGAGCCTGCCAACTACACCCTGGACAACTTCCGGGCCTGGACCGACCGGTCCCGCGCCAACCTCGGCGTGGACACCCTCGACCTGGTCCAGCTGCACTGCCCGCCGACCCCGGTCTTCAGCAGTGACGAGGTGTTCGACGCGCTCGACACGCTGGTGCAGGAAAAGCGGATCGCGGCGTACGGGGTGAGCGTCGAGAAGGTCGAGGAGGCGCTCACCGCGATCGCCCGCCCGGGCCTGTCCAGCGTGCAGATCATCCTCAACGCGTTCCGGCTCAAGCCGCTGGAGCGGGTGCTGCCGGCCGCCGCCGAGGCCGGTGTCGGCGTCATCGCCCGCGTCCCGCTGGCCAGCGGCCTGCTCTCCGGGCGGTACGACGAGAACACCACGTTCGCGGCCGACGACCACCGCAACTACAACCGGCACGGCGAGTCGTTCGACGTCGGCGAGACCTTCTCCGGCGTCGACTTCCAGGTCGGCCTGGAAGCGGTCCGCCGGCTGCGCCCGCTGGTGCCGGCCGGCGCGACGATGGCGCAATTCGCGATCCGCTGGATCATCGATCAGCCCGGGGTGACAGTGGTGATCCCCGGTGCGCGTAACCCGGAACAGGCACGGGCCAACGCGGCCGCCGCCGATCTCGCTCCGCTTACGCCGGAAACCCGAGAAATGATCACGGCAGTCTACGATGAGTTGATTCGCCCCCAGGTGCACGACAAATGGTGAACAATGAAACCGTGAGGCCGCCATTGCGGGGCTGGCTCACGATGTCGTTCGGTCTGCTGGCGATCGTGCTGGGTGCGGTGTGGGCGCTTCAAGGCTTGAACTACCTCACCAACCACCTGATGAGCGATCAACCGGTGTGGGTGGCGGTCGGCGGTGGCGTCGCCGTGCTCGGACTGGTCCTGATCGTCGTCGGAATGCGCCGCCGGGAGGCCGGCCGCCAGCAAGCCTGAAAACCAGGCCTGTCGCCAGCAGGCCTGAAAAACGAAACCTGCCGCCGGCAGGCCTGAAGAACGAAACCTGCCGCCGGCAGGCCTGAAGGTCAGGCCGGCGGGCGGCGGGAGGCGACAAAGAGGCCCCGCACCCTCGAAAGGATGCGGGGCCACTCGCTCAGGCCGGCCTCCGCCAGGCGACCGGCTTTAGAAAAGGTCCTAGAGCGGGCGAACCTGCTCCGCCTGCGGGCCCTTCTGGCCCTGGGCGATCTCGAACTCAACCCGCTGGTTCTCCTCCAGAGTGCGGTAACCGCTCGTCTGGATGGCCGAGAAGTGGACGAACACGTCAGCACCCCCGCCGTCGACGGTGATGAAGCCGAAGCCCTTGTCTGCGTTGAACCACTTCACGGTTCCTTGCGCCATGCTGAACTCTCCTTCTGAAAATGCCGGCCCGCCCAACCGCAGTAGCGCGGGGCCGATGACCGTTTTCGAGCAGCGGCGCCGCGAGGCGGCCCTTTCAGAGGACGTCCCCTCCACGAGACCTCGCGACCTCGCCCGAAGTGGGCGGTGCCCGCGGCCAAGCGGAAGCAGCGAACCACGTACACAAAAACTGGCCACACTGTACCCGAAAAAGAGGCCGTAAAGCTGCCCCTCGAAGGAATCCAATAATGGGTTGCCGATATGGAAAAGGTCCCCCACTTCGCGGTGGCGAAGCGGGGGACCGGCAAGACTGCTGTCGATACCGAAGTTGATCTAGTCGGGCCAGTGTCCGGTCAGTTTGCGGGTGCTGATCGCGCCGCCGCGATGAACCGCCGCCTTCACCACCGCGAAGATCGCGCCCTGTATCGCGGCCGCCGCGAGGATCTCGCCCCAGCCGCGGTCCTCGTCGCCCGCGTCGGGGGCGTCGTCGTCGCCGGACACCACTTTCCAGGCCTGCTTGAACAGCACGCCGGCCAGCGTGCCGGCGGCGAAGCCCAGCGCGATGTTGACCGGTTTCAACGCGACCTTCTCCAGTTTGCCCGCCATCAGCGCCTCCCTCGCACGATCAGAATGATTCCCACCAGCGCCGCCAGCCCGGCGGCGACCAACAGGGCCGGCGCCGGATCGGCGCGGACCCGCTCGGCTGCCGGGGCGAGCGCCGTCTCCCGCGCGTGCCCGGTGGCCGAGGCCGCCCGCCCACCCGCTGTCACCGCGGCCTCCCGGACCCGGCCGGTCAGCTCGTGCGCCTGGGCGAGCACCCGCTGCCGGGTCTGCTCCACCTGATCGCGGGCGCGCGCCTTGACGTCCGCCTTGGCGGCGAGCGCCTGCACCGTCTCACCGAGTTCGGCACGGGTCTGCTTGATCTCTTCCCGCAGCACCGCCAGATCCGGCTTCGCCGCGGAACCGTTTCTCTCACTCATGCCCGGCTACGCTCCTTGACCGCGTGCTTCACCTCGTCGACATCGGCTTTGATCCCCTGGATCGCCGCCGAGGGCTCGGGCGGGACCGCCCGGCTCACCTGTTTCTTTCCCAGCAGGGCCAGCACACCGGCGACCAGGAACAGCACGACTGTCACGATCAGGGCGGCCAGCCAGAGGTCGAGGAACAGATCGAGCACGATGACCAGTGTCGCGATGAGCGCGCCGATGCCGTAACCGGCGAGGACCCCGGCGCCGCCGAACAGCCCCGCGCCGATCCCGGCGTGTTTGCCCTTCTCCGCCAGCTCCGCCTTGGCCAGCGTCAGCTCGTCCCGGACCAGCTTGCTGAGCTGCTCACTGGCGCGCTGCACCAGCTCACCCGTGGACTGCTCGGAGAGCGGCCGGGCGGCCACCGGCGCGGTCTGAGCGGGAATCGGCGTAACCGCAGGGCCGTTCAAGACATCGGCCATCGTGTCCCCCTTTCCGTGTGATCGGGGTATGCCCTGATCACGCGCCCCTCAATCCTCGCGGGAACACGCAACACATCCGGTCAGCTACGCGACACCGCGACCGGATCCGGGCCACCGAACGCGATGCCCCGGGTGTCCCCGTCGTCGCCGCCGCTGAACACCCGCGCCTGCTCCGAGGTGGCGTCCAGACCCGTGCTGTAGACACGCGCGGTGCCCCGGCGGGTCTGCGGCGTCGCCTCCACCTGGCGCAGCTCGGCCCGCATCCGGGGCAGCGCGTCGCGCTGGTGCTCCCAGATCCAGCCGACCAGCCGCTCCCGGACCAGGCAGCGCAGGTCCCACAGCGCGCCCGCGTCTTCCGCGCTGACCAGGGCGCGCAGCCGGACCATGCCGCCGATCGCCTCGGTCACCTGCAGGACGCAGACCCGCCCGTCCCACAGATCCGAGCCCTCGCAGACCTTCTGCAGCTCGCTGCGGAGCGGTTCGATCGGCGTCGACCAGTCCACGTCGACCTCGGCCGTGCCGAGCACCGCGGATCCGGTACGCGTCCAGTTCTGGAACGGCTTCGTGGTGAAGTACGAGGTCGGCAGGATGAGCCGCCGGTCGTCCCAGATCTGCACCACGACCACGGTCAGGGTGATCTCCTCGATCCGGCCCCACTCCTGCTCGACCACGACCACGTCGTCCACCCGGATCGCGTCGCTGAACGCCAGCTGGATACCGGCGAAGACGTTGCCGAGCGTGCTCTGCGCGGCCAGCGCCGCGACGACGCTGAGCAGGCCGGCCGAGGCCAGCAGGCTGGCGCCGAGCGCCCGGATGCCGGGGAAGGTCATCAGCATGACGCCGACGGTGAGCACCACGATCGCCGCGACGGTGACCCGGCGCAGCATCACCACCTGCGTCTTGAGCCGGCGGCGCTTCCGGTTGTCCGGGACGTCGGTGCGCCACTTCGCGAGCGCGACGTCCTCACAGACCAGCAGGATCGCGGCGACGAGCCAGGCCGATGAGGCGATGCAGAGCAGCACCAGGCTGTGCAGCACGCCGGCCCGGAACGAGAAGTCGCCGGCGAAGACCCGGATCGCCTGCTGGACCGCGACCAGGACCGTGGTCACCAGGAACGGACGCCGGACCTTGCGCGCGAGATCCGCGGCAAGCGGGGAGCGCCGGCCCACCCGGCGGACGACTTTGTGCAGGATTTCGTCGATCACGATCGTCACGGTCGCCGCGATCACCACGGCGAGAACGGCGGTCAGAAGGCTGGACACCGACCTTTCCCTCCCACGTAGGGTTCTGTGCCAGCGCCCTAGTTTGCCCCGTCGGGCTGTCCACACACTGGCGACGGCAGATGTCAGACATTGCTCACATCTGCCGTCGTACCCAATGCACGGGGTTTAGATCTTGCGGTACTTCGCCTGGGCGATGCAGTAGACGCCGAACGCGGCGATGCCGGCGGCGATCAGCGCCAGCACCCAGACACCCCAGGAGTAGGACGCCAGGGTCTTCAGGGCGGCGTCCAGGCCACGGGCCTTCTCCGGGTCGTAGTTCACGGCGGCCAGCACGACCAGGAAGCCGGCGATCCCGTACGCGATGCCCTTGGCGGTGTAACCGGCGACGCCCAGCTTGATGATCGACTCACGGGTCGAGGCCGGCATCTGGCCGGTGTTGAGGTGCTTCACGAACTTGCGCTTGAGGCCGTAGTAGGCCATCCCGGCGCCGATGCCGAGCACCACGAGGCCGATCAGGCCGACCGTCCAGCGTCCGCTGGTCGAGCTCATCAGGCCGGTCGTCTTGCTCTCGTAGTTGTCGCCCATCGAGGCGTTCGCGCCCTGGATCACCTTGACGGCCATCCAGGCCAGGTACGCGTAGAGAGCCGCGCGCGCCCCGGAGAGCACCCGCTCGGCCATGGCCGTGCGGTTGCGCTCGCCGCTCTCGCCGATGACCGCCTCGAAGGCCTGCCAGATCGCCATCGCCACGAGGCCGATCACGATCACGACGAGCAGCGTCTTGCCGTAGGAGTGGGTGGCCAGCTCCTGCAGGGCTCCGGACTGGTCGCTGTCCTGCCCGGAGCCGCCGAAGGCCACCTGCAACGCGATCCAGGCGAAGAGCAGGTGAATGATGCCGTACCCGATGAAGCCTCCCCGGGCGAGGTACTCCAGAGGCTTGCTATCCGCGGCACGCGATGCGTGGTACTTGACGTTCGAGGTCGTGGAGGACATGGCTCCAATGTGACCGAGCGCGACTTTCGTCAAACCCCGTGTGCGAATGGCGCGAGCGTGTTACTTCGAGATCTGCACCTGGACCTGCTCCGGGGTGACGCTGTCCAGCGACACCTGGAGGCCGCCGACGTCGACCGCCTGCTGGCCCTTGGTGAGCGAGACCTGCTCGCCGGCGACGTCGAGGGTGACCGTGTTCTCGTCGGCGCTGATGAACTTGGCCTCCACCCCGAGGACGCTCACGCTGGCATTGGTCTCACGGTCGATGGTGACGGTGCACTCGTCGAGGCTGCAGTCGACGTTGTCGTTGCTGCACCCGGTCAGCAGGGTGAGACCCAGGGCGGCGGACGCGACGGCGGCGGCGAGACGGCGAGGAGAGGAGATCAACACCCTTATAAGGTACGGGGTCGGAGCAAATCTAAGCTGATCCAGTGAGCGACTTCGAGGTCCGGGACAACCCGGCGGCACGCCGATTCGAACTGCTGGTCGACGGCGAGGTGGGCGCCCTGGCCGTCTACCACACCCGCGGCGACGCGATGATCATCCTGCACACCGAGACAGCGCCCGAGATGCAGGGCCGGGGCCTGGCGAGCGAGCTGGCCCGCCAGACCCTGGACCAGATCCGCGCCCGCGGCGGCACGGTCGTCCCGTCCTGTCCCTTCTTCGCCAAGTACATCGGCGAGCACCCGGAATACGCCGACCTGGTGCATCACGGCTGACGGCGCTGGGTCCGGGCGTTACGCCGGCACCGGCTCGGCGGCGGGCGCCGGGGCGTCCAGCCCGGCGATGATCTCGGCGGCCGCCTGGCCCAGGGCACGGGTGGCGCCGTAGGTGGCGATGTGGACTCCCCCGGCCACCTCGACCGGGATGCCCATCTCGACCACAATCGCGTCCGGCCGGACGGCGAGCACCGCGGTCAGCGTCTCGGCGATCCACCGGTGCCGGTGCACGTCCCGGACCACCAGCACGAGCGGGCGGTCATCGGCGCCGGCCAGCACCGGCCCGGCCCGGTCGGCGGACCCGTCCAGGTCGTCGGCGGTCAGCCGGCACGAGGTGGTCCCCGGCAGCAGGCCGGCCAGCGGCGCGCCCAGGCCCCACGGCGTCTCGCTGCCGATCGCGATGTTGCGCTCGGGGGCGAACTCGACAACGTGCGGGGCGCCGGCCACGGGCAGCTCGGGGCCGTCCTCGGCGACGGTCACCCTGATCGCCCGGCGGGCGGCGGCGAAGCCGACGGCCGAGCCGCGGGTGGCCGGCGGCGCCGCGAGAACGGCGACCCCGGGTTCGGCGGCGGCGTCGGCGATGGCCCGCGCGCCGGTCTCGGTCTGCTTCCCGGTGGTCCAGGCGCCGAGGGCGCGGACCCGGGCGACCGCGTCCCGCAGCCGCTCCTCGGGAAGCTCGCCGGAGCGCACGGCGGCCGCGATGGCGTCGCGCAGCTCGATCGCGGTCTGCTCGTCGGCGTGCTCGCCACCGACACAGATCGCGTCCACCCCGGCGGCGAGCGCACGGACCGCCGCGCCGGCCAGGCCGTACCGGCGGCTGACGCCCTGCATCTCGATGGCGTCGGTGACGATCAGGCCGCCGAAGCCGAGCTCCTCCCGGAGCAGGCCGACCAGGATCCGCCGGCTCAGCGTGGCCGGGAGCTCCCTGTCGTACGCCGGGACCAGCAGGTGGCCGGTCATCACCGACTTCACGCCCGCCGCGATCGCCGCCCGGAACGGGACCAGCTCGATCGCGTCCAGCTCGGCCAGGCTCTGGCCGATCAGCGGCAGATCGTGGTGCGAGTCGACACCGGTGTCACCGTGGCCCGGGAAGTGTTTGGCGCAGCCGGCCACTCCGGACTCCTGGAGCCCGCGGACGAACGCCGCGGTGTGCCGGGCCGTCAGGTCCGCCTCCGCCCCGAACGCCCGGACCCCGATCACCGGGTTCGCCGGGTTGTTGTTGACGTCCGCGTCCGGGGCGTAGTTCAGCGTGATCCCGGCGTCCGCGAGGTCGCGCCCCAGGTCCCGGGCGACCGTCTCGGTCAGCTCCGGGTCGTCGATCGCGCCGAGCGCCAGGTTGCCGGGCCGCGAGCTGCCGAGCCGGGACTCGATCCGGGTGACGTCACCGGCCTCCTCGTCGATCGCCACGATCACGTCCGGGTACTCGGCCCGCAGCTGGGCGGTGAGCGCCGCGACCTGGGCCGGTGACTCGACGTTGCGGGCGAAGAGAGCGACACCGCCCAGTCCGGCGCCGAGCCAGCGGCGGACCCAGTCCGGTGCGGACGTTCCGACGAAACCCGGCTGCAGGACAGCAGCGGCGAGTTCCGGCAATTCGCCGTGAATGGACATGCGCCCCCGTACCTCCGTTGCATTCACGAACGCCTATGTGAGCGCTCTCCCTGTCCGGGGACCCATGCTCACACCCGATCCGCGATTAGTCAACAAACCTTTCTATTAGCTGTGGCACCCTCCCGGTAAACTCCCGGTGTGCCTGCCACCCCCCTCGCGGCGACCGGCGTCGACTGGTCCGAGATCCACGCGGTGCGGCTCCTCGGCATCGCGCTGGGCGTCCTCTTCCTGCTCTGGGCCATCCGCCGCATGTTCGGGGGCAAATAGGGGTAACGGGGCGCCCATGCGCATCGGATACTTCCTGTCGAGCGAGGAGTACTCGCCCGCCGAACTCGTCGAGCAGGCGAAAGGCGCCGAACGCGCCGGATTCTCGGGCCTGTGGATCTCCGACCACTACCACCCGTGGGTGGACGCCCAGGGACAGAGCGCCTTCGTCTGGTCCATGATCGGCGCGCTCAGCCAGGCCACGAATCTGGAGATCACCACGGCGGTGACCTGCCCGACCGTCCGCATCCACCCGGCCGTGATCGCCCAGGCCGCCGCGACCAGCGCGGTGCTGACCGGCGGACGTTTCCGGCTCGGCGTCGGCACCGGCGAGGCCCTCAACGAGCACATCTTCGGCGACGCCTGGCCCGAGGCCGACGTCCGGCTGGAGATGCTCGAAGAGGCCGTCGAGATCATGCGGAAGCTCTGGAAGGGCGGCGTCGTCTCGTACCGGGGCAAGCACTACACGGTCGAGAACGCCCGGGTCTACACCCTGCCCGAGAAGCCGGTCGAGATCCTGGTGTCCGGGTTCGGGCCGAAGGCGATCGAGGTCGCGGCACGCATCGGCGACGGCTACGTCAGCACGATGCCGGACGGCGACATGGTCCAGCAGTTCCGCTCGCAAGGCGGCGGTGACCGGACGTGCCAGGCGGGCTTCAAGGCCGCGTTCGCCGACTCGGCGGAGGAGGGCGCCCGGATCGCCTTCGAGAAGTGGCCCAACGCCGGCGTGCCCGGCGAGCTCTCCCAGGTGCTGCCCTCGCCCAAGCACTTCGAGCAGGCGTCGCAGCTGGTCACCCAGGACATGATCGCCGAAGCCTTCGTCTGCGGCAACGACCCGGAGAAGCACCTCGAGATGATCCAGAAGTACGCCGACGCGGGCTTCGACGAGGTCTACGTCGCGAACACCGGGCCGCACTACCAGGGTCTGTTCGACCTGTACGCACGCGAGATCCTGCCGAAGTTCGCATGAAACTGAACATCCCCGTCTACGGGCCGCGGCTGCGCAAGGTCGCCCGGAAGCACTTCGGGTGGCCGGCGCTGCGGCCGGGTCAGTTCAAGCCGATGCGCGCGGTGCTGCGCCGCAAGGACGCCCTCGTGGTGCTGCCCACCGGCGCCGGCAAGTCGGCGATCTACCAGATCCCGGCCGTGCTGCTGCCCGGCCCGACCGTGGTGATCTCGCCTCTGCTCGCCCTGCAGCAGGACCAGATCGCCGCGCTCAACGAACGGGACGACCCGAGGATCCGCGCGGTCCGGGTCAGCTCGGCCGAGACGCCGGCCCAGCAGCGGGAGGCGTTCGAGCTGATCCGCACCGGCCAGGCGGAGTTCCTGTTCATCACGCCGGAGCAGCTCTCCGACCCGGACAAGCTCGCCGAGGTGCGCGGGCTCAAGCCCGGCCTGGTCGCGGTCGACGAGGCACACTGCATCTCGGCCTGGGGACACGACTTCCGCCCGGACTACCTCGCTCTCGGCGACATGATCAAGCAGATCGGCCGGCCGCCGATCCTGGCGCTGACCGCGACCGCGTCGCCGCCGGTCCGCGAGGACGTCATCGAGCGGCTGCACCTGCGGAACCCCGAGATCCACGTGTCCGGGCTGGACCGGCGCAACCTCTTCCTGGAGGTCGCGTACTGCCCGGACGAGGACTACCGGTGGCGGCGGCTCACCACGATGCTCGACGCGGAACAGCGGCCGGGCATCATCTACGTGCCCACCCGCCGGGCCGCCGAGGAACTGGCCGAGCGGCTGACCACGGCCGGGTACGGCGCCGAGTTCTACCACGGCGGCATGGCGGCCGGGCTCCGCGAGCAGCGGCACCAGGACTTCACCGACGACAAGGTCGACATCATGGTGGCGACCTCGGCGTTCGGCATGGGCATCGACAAGCCGAACATCCGCTGGGTCGCGCACATGGCCCTGCCGGACTCCCCGGACAGCTACTTCCAGGAGATCGGCCGGGCCGGCCGGGACGGCGAACCCGGCCGGGCGGTGCTGCTGTGGCGTTCCGAGGACGAGGCCATCCAGCGCTTCTTCGCCGGTGGCTCGCCGGACCCGGAGGAGCTGCGCGAGCTCGCCGGCGCCCTGCACAAGGGACCGCAGACGAAGACCGCGCTGCAGAAGACGACAGGCCTCGGCCCGCGCAAGCTCGGGCAGTACCTCGGCCTGCTGGAGCAGGTGGGCGCGGTGCGCACCGGCGCGGGCAACAAGCTCTCGGTCCCGGCTCGCGCGCCGATGCCGGCCGAGGCCGCCGAGGCCGCGATCCGGGAGCACGAGCGGCAGCAGGCCGTCGTCCGCTCGCGAACTGACATGATGCGCGCCTTCGCGCAATCCCGGCAGTGCCGCACCGAGACGCTGCTCGCCTACTTCGGCGAGGAGCAGAAGCGCCCGTGCGGCCACTGCGACAACTGCGCCGACGGCAGCGCCGCCGAGGTCGACGCGGCGGAGGAGGAGGGCCCGTTCCCGGTGCACAGCCAGGTCCGGCACGGCGAGTGGGGCACCGGCATGGTGATGAACTACGAGGAGGAGAGGATGACGGTCCTCTTCGACACGGTCGGCTACAAGACGCTCTCGGTCCCGGTCGTGGTCGAGCAGAAACTCCTGACGCCCGCCTGACCGGATCGCCCCGGATCTTGTGTCGTTCCGCCGTCCCGGCCGACCCGAAACTCACAAGACTCGGTTGGACCGCGGTTGAGCGCTGTGTGCTCACCGAAGAACGAGGCGACCACCGAAGCTAGATTGAATCTAACTTCGGCGCGATCTACCTGAACTCCCGGGCGAGCGGGCGCCGGCGATGTGGTGACGCGGGCTATCCGCTGCGCTGACCGTTGCTCGACGGGCCCGGGGCCGGGCCGGTCGAGTCCCGGATGATCAGCTGCTGGCCGGTCGCTCGCCTGCGCGGGCGGCTGGTCGGCGGCTTCAGGGCCAGCTCCAGGGCCATCCGGCCCATGTCGGGCATCGGCAGGCGGATCGTGGTGAGGCTGGGCGCCAGGTCGCCGGCGACCGAGACGTCGTCGAAGCCGACCACGGACATCCGGCCGGGCACCGGGATTCCGCGTTCGCGGAGCACGGCGAGCACGCCCATCGCCATCGCGTCGTTGAGCGCGATGATCGCCGTGGTGTCCGGGTACTTCTCGAGGATCTTCTCGGTGGCGATCCGGCCGCCCTCCCGGACGAAGTCGGTGTGCACGATCGGCATGTCCTCGAGGGACAGGCCGGCGGCGTGCAGCGCGGCGGCCACCCCGGCCATCCGGTCGATCACCGTGTTGAGCTCCGGGGTGCCGGCCACCAGCGCGATCCGGCGGTGGCCGAGTCCGAGCAGGTGCTCGCCGAGCGCGCGGCCGCCGGCCTCGTTGTCGGGCAGCACCGCGTCGGCGCCGAGCGCGTGCCGGCCGATCACCGCGACCCGGCCGCCGGCGTGCTGGTACCCGGCCAGGACCGTGCGGGCCTCGGCCTCCATCCGCGGGTCGCCGTACCCGGAGCCGGCCACGATGATGATCCCGACCCGCTGGGCGATCAGGTTCCGGATCTGTCGCAGCTCCTGCTCGGGATCGCGGCCGGAGTGGCAGATCTGCACGAGCAGGCCCTGCTCACCGGCGAGCTGGATGACACCGCCGGCGATCTCGGAGAAGTACGGGTCGTCGACCTGGTGCACGATCAGCCCGACGGTCGAGCTGGATCCGCCGGCCAGGGTCCGGGCGTACGGGTTCGCGACGTACCCGAGCTCGGCGGACACCTGGCGAACACGGTTGGCGACCTGTTCGCTCACCCCCTCGCGTCCGGCGAGCGCCCGCGAGGCCGTGGCCAGTGACACTCCCGCGCGCTGAGCGACGTCGATGAGGCGCAGCCCGGGGCCCGGTTTCGGCATCGTTAACTCCCAAGCTATTGCCCGTGATTGATGTCACAGCATAGAGTACGCAAGCGCTTACGGAAGCGCTTTCGTAATCGGCCCGAAGGAGCGTCCGAGGATGCCGACCACGTCTTTCCGCGCACGAATCTCCAGAAACGCCCTGGCTGCCACATTGATTCTCACACTCGGCGCCTGCTCCTCAGGCGACGGGGACGCCGCCGGCGGGAACGCCGACGACCCGATCGTGATCGGCGTATCGCTGCCGCTTACCGGTGACTTCTCCGAGCCCGGCAAGGGCGTCCAGCAGGGCTACGAAGCCTGGCAAAAGATCATCAACGAGAAGGGCGGCCTGCTCGGCCGCCAGGTCGAACTGAAGATCCTCGACGATCAGTCCAATGCGGACCGGGTCGTCGCCGACTACGAGCAACTGATCGGCAAGGACGAGGTCGACCTGCTCTTCGGCCCGTTCTCGACCCGCCTCGTGGTGCCCTCGGCCCGTGTCGCCGAGGAATACGACATGCTCTTCGTCGAGCCGGCCGGCGCCGCCAAGGAGGTGTTCGAGCAGGGCTTCAAGAACCTCTTCTACGCGGCCCCCGCGGTGGCGAACGACCACTACAACCACCTCGCCGAGAAGATCCTGGCGATGCCGGCGGACCAGCGGCCCAAGACAGCGGCCTACGCGGCGATGGACGACCCGTTCGCGCAGGGCACGGCGTACGGGCTCAAGGACAAGCTGGAGGCCGGCGGGATCAAGACGGTGGTGAACGAGGTCTACCCGCCGAACACCACCGACTTCTCCGGCATCGCCGCCAAGATCGCCGACTCGAAGGCGGACGTGCTGGTCGGCGGCTCGCAGTACCAGGACGGCGTGAACCTGATCGTGGCCCTCCAGCAGCTGCGCTACCAGCCGAAACTGGCCGCGTTCTCGACCGCGCCGACCAACCCGGAGTTCGCCTCGGCGATCGGCAACAAGACCGCGGGCGTCCTCTCCCCCACCGGCTACAGCCAGGACGCGCAGTACCCGAGCAACAAGGAGTTCGTCGAGAAGTACACGGCCCAGTTCGGCAAGGCGCCGGAGGAGGACCAGGCGAACGGCTACACCACCGGCCAGGTGGTCGCGGCCGCTGTCACCGCGGTGGGCTGCGCCGAGCAGGGCGAGTGCCAGAAGAAGCTGGTGGACTGGGTGCGCGCCAACACGGTGGAGACCGTGGTCGGGCCGCTGAGCTGGGACGAGACCGGCAAGCCGAAGGGCGCGCACATGATCCAGCAGTGGGTCGGCGGCGACATCAAGATCGTGTTGCCGGAGGACGTCAAGGAGGCTGAGTTCCTCTACCCGAAACCGGCCTGGTGATGCGCTGATGCCATCCGGTGCGCTGCTGTTCCAGAGCATCCTCCTGGGCCTGCTGCTGGGCGGTCTCTACGCCCTGCTCGCCTCCGGGCTGACCCTCTACTTCGGCATCATGCGGGTGGTGATGATCGCCCATTCGGCGTTCCTCATCCTCGCCGCCTACCTGGCGTGGTACCTGCACGATTCGGCCGGCATCGACCCGCTGCTCTCGATGATCGTCACGGTTCCGCTCTTCTTCGGCGCCGGTGTCGGACTGCAGCGTCTCCTGCTCACCCGGTTGCGGCCGGCCACCCTGACCATGATGTCGGTGCTGCTCACGTTCGCTGTCGCGCTGCTCATCGAGGGGCTGCTCGGCTACGCGTTCACCGGCACACAGCGGCGCATCAACCTCGGGTACGGCTCGGCCAGCATCGAGCTGTTCGGAGCCCGGATCGCGGTGGTCAAACTCATCGCGTTCGGGCTCGCCGCGGTCGCGCTCACCACGCTCTACCTGCTGATGAAACGCACCCGCTTCGGCTGGGCCCTGCGCGCGACAATCCAGCACCGGGACGCGGCCCGGCTGCTCGGCATCGACACCGAGAAGGTGGCCGGCTACGGCTTCGGCATCGGGCTGGCCACCGCGGCGATCGGCGGCACCGCGCTGTCGCTGGACACCACGATCTATCCGTCGCTGCACTGGCACTGGATCGGCCCGCTCATGGCGATCATCGTGGTGGGCGGGCTGGGCAGCGTGCCGGGCGCGGCAATCGCGGCGATGGTGCTCGGGATGGCGCAGAGCCTGCTCCAGATCCCGATGGGCACCACCTGGGCACAGACGGTCTTCTACGTCGCGCTCTTCGCCACCCTGGCGTTCCGGCCACAAGGGTTCTTCGGAGGCCGCCTTGCTCAACGCTTCTAGGTACCTCAAGATCGGCGCGGTCGTCCTGCTCGCGGTGGCGATCCTCGCCTTCCCGAGCCTCGCGCCCAACCCGTACATCCTGTCGGCCGGCGTGCTGGTGCTCAACTACGCGGTGCTCTCCACCTCGTGGAACTTCGTGGGCGGCTTCACCGGGTACATCTCGCTCGGGCACGGCGCGCTCGCCGGTCTGGGCGCTTACGGCACCGGTCTGCTGGTGGCCAAGGGCGGGCTTCCGCCCTTCCTCGCCCTCTTCGCCGGGGCCGCTCTGGTCGCCGCACTCGCGGTTCCGATCGGCTTCGCCGCCTTGCGGGTACGGGGTGCCTCGTTCGTGATCGTGTCGATCGCGCTGGTCCTGATCCTCCTGCTGGTCTTCCAGAGCTCGGCCTCGGTCACCGGTGGCTCGCGCGGACTGGTCGTCCCCCGGCCGTTCGACCTGACCCGGCCCGAGCACCACCGGGTCTTCTACTACCTGTTCGCGGGCCTGCTCGCCGTGGCGCTGCTGGCCTGGTGGCTGATCGACAGGTCCCGGTTCGGTCTGGGTCTCAAGTCGATCCGCGAGGACGAGGACAAGGCGGAGGCGCTGGGGACGGCCACCTTCTCGTACAAATTGATCGTCTTCGTCGTCTCGGCGGGTTTCACCGCCCTCGCCGGCGGGCTGTACGCGCTCTGGTTCGGCGACCTCGACCCGGTCTTCCAGTTCTCCATCCTCACCGGGTCCTACCTGGTGCTGATGGCGCTGCTGGGCGGGGTGCGGCAGCTGTTCGGCCCGGTCGCCGGCGCGATCATCGTGGGCACCGCGCTGGAGTACTTCAAGGTCGAGTACGGCGACACCCCGCTGCACCTTGTCGCGACCGGCCTGCTGCTCGGTCTGGTCGTGCTCTTCATGCCGGACGGCATCCTGCCGGCCATCGGTGACCTGCTGAAACGCTTCGACCGGACGCAGAAGTCGTCGATCCGCGAGGTCACCGCGGCCGAGCTGCGCGAGCAGCGGCGCGGGGAGCAGGACGATCCGAACCGGACCGCGATGACGGAGGCGGGACGATGACCGAGACCCTCGGCACCACCGACCTGCGGAAGGCGTTCGGCGGGGTGACAGCGCTCGACGGCGCGACGGTGGCGTTCCAGCACGGCAGGGTGAACGCGCTGATCGGGCCGAACGGCTCCGGCAAGACGACGTTCTTCAACTGCGTGACCGGCATGATCAAACCGGACAGCGGCACTGTCACCTATGCCGGCCGGGACATCACCGGGAAGGCCCCGCACCGGATCGCCCGGGGTGGCATGGGGCGCACCTTCCAGCTCTGCCGGACGTTCCCGCGGATGACGGCTCTGGAGAACGTGCTCTCCGCCGTACCCCCGGGTGGTGTGCTCGGCGGGCTGCGCGGCGCGCGGCGCCGCAGTGAGATCGACCGGGCGATGGGCTGGCTGAGCCGTCTCGGCATCGAGCACCTGGCCGGCAGTGAGGCCCGGGACATGTCCTGGGGCCAGCAGAAACTCCTCGAGCTCGCGGGCGTGCTGATGGCCGAGCCGGAAACGGTGCTGCTCGACGAGCCGGCCGGCGGCGTCAACCCGGCGCTGCTGGACCGGATCGGGGTGCTGATCCGCGAGCTGAACGCGGAGGGCCGCACCTTCGTGATCGTCGAGCACAACATGGACCTGGTCATGAGCATCAGCGACCACATCGTGGTCTTCGACCGGGGCCGCCCGATCGCCGACGGGCCGCCGTCGGTGATCAAGACGGACGAGCGCGTGTTGGGGGCATACCTTGGCGTCTGAGCTTTCTCTCTCCGAGATCGTCGCCGGCTACGGCCGCGCGGCGCCGGTACTGCGCGGCTTCAGCGTCGAGGTGCCGGCTGGGAAGATCGTCTGCCTGGTCGGCCCGAACGGCGCCGGCAAGTCCACGGTGCTGAAGGTCGCCGGCGGGCTCCTCAAACCGCGCGACGGCAAGGTTCTGGTCGGCGGCGAGGACGTCACCGGCCGGGGGCCGCAGGCCATGCTCGCGGCCGGGGTGTCGCTCGTGCTGCAGGGACACAGCGTCTTCCGCGAGATGACCGTCGAGGAGAACGTGCTGCTCGGCGCGTACTCGATGCGGGACAAGGCGCGCATCGCCGACCGCGTGGCGTTCGTGAAAGAGGTCTTCCCGGTGGTCGCCGACCGCTGGGGATCGCTCGCCGGTCTGCTCTCCGGCGGGCAGCAGAAACAGGTGGAGTTCGCCCGGTCGCTGATGGTGGACCCGAAGGTCGTCCTGCTGGACGAGCCGTCGATGGGTCTCGACCCGAAAACGACCGGCACGGTGTTCGAACAGGTCGTGCGGATGCGTGACGCGGGCACGGCGGTGCTGCTCGTCGAGCAGAACGCCCGCCGCGCGCTGGAGACCGCCGACCTCGGGTGCGTGCTCGACCTCGGGCGCGTGCACATCTCCGGGCCTGCCTCGGAACTTCTGGCCGATCCACAGCTCGGGGAGCTCTATCTCGGCGGCCGTCCCGCCGAGCCACCGGTACAGCCGAAGCTCTGAAAGGTCGTCCATGAGACGAACTGGAAGAATCGCCATCGCCGTCACCGCCGTTCTGGCGGCCGGCATCGCTGGAACACCGGTCAACGCGGGGGATTCAGGCCCGCGTGACGTACACCCGTCTCTCCGCTCCGATCTGATCGCCTTCTACGACTTCGATCACCCGATGCCCGACGATCCGGCCCTCGAACGGGACCAGGGCCGGTCCTCCACGGAGATCGAGCTGATCAACGGGGGTGCCGCGCAGCGAGTCGCCGACACCGCGTACCCGGGCAGCCGCCGGGCTCTGCAGACCAAGCAGGTCAATCCGGACGCCACCGGCAACGACGACTGGAAGGCCGGCGTCTACTCGCCGACCGGGGTGCGCACGCTGCGCGCCTTCAACGCCGTGGGCGGGACCACGGTGATGGGCTGGTTCAAGCGCTCGATGGACGGCCCGGCCCCGAACACCGTCACCCCGGCGCCGGACGACCGGTTCAACGCCATCGGCCTGGCCGGCGTGCTGACCGGCGACTCCGACGGCCACGCGGTCCGCGCGCTGCTCGAGCTCATCGACGTGCAGGGCACCCTGCGACTGGTCGCCCTGGGGCGGCGGCTGGACGGCGGCGCCTCGCAGACCTTCGCGGCGACCGCCGATTGGAAGACCCTGCTGCCCAAGGACGAGTGGGTGCACCTGGCCGCCACGTTCGACTTCAACGCCGGCACCATGGCGCTGTACCGCAACGGCGTGCCGGTCGAGGGTTTCTACACCGTGACGGGCGACCCGTGGCTGGTCAGCGGCCCGGGACCGCACGTCACCACGGCCACCGACCCGCGTGGCATCAAGATCGGCGGGAGCTTCCCGCAGAACACCGTCGAGCGCAACCCGTGTGACTGCCGGATGGACGCGCTCATGTTCCTGGACCGCTCACTGGGGGCCCGGGATGTCGCGAACCAATACCGTTACATGAATAATCGGGGATAATTCATGCGCCGCTTCATTCTTCCCATCCTGTTACTACTGTCCACATTGGTGGCTTTTCCCGGCCGGGCGATGGCCGCCGAGGCCATCGACGACCCGATCCCGACCGAACCGGTGATGTCCCGGCTGGGCCTGGAGCTCACCGAGTACGCCCAGTTCCCGCAGTCCTTCACCAATCCGCCGCTGACCGACCAGCGGCTCAACCGGCTCGCCCGGATCAACACGATCATGGAACTGCCGGACGGCTCCGGCCGCCGCGCGGTGCCCGATCTGAACGGCAACCTCTACCTCGTCAAGAACGGCGTGCCGCACGTCTACCTGGACGTGGCCGCCACCTTCGCGCCGCAGTTCTTCTCCGGCCGGGGCCTCGGCCAGGGCTTCGGGTACGTCACATTCCACCCGGAGTTCAAGCGCAACGGCCTGTTCTACACGATCCACACCGAGCAGGCCACGCTGACCACGGCGGTGCCCGACTACGAGCAGTCCGGCACCACCCTGTTCCACGGCGTGATCAACGAGTGGACCGCCACCGACCCGGCCGCCGACACCTTCGCCGGCACCCACCGGGAAGTGCTGCGGATCGGCTTCGCCGGCCAGATCCACGGCATCCAGGAAATCAACTTCAACCCGACCGCGCGGAAGGGCACCGCCGAGTACGGCAAGCTCTACCTCGCCGTGGGTGACGGCGGCATCGGCGTGCGCACCACCGACCCGCAGAACCTGGCGATCCCGCACGGCAAGCTGCTCCGCATCGACCCGCGCGGCACCAACTCCGCCAACGGCGAGTACGGCATCCCGGCCGACAACCCGTTCGTCGGGCAGGCCGGCGCGCTCGGCGAGATCTGGTCCTACGGATACCGCGACCCGCACCGGTTCAGCTGGGACCCGGCCACCGGCCGGATGTACCTCGGGCACATCGGTGAGAAGACCATCGAGGCGATCTACGAGGTGCGGCGCGGCGACAACATGGGCTGGAGCGAGCGCGAGGGCGCTTTCGTCTTCGACCGCAACGCCACGAACGTCTGCGACCGGCTCTACCCGCTGCCCGCCGACGACGCCCAGTACGGCTACGTCTACCCGGTCGCGGCGTACGACCACAACCCGCAGCCGGGCTGGAACTGCACCTCCGACATCGGTGTCGCGGTGGCCGGCGGCTTCGTCTACCGGGGCAACGCCATCCCGGCGCTGCGCGGCAAGTACGTCTTCGGCGACCTGGTCGCGGGCACCGTCTTCTACACCGAGGTCAGCGAGATGAAGCGCGGTGGCCCGCCGGCCACCATCCACCGGCTGCACCTGTTCACCGCGGCCGGCGAATCGGTCCGGATGCAGCAACTCTCCGGCCCCGGCGCGCCGGGCGACCCGAACCGGGTGGACCTGCGTTTCGGCACCGACGCCAAGGGTGAGCTCTACATCCTGGCCAAGGCGAACGGCAAGGTGTGGAAGGTGACCGGCACGAGGACGTTCGCGGCCGGGCCGGTCGGGCACCACCGGGTGCACGGGACGGCCGTCGCCGCGAACTGGGCCCCGGTGACCCCGTCGAAGTGGCAGTTCACCGGTCGTGAGCTGATCCTCGCCGAGGCCGGCGCCGACCCGGGCGCGCCGCGGCGGCCGTTCGAGTACGCGGTGCTGACCAAGGGGCCGGCGTTCTCGAGCGTGGAGGTGAGCGCCGAGGTGCGGCTGGACACCCCGGTCGACGTGTCGAACCGGGACGTGATCATCGTGTTCGGCTACCAGTCACCGACGCAGTTCTACTACGCGCACCTCTCCAGCGATAACACGATCTATCCGCACAACGGCATCTTCAAGGTCAACAACGCGGACCGGGAGCGGATCGACTACCAGTGGAACGGCCGGTCACGCGGGGCCAACCCGGCGATCACCGACACCGCCTGGCACGACGTCAAGGTCAAGCACCTGCCGGCCAGCGGGCAGATCGCCGTCTACGTGGACGGCGGCAAGGATCCGATCATGACGGCCGTGGACAAGACGTTCGCCTCCGGCCGGGTCGGATTCGGATCGTTCGACAACATCGGGCGGGCCCGGGACTTCACGGTCACCGGAACCCCCGCACCGTGATCAGCAGCCGTGGCCGGGTGGGTCTACCCGGCCACGGCCTCACGGAACCGGTCGACGGCACGGCCGGTCACCGCCCGGCCGTGCCCGAACACCGCGTGCTCGAACTCCCTCTCGGCGAGACGCGCCAGGCTGGCCGCCGCCTCCACCGGGTCCGCGGTGACCAGGTCGGGCGGCGGCGAGACAGTCCCCTTGCGGCTGCCGGCGGCGTCGCCGGCGAAGAGCACGCCGCCGTCGCGATCCAGCAGGTACGACAGATGGCCCCGGGTGTGCCCCGGAGTGTGCAGCGCCGTGAAACCGGGGAGCGGCTCGGCGCCGTCACCGACCAGCTGATCGACCTTCGTCGGCTCGACCGTGCCGATCAGCTTGCTGACCAGCTTCCCCAGCCGGCCCGCCGGCGGCGGCGCCGGGAACGCGCCGGTGATGTGCGGCGCGTCGGCCGCGTGCACGACCACCCGTGCTCCGGTGCGTCGCCGCACCTCGGCCAGGCTGCCGACGTGGTCCGGATGGTGGTGGGTGACGAGCACGGTCCGCACCTCGCCGAGGCTGCGCCGGATGCCCTTCAGAGCCCGCTCGATGGCCGGCGCCCGGCGCGGCAGGCCGGTGTCCACCAGGACCAGCCCGTCGTCGGTGACGACCACATGCACGTTGACGTATCCCAGTGGGAGCTCGAAGACCCCGTCGACCACTTCCCGCACCCGATCATTGTGACAGCAGGCCGATCTCGCGGGCCCGGACCACGGCGTGGTGGCGGTTGCGGGCGCCGAGCTTCATCAGCACGGCCGCCACGTGAGCGTCCACGGTGCGCGTCGACAGCACCAGCCGGGCGGCGATCTCCGGGTTGCTCAGACCGTCCGCCAGCAGGCGCAGCACCTCGACCTGCCGGCCGGTCAGCCCGGCCGCGTTCTCCCGCGTCGCCACGGCCGGGCCGCGCGGGATGCGGGCCAGACCGAGCTCGCGCATCCGGGACCGGACCCGGCGGGCGAGCGGTTCCGCGCCGATGCCGTCGAGCAGCCGCACCGCCGCCAGCAGGTCCGCCGGGTCCTCGCTGTGACTGCGCGCGAGCGCCTCGTCGTAGGGGCAGCCCGCCACGTGCCAGATCCGGGCCGCCTCTTTCGCGCGGCCGGCCGGCAGGAGAGCGTACGGAAGGGAAAGCGGAACCTGCGCACCCAGCCGGACCAGCCAATAGCCGAAGGCCGACAGCCGGCGGCCGCCCTCCGCGGCGAAGCGTTCGAGATAGACCGGGGTCAGCGTCTCGGCCGTCCGGGAATCGCCGCGCAGCCAGGCCGCCTCCGCCATCGCCGCGCCCGCCGGGCCGATCCGCTGCGCCTCGCCGATCCCCCGGGCGATCCCCCACGCCTCCTCGATCATTTTCTCGCCGCCGGGCAGGCCGCGCCGGATCCGCAGCATGCCGCGCACCACCAGGGCCGGCGAACGCATCATCGCCGGGGCGCCCTCCTCCCAGCGGGCGTGCCGTTCGGCGTCGTCCCACTCGCACCGCGCCAGGTGCACCACCGACCGGGTGATGTGCAGGTAGCGCAGGAAGCCCAGCACCTCGGTCCGCTCGGCGAACGCCATCCCGGCGTCGAGCAGCGCGCCCGCCTCCGGCATCCGCCTCTCGTCGATCAGATGCCAGGCGATGTTGGTGTAGGCGCGGCAGGCGTGATCGTCCTCGCCGGCCGCGAGCGCCACCTCCAGGCTCTCCTCCAGCAGCTCCCGGCCGCGCGGATCATCGCCGTCCCAGTACGCGTAGCCGACGTTGTTCAGCGCGTGCGACAGCACCGCCGCGTCACCGGCCGCGCGGGCCAGCTCGATCGCCCGCTCCCCCGCGACGATCGCCGCGGCCGTCTCCCCGCCCAGCGCGTACAACTGGGACTGGTTGCTCAGCCCGAACGCCAGCGCCGCCGGGTCGCCGGCCTCCTCCAGCACCGTGACCGCCTCCACGGCCGTCTTCTCCGCCGGTGGGCGCTGCCCGGCGTACCAGTACAGCCGGGACAGCCGGCGCAGGGCCAGCCCGAGCGCGGCGGCGTCGCCAAGGGTGCGGCGCAACCCGACGGCCTCCTGCTGCGCGGTCACCGCCGGGCCGTCCAGGCCGAGCATGTACGACTCCTCGGCGTACGCCTCCAGCAGCCCGGCCCGCTCGTCCGGCCCGAACGCGGACCGGTGCTCCAGGACCATCCGGTAGTGCGCGGCCGCCTCCCGGTGCGAGCCCGCGCGAGCCGCCTCCCGTGCCGCCGCCGGCGCGAAACGGACGATCAGGCCGGCGTCCCCGGCTTCGGCGGCATGGTGCACGATCCGGGACAGATCGGCGCCGCCGTGATCCAGCAGCGCGGCCAGCACCTGCCGGTTCGCCGCGATCCGGCGGGACGCGGTGAGCCCGGCCGCCACCGCCCGCCGCATCAGCTCGTGCCGGAACGCCACCCGGGCCGGCGTCACGGTCAGCACGCCGCGCTGCTCGGCCGGGGCGAGCACCGCGAGACCGCCCGGCACCACCGCCTCGACCAGCCAGTGATCCACCGTGGACGGGATCACCGAGAGCACCCCGAGCGCGTCCCGGCACGGCGGGTCCAGGCTCTGCAGCCGGGCGTGCACCGCCTCGGTCACGGTGGCCGGCACCGCGTCGGCGTCACCGGCGCCGAGCACCTCGGTGACGAAGAACGGATTGCCGTTGGTGACGGTGAAGACCTTCTCCGGGTCGATCTTCTTCGCGCCGATCAGACGGCGAACCGCGTCCGGGGAGAGCCGGGCCAGCGGCAGCCGGCGGATCGGCGTGCCGGCGGTGAGCCCGAGCAGGCCGTGCAGCGGATGGCCGGCGCCGATCTCGTCGTCCCGGTACGTCCCGACCAGCACCACCGGCAGCGTGGCCAGGCGCCGGACCAGGAACCGCAGCACGTCCAGGGTCGCCTCGTCGGCCCAGTGCAGGTCCTCCACGACCAGCACCGTCGGGTGGCCCGGCCAGTCCAGCTCGGCCCGGAACGCCTCGAACACCCGGGACCGGTCACCGGAGCCGAGCGCCTCGGTCAGCGCGGTGCCCACCTTGCCGACCAGGTCACGCAGCGGGCCGAGGACCCGCGGCGTGGCCAGGTCGTCGCAGTACCCGACGAGCAGCCGCCCCTCGGCCGGCAGCACCGAGCGGACCGCGGCGACCACGGTTGACTTGCCGATCCCCGCCTCGCCGGTGACGAACACGACCGAGCCGTGGCCGTCCCGGGCCCGCCGGGCGGCGGCGCCCAGCTCGGCGAGTTCGTGCCCGCGCTCCAGCACTTCTAGGTAGGTCCTTCCTCCGACCTAGGTATTCGACACCGATCCCGGTGGCCGGCGGCACCCGTAGAACGGATACATGACAGTTGACGAGCAAAAACTCATGGCATTCGTGCACCGGTTCGTGGGAGATCTCGGTGCCACGATGGCCGCCGGCGGCATCGTCCTCGGCGACCGGCTCGGCCTCTACAAGGCCCTCGCCACGGCTCCCGCGCTACCTCAGGAACTGGCCGAGCGCACCGGCACCGCGCCCCGGTACGTCGAGGAGTGGCTGCGCGGGCAGGCCGCCGGCGGATACGTCGAGTACGACCCCGCGTCCGGGCAGTACTCGCTCACCCCGGAACAGGCGTTCGCGCTGACCGACCCGGACGGGCCGATCTTCGCGCCCGGCGCGTTCCAGCTGGCCCTCGGCGCGCTGCGGGCCGCGCCGCAGATCGAGTCCGCGTTCCGGACCGGCTCCGGCATGGGCTGGCACGAGCACCACGAGGACGTGTTCGACGGGTGCGAGCGGTTCTTCCGGCCGGCGTACAGCGCCAACCTGGTCACCGCGTGGATCCCGGCGCTCGGCGGGATCGAGGAGAAACTGCGCCGCGGCGCCCGGGTCGCGGACGTCGGCTGCGGGCACGGCGCGTCGACGGCGCTGATGGCACAGGCCTACCCGTCGTCGGCGTTCGTCGGCTCCGACCTGCACGGCGGATCCATCGAGCACGCGCGCAAGCGGGCGCTGGCCGGGGTCCGGTTCGAGGTGGCCGGCGCGCAGAACTTCGGCGGCGGGCCGTACGACCTGGTGACCACGTTCGACGCGCTGCACGACATGGGCGACCCGCTGGGCGCCGCCCGGCACGTGCTGAGCCAGCTGGACGGCGACGGGGCCTGGCTGATCGTCGAACCGGCGGCCGGCTCGACGGTCGCCGAGAACCTGAACCCGGTCGGGCGCGCGTACTACAACTTCTCCACGTTCCTCTGCGTGCCCAGCGCACTCTCCCAGGAGGGCGGGTACTCGCTCGGCGCCCAGGCCGGCGAGGAGCCGATCCGCCGCCTGGTCACGGACGCCGGGTTCACAGGCTTCCGCCGGGTCGGCGAGACACCGTTCAACATCGCGTACGAGGCACGCCCCTGATTCACCCCTGATTAGGCCGACGGGTTTCGCGGGTAGGTAAGAATGCTGTCGACCAAAGGGAAAGGACCCTCGCGTGACGGACGTACCGCTCTACGCCCAGCTGGGATTCACCGACGCCGAGTGGGGGCTGATCGCCGGCCTGCCACAGTCGGTGCTCACCGCGGCGAGCGCCGCCACCCCCGACAGCGCCCGCAAGACCCGCGCCGAAGTGGCGGTCGGCCTCGACCGCATCTCGGACGCCCGCGCCTCGGCCAGCCCACTCGTCGCCGCCGCCGCGTCCGCCGCGGTGGGCGAGGCCGGCGACCCGGAACTCGGCGAGGAGCCGCCGGTGATCGAGCCGGCCGACCCGGTCGGATACGCGGCCGACGTGCTGGCCCGGGCGGCCGAGGCGAACGCGCTGCTGGCGGTCAAGGCGTCGCCGGCCGACGCCGAGACCTACAAGCACTGGCTCGTGGAGATCGCCGACGAGGTCGTGGGCGCGGCTTCGACGGGTGGGGTACTGGGCATCGGCGCCGAGTCGGTGACGGAGAGTGAGCGCTCGTTCCGGGACGACCTGGCGAAGATTCTCGCTTCCTGACCGCTTTCGAGCCGTCGCCGGGGCGGCCGGCGCACACGTTGATGGGTTGTGTGTGCGCCGGCCGCCCTCACAGGGCTGAGCTACGGCCGGTGGCGCGCGATGCCGCGGATTCCCGCCCCGATCACCACAGCGCGTGACACGACATCGATCCTCGCACGACAATCGAACGGTGGTGGTCGACGAATACGCGCAGGCCCGGCCCGCACCGGCGCTGCGCCCGTTCGTCGGGCTCTACTCCGGCTACCGGCAGCGCGGTGTGCCGCCGGCACGGCATCGCGGACTGCCGTCGCCGTACCTGACGTTGATCTTCACGATCGACGATCCGCTGGTGGTGGCCGCGCATCCCGATCCTGCTCAGAAGCCCGGCGCGTTCGGCGCGCTGATCGGCGGACTGCACCTGGCGCCCGCGCTGATCACCCACGACGGCCGGCAGTCCGGTGTGCAGGTCGCGGTCTCCCCGATCGGCTGCCGGGAGTTGTTCGGCCTGCCCGCCGCCGAGCTCGCGAACCTCGACGTGGACGCGTCGGCGGTGCTCGGTGAGGGCCGCGTCGGCGAGATCCGGGAGCGTCTGGCCGCGGCGCCGGACTGGCCGGCCCGCTTCGCGGTCCTG
The DNA here is from genome assembly GCF_040639325.1 of Actinoplanes sp. NPDC023936. NCBI lineage: Bacteria > Bacillati > Actinomycetota > Actinomycetes > Micromonosporales > Micromonosporaceae > Actinoplanes > Actinoplanes sp. NPDC023936. Next base: position 146,897 of record NZ_JBEZZR010000004.1, on the reverse strand, counting down.
GACCATGCGCTGGGCGCGCTGCGCGGCGACGTGTCCGGAACACATCACCTCATTGGGTACGCGTACCGCAGGCTCCTCCGCGAGCCGGTGGCGATAGCCGATCTCGCCGGCGAGATCGGCTGGAGCGGCCGGCACCTCACCGGCCGGTTCCGCGCCGAGCTGGGGCTGCGCCCCAAGGAGGCGGCCCGGGTCGCCCGCTTCGACCGGGCCCGGCGGGCTATCCGGCCGGGCGTGCTGCTCGCCGACGTGGCGGCCGCGCACCGATACGCCGATCAGTCGCACCTGGTCCGCGACTTCCACGCGTTCGCCGGGTGCTCGCCGTCGAGGTGGCTGGCCGACGAGTTCGGTTTCGTCCAAGCCCTGCCGATGCTTCCCGGCGACGATGAGACGCATGACTTACGTATGGCCGACACTTCAGGCGACTGACGCCCGCTCGCTCATCAGGTTCCTGGTCGACGCGTTCGGTTTCGTGGAGAACGTGGTGCACGGTGAGGGTGATCGCGTGGATCACGCGCAGCTGGACTGGCCGCTGGGCGGCGGGATCATGCTGGGCTCGGGTTCGCCGACATGGCAGCTGCCGCCCGGCACGTTCGGGGCGTACGTGGTGACCGACGACGTGGACAAGCTGCACGAACGGGCCGCCGCGGCCGGCGCGGAGATCGTCAAGGCGCCGGCCGACACGGACTACGGGTCGCGGGACTTCACCGCCCGTGACCCGGAGGGAAATCTGTGGAGCTTCGGCACCTACCGGGGCGAACCCCCGAAGTGATCGAACGCCATCATCCGGACAAAAAGACATAGCTGCATGTCGATGCCTTGCCTTCCCGGGGGCGGCCCCGCCAGGCTGGATCGCGGCCGAGTCGCCGACCGACGGGGAGAGCGCCGACATGTTCCGCAGAATCCTGGCCGCGTTCGTGCTGGCCGCGCCCCTGCTGGTGACGCCCGCGCCGGCCCTGGCCGCCACCGCCACCGCCACCGGCACCGGCACCGGCACCGGCACCGGCACCGGCACCGGCAGCAACATGGTGATCACCTGGGCGGTGCACTCGGAGACCGCCGCGTACGAGATCGCCCGCCAGCCGCCGTACTACAACGGGCGCGTCTTCGCGATGGTGCAGGGCGCGGTGTACGACGCGGCCAACGCCGTCTCCGGCACGCCGTACGAGCCGTATCTGGTCGCCCCGCCGGCACGCCGGGGCGACTCGCTCGACGCGGCCGTCGCCACCGCCGCGTACCGGGTGCTGCTCAGCGTCTTCCCGGAGCAGGCGGCGACCCTCGGTGCCTGGTACGCCGAGTCGCTGACGCCGATCCGCGACGGCCGGTCCAAGCGCGGCGGCGTCGCCGTCGGCGAGGCCAGCGCGGCCGCCATGATCAAGTTCCGGGAGAACGACGGCTCCGATGCCACCGCCACCTGGGCCGTCGGCACCGAGCCGGGACAGTGGCGGCCGACCCCGCCCGCCTTCGCGCAGCAGGGCGCCGAGGTCGCCGGCTACAAACCGTTCGTCATCGGAAGCGGCGCCCTGTTCGGCACCGCCGGGCCGCCGGCCCTGGACAGCGACGCCTACGCCCGCGACCTCGACGAGGTCGCGGCGCTCGGCTCGGCCACCAGCACGTCACGCACGCGGGACCAGACCGAGTCGGCGCTCTGGTGGCACGACCGCCGGCAGACCGAATGGGAGATCAAGCAGCAGGTCGCCCGGACCCAGCGGCTCACGCCGCTGCAGACCGCCCGGATGTACGCGATGGCGGACGTGGCGCGCGCCGACTCGACGATCGCCTGCTTCGGCCAGAAACGGCGGTGGAGCTTCTGGCGGCCGGTGACCGCCGTGCGGCTCGCCGACACCGACGGCAACCCGGCGACCACCGGCGATCCGGGGTGGACGCCGTTGCTCGTCACCCCGCCGTTCCCGGACCACACGTCCGGACACGCCTGCTCGACGGCCACCCTGATGTCGGCGATGCGCCGGTTCTTCGGCCGCGACGACATCGCGTTCAGCGCGTACAGCGCCGACTCCGGCACCACCCGGCACTTCCGGAGCTTCTCGCACGCCGTGGCCGAGGTGATCGAGGCCCGGATCTGGGGCGGGGTGCACTTCCGGACCGCCGACGTGCAGGGCGTGGAACTCGGCGACAAGGTGGCGCGGTACGTCCTGGCCCGCGAGTTCCGCCGGAACTGACACCCGGGAGATCTAACACTCGTGCGGCAGGTCCTGCGGCGTGATCTCGACGAGAGCCCGGTTGAGCTCGGTAGGCGTGGCCAGCTGCTGGTAGGCCGGGCCGACCACGAGATCGAGCCTCGCGTCGGCCCGGGACGGCACGAAGATCACCTCGGCCTGGCCGAGCAGCATCGCGTCGAGGAACGCGGCCTCGCCGACCGCCCGGGGGCCGTACCGGATCACCGCTACGGTCCCGGACGGCAACTCCTCGCGGGCCGTCGTGTCGGCGCGCGCGTCCGGGATCCGTACCCGGATGTCCTTGATCGCCTGCTCGGCCCGGCTCGCGTCCGCCGCGCCGGAGAGCACCCGCACCGCCACGCCGGCGCTGCTGTCCGGCAGGGTCAGGTCGACCGGGGCCGCACATCCCGGCGACGCCGGCAGCGTCTCCCGCTCGCCCGGCAGCAGAGTCCCGGCCGTGGCGATCGCCGCGACCAGCAGCACCGCGAACCCGCCGGCCACCGCGGCCCGGCGTCGCAGCAGGCGCCCGCGCCCGCGGCCACGGATCTCGGCGGCCGGCGCGAGCCGCACCAGCCGGACGTCGTCCTCCAGCTCGGCGAGCGCGGTACGAAGGTCACGCGACATCGGACACCTCCACATCGGTCAGCAACGGGGCCAGGGCGGCGCGGGCGCGGGACAGCCGGGCCTTCACGGTGCCCGCCGGGACACCGTCGCTCGACGCGATCTCCTCGACCGACATGTCCATCAGGTAGTGCATGGCGACGGTCTGCCGCTGCGCCTCGGGAATCCGGCGCAGCGCGGCGAGCAGCGCGACCCGTTCCGGGGTCGGACCGGCGGTCGTCTCCGGCGGCGGCCCGAACCGGGTCTGCGCGGCGAGCCATCGGCGCAGGCCACGCCAGCGGTTCGCGGCCAGGTTCCAGGCCACCCGGCGGACCCAGTGCTCCGGACTGTCGTAGCCGGAGACCTCCGGCCAGCGCTGCCAGGCCCGCGCGTACGCCTCCTGGGTGAGGTCCTGCGCGTCGCCGAGGTCACCGCAGACGGCGTAGACCTGCAGCATCACCCGGCGTGCGGTGCTCGCGTAGAACGCGTCGAAGTCCGCTGTCTGCCCCATGCCCTGTAACACCCCGCTCGCGGCGGCGAGGTTGCATCAGATATTCGCGGCAGATCTATTCACGGCCCAGCAGACCGCGCTCGAACGCGGTCGCGACGGCCGAGGCGCGGTCGCGGACACCCAGCTTCGCGTACGCGTGCAGCAGATGCGTCTTCACGGTGGCCTCGCTGATGAAGAGCCGCCCGGCCGTCTCCCGGTTCGTGCAGCCCTGCGCGATGAGTGTCAGCACCTCCAGCTCGCGCTGGCTCAGCGGCTCCTTAGCCGGGGACCGCAGCTCGCCCATGAGGCGGCCGGCGACCGCCGGGGAGAGCACCGACTCGCCCCGGTGCGCGGAGAGGACGGCCCGGAACAGTTCCTCCCGCGGCGTGTCCTTGAGCAGGTAGCCGGTCGCGCCCGCCTTGATCGCCGGAAGCACGTCGCTGTCCGTGTCGTACGTGGTGAGCACCAGCACCCGGGCCGCCGAGCCGGACGCCTTCAGCTCGCGGATCGTGGTCACCCCGTCCATCACCGGCATCCGCAGGTCGAGCAGGACCACGTCCGGGCTCACCGCACGGGCCACCGCGAGCGCCTCCCGCCCGTTCCCGGCCTCGCCCAGCACCGTGAACCGGTCGTCGGCCGCGAACATGCCGCGCAGCCCGTCCCGCACCACCGGGTGGTCGTCGACGATCAGCAGCCCGATCACGCGCCGGCTCCGACCGCGATCGCCGGCACGCAGGCGGAGAGCGCGGTCCCGCCGCCCGGCTCGGACTCGACCTCCAGGCTGCCGGCGATCCGGGCCAGCCGTTCCCGCATGGCGCGCAGGCCGAACCCGCCCTCCGCGTGCGGGACGCACGGCTGGGCCGGGTCGAAGCCGGCGCCGTCGTCGCGGACGTCCAGGGTCACCACGTCCTCCATGTAGGAGAGGGTCAGGCCGACCCGGCCGGCGGCGGCGTGCCGGGCCACGTTCGCGAGGCCCTCCTGAGCGGTCCGCAGCAGCGTCGCCTCGATCTCCGGGAGCAGCCGGCGCGGCGGCCCGGTGGTGATCAGTTCCGCTCGCACGCCGGTCCGCTCCGACCAGCTGCGCACGACGTCGTCGAGCGCGTCCGGGAGGGCCGCGCCGTCCAGCTGTTGCGGGCGCAGCGCCTGCACCGAGCGGCGGGCCTCGGCGAGGCTCTCCCGGGCCAGCCGTTTCGCCGACGTCAGGTGGTGCGGCCGGCCCGCCGGGTCCGCCTCGGCCGCCTCCAGCTGGGTGACGATGCCGGTGAGGCCCTGCGCCAGCACGTCGTGGATCTCCCCGGCCATCCGCTGCCGCTCGTCCAGCATCCCGGCCTCGCGGGCCTGGACCAGCAGCTGGGCGTGCAGGCCCGCGTTCTCCCTGAGCGCCGCCTCCAGCTTCTGGTTCGCCTCGGCCAGCTCCTCGATCATCTGAGCGCGCCGGGTCGAGTTCTTCTCGGTCTGGATCTCCACGTAGAACATCACGCCGGCGATCAGCGCGTTGATCAGGACGGCGAATCCCCAGAAGATGTACCCGCCCTCGGCGGAGAGCGTGGGCACCCCGCCGACCTGGGACAGCGCCGCGATGGCCGCCACCGGGAGCACTGCGGGCAACCGCCACAGGCCGTTGAGCGCGTATCCGATGAAGAGGTATCCGGTCCAGGTGAAGAAGCCGAACAGCGGGCTCATCCAGACCAGCACCGCGTACCAGCCGAGCATCCCGAGAAGGAAGATCAGCATGAGTACGCGGCGATCGTTCCACAGTGGGTGCGACGTCACCCAGAACGCGATCCAGGCCGCCGTGCCGGCCACGACCAGCAGGATCAGGCGGAGGTCCGGCGGCTCCACCAGGGCGTCGCCGGCGGCGAGGACGAGCAGGACCGAGACGGCGAGCGTCGCGTAGGGCAGCCAGGTCAGCCACGCGCCCCGCGTCATGCTCGAGCCTTCCTGCACCTCCGCCGCCAGCATCTCATCACTCCCAACGGAAGAGCCTCGCCGCCGCCGCACCGAAGACGAGCAGGTATCCCAGGAGCACGGTAACCGAGAGGAGGTTGGGCCAGTGTCCCGTCATCGCCTCGTGCATGAGGCGTTCGCCGGCCGCGAGCGGCGTGTAGTCGGCGATGTTCTGGATGATCTGCGGCATCACCTCGCGGGGCGCGTACAGGCCGGCCAGGAACATCAGCGGGAAGAACAGGATCAGGCCGATCGCGTTCGCCGCCTTGCCGCTCGGCGCCAGCGCCGCGATCAGCAGCCCGACCGCGAAGACGCCGGAGACGGCCAGGATCACCGCGAGCAGGAACGCGATCGGGGACTCGGGCAGCGGCACGCCGTACGCGATCCCGGCCACCGCGAACACCAGGACCGAGGAGAACACCACGGTGACGGCCGAGAACACCAGCTGGGCGCCGAGCAGCGCGACCGGCCGGACCGGGGTGGTGGCGAGCCGGCGCAGGATGCCCTTCTCCCGGTAGTTGGCGAGCACCGTCGGCATGCCCTGCAGGCCGATCATGGCGACGCTCAGCGCGATCACGATGCCGGCGTACACGTCGACCACCCGGAGGCCGCCAAGCTCGGCCGACGGCTCCCGGAACGACGGCACCGCGCCGAGGATCGCGATGAGCACCACCGGGAACAGCGCCGCGAAGAACAGGTAGACCGGCTCCCGGAACGCGGTACGGAACTCGGTGGCGACCAGCTTGACGAAGACGTTCATGACGAGTGCTCCTCGGTGGCGCGGCCGGTCAGGCGTACGAAGGCGTCGTCCAGAGTGGCCTGTTCCAGGCGCAGCTCGACCGCGACGATGCCGTTGACGGCGAGCACCGAGGTGACCGCGTGCAGCAGATTGCCGGTACCGGTGACCTCGATCCGGTCACCCTGCCGGCTGACCCGGCTCACCTCGGGAAGGCCGGTGAGCAGCACGTCCGCGATCGGGGCGGACGGCCGGAACCGGATCGTCTGATCCTGGGTGGCGGTCTGCTCGACCAGGCCGGCCGGGGTGTTCAGCGCCACCACCTCACCGTGGTCGATCACCGCGATCCGGTCGCAGAGGCGCTCGGCCTCCTCCATGAAGTGGGTGACCAGCAGCAGCGTGACCCCACGGTCCCGGACGCCCGCGATCAGCTCCCAGGTGTCCCGGCGCGCCTTCGGGTCGAGGCCGGTGGTCAGCTCGTCCAGGATCGCGATCCTCGGGTTCCCGATCAGCGCGAGGGCGATCGAGAGCCGCTGCTTCTGGCCGCCGGAGAGCTTGCCGAAGTGGGTGTTCAGCTTCTCGTCGAGGCCCAGGTCGCCGGCGAGCTCGCGCCAGTCGGCCGGGTCCGGGTAGAAGGCGCTGTAGAGCTCCAGCGCCTCCCGTACCGTCAGCTTCTCCTGCAGTTCGCTCTCCTGCAGCTGCACACCGACCTCGGTACGCAGCGCCCGGTCCCGCGGATCGCGGCCGAGCACGGCGATCGTGCCCGAGTCCGGCGTGCGAAGCCCCGCGATGCACTCCACCGTGGTGGTCTTGCCGGCCCCGTTCGGGCCCAGAATGCCGAAGATCTCGCCGGACTCCACCGTGAACGAGACGTCCCGGACAGCTACGGTGTCCCCGTACCGTTTGCTGAGGTTCTTCACCTCGATGACTGCCATGCACCAATCGTGATCGATGGGCAGGACGCCCGGATCGACCGGCGAGCGAGACCGGTCGTCAACCGATCGGTTGATGCCGGTCTACGCCACCGCTTCCTCGGTGCTCGCCGGCGTGGTCCGGCGCAGGCCGGAATAGACCGAGCCGACCTGGGCGGCGACCCGGCGCCAGGAGTACGCCTGACGGGCCCGGTCCAGCGCCGCCGTCGCGTAGGTGAACCGCCGCACCTTGTCGTTGATCAGCCGGCGCAGCGCCCCGCCGAGCGCCCGCGGGTCACGGGCCGGCACCAGGTCACCGGTCAGCCCGTCCACCACGGTCTCGGAGAGCGAGCCCACCGCCGTCCCGACGATCGGCACACCACAGGCCATCGCCTCCAGTGCCGTCTGCTCCAGCGACTGCTCGTCCTGCCACGGCGCGGCCACCAGCAGATCGGCCGAGCGGTACCAGCTCGGCAGGTCCCGGTGCGCGACCGAGCCGACCAGCTTGAACCGGTCGGCGACGTGGAACTGCTCGGCCAGCGCGCGCAGCATCTTGGCGCCCGGGTCGGCGGGCAGCTGCTCCGCGGGCGGGCCACCGACCACCACCACCTCGGCGCCGGGCACGTACCGCATCGCCTGGATGACGTCGCCGAAGCCCTTGCGCTCGACCAGCCGGCCGACCGAGAGGATCCGCGGGCGCTGCGGATCGCGCTGGACGGCCGGGCCGTCGGGAGTGAAGAGCTCACTGTTCACGCCGGACGGGACGATGGTGAGCCGTTCCCGGGGAATCCCGATGCGCACCAGACCCCGTACCTCGTCCTGGGTCTGTGCCACCACCCGGTCCACCGCCCGGCCGAGCGCGCGCTCGTAGCCGGACCGCGACGGACCCTGCGTGGTCTTCGGCTGATCCTCCAGGCCGGCCAGCTCGTGGAACGACTGCACCACCGGGACGCCGACCTGGCGCGCGGCGGTGACCGCGGCCAGACCGCTGGTCCAATAGTGGGCGTGCACGACATCCGGCGTCCAGCCGCTGCTCCACTGCTCGCTGAGCACCCGGGCGAACTCGCCCATGTGCGGCAGCAACAGCTCCGGCGGCACCGGGCGGACCGGACCGGCCACCACGTGCACCACACGGACGCCGGTCGAGGTGAGAACCACCTCGGCGACCTCCGAATCTGCGCGCCGGGTGTAGACGCGGACATCGTGGCCGAGCTCGGCCAGCGCGTCGGACAACTCGGCGACGTGGGAGTCCTGGTCGCCCGCGCCCAGCGGGCTGGCGTGCTCGGAGATCATCGCGATACGCACCGTGGTCTCCTCCAGCGGGCTAGAGATTCGTGCTTCAAGTGCCGGAAAGGCAAGCGTGAGTACGCGGTCCGGATTGCCCTACAGCCCCAGACGTAAACATGGCCCGATCGTTACAAGGGCCGCCAGCAGGGTAATCCGGTCGCCGTGGCAATCGTGGCGCGTACCGTTCAGGCCCCACCCGATCGAGTCTTCGCCGTGCTGGCCGACGGCTGGACGTACAGCGACTGGGTGGTCGGCACCGTGCACATCCGAGACGTCGAGCAGTCCTGGCCGGCTCCCGGCTCCAAGCTGCATCACAAGGCGGGCCCGTGGCCGCTGTCGCTGCACGACTCGTCGACGGTCCTGGCCTGCACGCCGGGCCGCGAGCTGCGGCTGAACGCGGGCCTGTGGCCGCTCGGCGAGGCAGTCGTCGGCATCCGGCTGGAACCGCTGAACGGCGGATCCGCGACCCGGGTGGTGATCGAGGAGGACTTCGAGGCGGGGCCGCTGCGCTGGATCCGCAACAAGGTCAACGACCTGATCCTGCACCGCCGCAACGTCGAGACCCTGCGCCGCCTGGCCGACATCGCCGAACGCAACCGCTGACCGCGCCGGCCAACGGGGCCCCCGCCAGCCCGCGAGGGCCCGCGCCAGCCCGCGAGGGCCCGCGCCAGCCCGCGGGGGCCCGCGGAGGGCCAGCGGGGACGCCCGGAACGCGCCGGCCGGCACGCTGATCGACACCCCGAACCGTCCAACATCGTCGATGCAGGGCGGATGAGGTCACACACAACGTCACCGTGTGACCACGCCTTCGCCATAGAGCCTGTTGCTTTTTAGCTGTCGAGCGCGTTTTCGGGGGTCCTGCGAACCCTCGTCGAGAGCCGATCGCCGCCCAGCCGCTCGCTCAGCCGTGTTTTGTCGAGTGCGTTGCGTAGTCGGCCCATTTAGCAACAGGCTCCATAGCGGAGACGCGGGCACACACACGGCTTCGGTGTGCCCTCATCCACGCCAGCGCGGGCTTCGGTGTGCCCTCATCCACGCCGGCGCGGGCTTCGGTGAGGCCTCGTCCACGCCGGCGCGAGCTTCGGTGAGGCCTCCTCCACGCCAGCGCGGGCTTCGGTGTGCCCTCATCCACGCCGGCGCGGTGGAGGCGGACGTTCAGCCGTAGATCGCGCGGTTCGCTCCGGTGATCACGGCTCGGTAGAGGTCACCCGTCAGCGCCCGATCGCGGGCCAGCGCCGCCCTCGCCGCGTTCGCGCCCGGTGCGCCGTGGACGCCGCCGCCCGGGTGGGCGGAGGCGCTGCCCAGGAAGAGGCGGTCGACCGGCGTGTCCGGGCGGCCCAGTCCCGGGATCGGGCGCAGGAACAGCTGCTGGAACGCGGCCGACGTCCCGCCGCCGAGGGCGCCGCCGACCAGGGACGGGTTCTCGTGTTCCAGGTCGGCCGGGGAGAAGACGTTGCGGCCGGCGACCGCTCCGCGGAAGCCCGGCGCGTGGTCCTCGATCACCGATTCCATCCGTTCCACGTGCTCGCTGATCTCCTCGGCCGACCAGGACTTGCGGTGCGGCAGGTGGGTGTACGCCCACATCGACTCGGTGCCGGCCGGCGAGTGCGACGGGTCGGCCGTGGTCATCTGGCCGAGCAGCAGGAACGGTTTCGACGGGAGCTCGTCGGTGGCGATCTCCGCGGCGTACCGGGTGAGGTCGTCCAGGTCGGCGCCGAGGTGCACGGTGCCGGCGCCGGCCGCCGCCGGGTTGGTCCACGGGACCGCGGACCGCACCGCCCAGTCGACCTTGAGGGTGGCGCCGTCCCAGCGGAAGTGGGCGAGGTCCTCGACGAGCCGGGGCGGCAGCCAGCGCTCGCCGACCAGGTCCAGATAGAGGGCCGGGGCCGGCACGTCGGCGATCACCGCGCGGCGGGCCCGCCAGTCCCGGCCGTCGGCGGTCCGCACGCCCATCGCCCGGCCGCGCGCCACCAGGATCCGCTCCACCGGCGCCTGGTAGACGATCTCCCCGCCGCGGGCGGTGAGCCGGTTCACCAGCGCGCTGGTGATCTCCTGAGCGCCGCCGGCCGGCACCGGCCAGCCGAACTCCTGGCCGAGCATCGCGAGCAGCCAGCCGTAGACGCCGCTGCCGGCCTGCTCCGGAGAGAGGTCGGTGTGCAGCGCGCAGCCGGCCAGGGCCAGGGTCGCGCCCTCACCCTGGAACAGCTCGGAGCCGAGCTCGCGTACCGAGAGAAGTAAGCGCCGCGCCAGGCGCAGCGCGCCGCTGACGCGCAGGTCCCGCACCAGGCCGAGGCCCGAGGTGATGGGCGGGAACGGGGTGAAGAGGGTGTCCAGCATCCGCGCGGACACGGATTTCCAGTCGTCGTAGGCGTGCCGCCACCGCTCACCGTCGCCGGCCGCGAACTGCTCCATCGACGCCATCGTGCGTTCCAGGTCGCGGTTGATGGTGGCGGCCCGGCCGTCCGGCAGCAGGTGGGTGAGCACGTCCGGCGCATGCGTCCAGCGCAGCCCCTGGTCCTCCAGGCGCAGCGCCCGCATCACCGGCGAGGCGTAACCCAGCGGGTAGAACGAGCTGAACAGGTCGGACAGGTACCCGGGCGCCGTCACGAACCCGGAACGCACCGCCCCGCCGGGGTGCGGTGTCGCTTCGAGGACGCGCACCGTCCAGCCCGCGTCGGCAAGAAGATTTGCCGCCACCAATCCGTTGTGCCCGGCGCCGACGACAATCGCATCCACGGTCTCCACAGCGGAACGCTACCCGTCGCCGCGCGGGACAAACAGCGTTTAGGCCGTCGTCGCCCGGGCACCCTGAAGATCACGGATCGTGCACAGAACGCAGTGAAGGCAGTGAAGGGAGAAACTCGTGAGCACCGTTACCGAGTTCGTTGACGTCAACGTCCCGGTACGCACCGCCTACAACCAGTGGACCCAGTTCGAGGACTTCCCGCGGTTCATGGAGGGCGTCAGCGAGATCCGTCAGGTCGACGACACGCACACCCACTGGAAGACCGAGATCGCCGGGGTGAAGCGGGAGTTCGACGCGGAGATCACTGAGCAGCTGCCGGACGAGCGGGTGGCCTGGCACGCCACGGACGGCGAGAAGCAGGCCGGCGTGGTGACGTTCCACCGGATCGACGAGACCCACACCCGGGTCACCGTGCAGATGGACTTCGACCCGCAGGGCTTCGTCGAGACCGCCGGTGACAAGCTGGGGATCGTCGACCGCCGGGTCAAGGGTGATCTGCACCGGTTCAAGGAGTTCATCGAGAGCCGTGGCGGCATCGAGACCGGCGCCTGGCGCGGCCAGGTGGATCGGCCCGGAATCTGAGACGTGAGTCAAGCTGGGACGGCCGCCTCCGGGCGGCCGTTTCGCTTTTGTGGGTACGGGTAACGCACTCCCATGACTGATCAAGAGCAGGACGGCGTGTGGCGCGACGAGGAGAAGCTGCCTCTGAGCGAGCTCAACAAGGCGATGGCCACGTGGGACATCGACGGGCAGAACGACGCCAGTGACAACGACACCGGTCAGGAACCGAGCGAGGCGAGCGACCGGCCGAGCACGACCGGCCACACCGGCCCGCACTGAGCCGACGACTCGTCATCTCGAGTCCCGGCGGCATCACCTCGGGTCGCGGCGGCGCAGTGTCATGTCGCCCAGACCCGAGCGCACCCGGATCGCGTACCGGTCGGCGGCCCGCCGGTAGCCGGGCTCCCGCAGCACCGTCCCGGCCGGGGTCCCGTTGTTAGCGGTCCACGGCGTCACCACCGACCCGGCCCCCTGGTCGAACCGGATCCGGAACGGCGCCTCGGTCCGGGCCGTCACCACGGCGGAGCCCACCCCTCCGGTGAACGTCACCGGCACCGTGCCGACCGGATCCGGCAGCGACAGCTCGGCCAGGCCGGACGAGCCGAGGACGACACGTCGCACCCGGCCGTGCCGCAGGTTCAGCTGCTGCTCCCCGGCGCCGGCCGGCAGCCGGATGTCCCAGCGGACGTCCCGGTTCAGGACGATCCGCAGCTCGTCCAAACCCTCACCGTCCGTGACGCGCAGGCGGACCACGACCCGGCCGCCCCGGCGGAACACCACCGGGGCGACGCCGGCGTCCGGTCCGGTCGTGATCCGGTAGAGCTGGCCGGGCAGGGGGGCGAACTGGACGCGTACCCGGCTCGCCGCGTCCCCCACCGTGAGCCAGGCGCCTTTCCGGCGCTGCAGCGGGCCGGCCAGCACCCGGACCGGGCGGTCGACGGCCGGTGGCGCCGCCCGCAGCGTCGCTGGCTCGACGATCCTCGGCTCGGACGGCGACGGCGGCGGCGACGGTGGGCTGACCGTGCAGGAAGCCGTCAGCAGGGCTCCGGCCAGCACGGACAGGCCGGGCAGGACCATGCTTGAGCGGTGGCGACGCAAGGCGGTGGGCACCATCGGACAACGCAGAATCGGCCGAACGGGTGACGGCGGAGCAGGCTGATCGAGTAAGACTGTCCGGGTGCGATCTGCCGGATTTCTTACCGAACGTCAGCGCCGTCTCGCCTGGGTGGGTTTCCTGCTCGCCGCTTTCCAGGCTCCGCTGGCCGCGAAACTGATCGACGACGCCTCCTGGTTCCTGGCCGTCGTCGTGGCTCTCCTCGTCGCCACCGTGATCATCGCGGACGACGCCCAGCGGCGCCGTCCGGAGACAGCCGACTACGCGGAGTAATCCGGCTGGGCCTCGTGACCGGTCCGCCCGTGTGTGCGCCGCTGCTCCTTGAGCTCCGCCTCGTACAGGTGGCGGCGGCCCTGTGCCAACTGATCACGGGCGTCCCGCTCCACCGCGCGGAACTCCGCGTAGTACCCGTCGTCGAACTCCTCGACGATCTGGAAGGTCCAGTGCCCCGGGATGACGTTCCGGCCGATCAGCTCACGCTGGATCCGCTCGGCCATCGCGGTCTGCCCGGCCTGCATGAAGAGCGACACCGCCTCGTCCAGCATGAAATCGGCGGTGCCGGTCAGCTGGTGCATCGAGTACAGGTGCCCGCGGACTCGCTCGACCGTCTCCAGGGCCTCGCTCAGCTTGCCGAGCGCCTGCACGGTCGTGTCGTCGAGCCCAGCCGGCCGGCGGTGCTGCCCGTCCGGCCCGTCGGTGTGCGTGCTCATCCCTCTCCTCTCGTCGGCCGGTTTCGCACTTTCCCCGCAGATCCGGGTTCAACCGAGCTGCACCCGTTCGAAGAACCGTTGGCGACCCCGGGCTCCTTAACGTTTCGTCTCATGAATGGCCTGTTCAGCAACGCCGCCGCCCGCTCCGCCCAGCGTTCCGCCCACGCGTCGCTCGCCGACCTCACCGCCGCCGTCGGTGTGAGCGGCTTCGCCGCCACCGCCGCGAACCCCGGTCTCATGTCCGTCATCGACCAGCACGCAGCCGGTGTGCGGGACAGCCTCGACGCCGACGCCCGCCCGCTGACCGCGATCCTGCTCGCCGCGTACGCCGAGGGTGTCCGCGACGCCGCCCTGCAGCACGGCTGGCAGGCCCCCGAGGGCGAGATCGACTGGTCCGAGAACGACTGGGTGCTGCGCCGCCTGCTGGCGATCTGCATGCTGGCCCGGTCGCTGCCGGCGCCGCGCTGACCAGCTGACTCCACGGCCGGACCGCGGCCAGCAGTCCACCGACATCCGACCGTAGAAGGGGCCGGCCTCATCGAGGCCGGCCCCGCGCCTTTTGGCGGGGCGCGGATTACTTCGTCGCCGGTGGGGATCCCGGGTCGCGCCGCCCTTTCGCCAAGGGCTCGGTCACCTCGTCGTCGGCCCCGGGGCCGATCACCTGCGTCGACTCCGGGCCGGAGGGCCGCACCACCTGCGTCCGCTCCCCCTCGTCGCTCTCGTCGATCACCACGGTGGAGTCGCCGTCCGGAAGCCGGATGAGCGTTGACTCCTCGTCCGCCGGGCCCTGGGTGACCACTGTCGTGTCGCCGCTGCCGGGCCGGCTCCGCGGGATCACCTCGGTCTCCCGGATCACCGCCGGCGGGTCCTCCTCGTCGCGGTCGAACCCGGGAATCATGTGCGGCCGGTCGTCCCGCGGCACCGCGATCACCTGGGTCCGGTCGCCGGACACATCGTCGTCGCCGGTGCCGGACCATTGCTCGTCGGCGCTGCGGCGCTCCCAGTCGAGGCGCTCCTGCTCGGCCCGCAGCTCCCGCTCCCGCTGCTCGGCGGCCGCCCGCTGGGCCTCCTCCGCCCGGCGCGCTGCCTCAACCCGGCGCTCCTCCTCCACCCGGCGCGCCTCCTCGGCCCGCGCCCGCCGCTCCTCGGCTTTCCGCTCCTCCGCCGCCCGGCGCTCCTCGGCTTTCCGCTCCTGCTCGACCCGGCGCTCCTCGGCCTTGCGCGCCTCCTCGACCCGGCGTTCCTCGGCTTTCCGCGCCTCCTCGGCACGACGGCGCTCCTCGGCCTGGCGAGCCTCCTCGGCGCGCCGGGCCTCCTCCGCCTTGCGCGCTTCCTCCGCCAGGCGGGCCGCTTCCGCCTTGCGGGCCTCCTCGGCGAGCCGGGCCTCTTCCGCCAGGCGGGCCTCCTCGGCCTTGCGGGCCTCCTCCGCGAGCCGCGCCTCTTCCGCCAGGCGAGCCTCCTCGGCCTTGCGCGCCTCCTCGGCCGCCGCCTGGCGGGCACGCTCCTCCGCATAGGCCCGGGCCTGCTCCCGGATCGCCGCGGACTCGGTGGCGGCGCGGTCGAGCCAGCCCTCCCAGCGCTGCTGCATGGGCCGGATCAGGCCACCGCCGACCCCCACGATGATCACGCCGGCGACGGTGGCGAGGATCGTGATGAGCAGTGGCCGGGTGACCGAGGTGGCGATGCCGACCTGGTCGAGGCCGGCGATCACGCCGAGCGTGACGATCACGGCGGCGGCTGCCTTGGCGAGCACCCGGGCGTAGCCGAGGTCGCCCAGCGCGGCCACGATGAGATCGTGGGCGGCGCCCGCGACGGCCGCGCTGACCACCACGATGACGACCGCCACGAAGACCTGCGGCAGCCAGGAGATCAGGTTGTTGAGCAGGTCGCTGACCGGGTTCGGTCCCCACAGCCCGAACGCCGCCTGCACCGCGATCAGCAGCACCACGAAGAAGGCGAGCCGGGCGCAGAGCTCGGCGGGGCTGGGCGCCTCGCCGCGGAACAGCCGGCCGGCCGGACCGCGCTGCACCGCCCGGTCGAACCCGACCCGGCGCAACGCCTTGCGGGTCACCGTGCGCGCCAGCCGGGCCAGCAGATAGCCGACCAGCAGGATGGCGAGAAAGGCCAGCGCGTACGGCAGGAACAGCACCACCGAACGCCACATGTCACTCAGCCCACGGCTCAGCCCGTCCCCGGTCATCCGACCTCCCTCGCCTCGGCTGCGACGCCTCCGGCGAGCCCGGGACGGCGTCTCTTCGACCTTAGGGCTCAGGAGTACCACGCGCCTGCGACAGAAACGGCCGGGCTGATTTCCGACATGTCGTGAGTCGTGGAGAGAGCCGGAATACGCGGTCACAGCGGCCCGGTAGTACCGTCTCGCAGGGAACCTGACAGGCGTACGGTCATCAACCGGACGGTCGGACGGTGCGGCATCGTACAAACGGACCACTCGGGATAGGCTTTCTGCATGGTCGGCTCGGGAGCGATCGGCTCGGGCGGGATTCGCCCGGCAGGGATCTCAACGCTGCCCGTGCAGGGGGTCGGGGCACAGCACACCGGCAGGGGCTGCGCGGCGCTGGTGCATGCCCACGATTGGTCGGGCACGGCCCTCGGCCCGATCACGCACTGGGATCCGGCGGTCCGGGCGTCCGTCGAGCTGATGCTGGCGTCGCCGGTGCCGATGATGCTCACTTATGGCTCCGAGTGCCTGGTGCTCTACAACGACGCCTACGCGGACGTGCTGAACGACCTGCATCCGGACGCGCTCGGCAAGCCCGCCGCTGCGGCGTTCGGCGAGGCGTGGAGCCGGCACGGCATGGGCGACGTGATCGCCGAGGTGTACCGGACCGGCCGCGCGGTCCTCGAGCCGGAGAGCCAGGTGCCGATCCAGCCGGGCGGCACCGAACCGGCGTTCTACACCCAGGGCCACTCGGTGATCCGGGACTCGCGCGGCACGATCGCCGGGGTGCTCACCGTGGCCGCCGAGACCACCCAGGTGATCCACCGGTTGCAGAGTCTCGGCGAGCTGACCGCCCGGCTGGCCGGAGCACTGACCATCGACGATGTCACGCGCGTCGTCCTGGCGTACGCGATGGCGTCCTTTGATCTTGATCATTGTGTGCTGGCGGTCGACGACGGCCTGGCCTATCGCTATGTCCGCCGGATTCGCGGCGAGATGCTGGACGAGGCCGACGAGCGGCTGCCACCGGTCTGGCGCCGGGTCGGCAGCGATCCGGGCGCGCCCCTTGTCGCGGCCGCCGAGTCCGGGCGCGCGACGTTCGTGGCCGACGGCGAGCCGCTGCGCGAGGTGGCGACCGACCGGCACGAGCGGCGGGTCCGGGCGCTGGCCGCCCTGCCGCTGCGGACGCCGTCGCTGCGCGGCGCGCTCACCGTGGGTTTCACCCGCGCGCACAACTGGCTGCCCGCCGAGCGGGCCCTGCTGAAAGCCGCGGCCGAGCTGGTCGCGCAGGCCGCGGAGCGCGCCCGGCGGTTCGAGGCCCAGCACGGTACGGCCCAGTTGCTGCAACGAAGCATGCTGCCCGAGCACCTCCCGGAACTGGACACGTTCCGGATCGCGGCCCGTTACGACGTCGGCGTGGACGGCAACGCGGCCGGCGGCGACTTCTATGACGCGTTCCGCCTGGTCGACGGGCGGCTCGCGATGGTCCTGGGCGACGTGGCCGGGCACGACGTGCGGGCGGCCGCCGTGATGGGCCAGGTGCGGGCCGCGCTGCGCGCCCTGGCGCTGACCGACCCGGCGCCGCCCAGCGTGCTGGCCGGGCTGGACCGGCTGGTCGGCTCGCTCGGCGCGGAGTCGCGCAACGAGGAGATCTTCGTGACCGTGGTGTACGGGGTGCTCGACCCCACCGACGGCACGATCACGCTGGCCAGCGCGGGTCACCCGCCGCCGGTGCTGCGCCGCGCCGGGCACGGTGGCGAGCGCGCCACCGCCGAGCTGGTCAAGGTGCCACCGGGCGCGCCGCTCGGACTGGGCGGCCGCTGGCAGACCGGCTCGCTGCGGCTGGAGCCGGGCGACACCATCCTGATGTTCAGCGACGGCGTGGTGGAGCGTCGTGGCCGTCCGCTCAACGACGGCCTGGACGCTCTCGTCGCGGCTGCCGCCGGTTCGGCCAGCGGCGACCCGCGCAACATGTGCTCGCTGGCCACGGCCGCGGTCGAGGGCACCACCGACGACGACGTGGCGGTGCTCGCGGTGGAGCACGCGCTCGCGATGAGCCGCTCGGCGACCATGCAGGTGGCGGCCGAGCCGACCGGGCCGAGCCGGGTCCGGCAGTGGATGTCGACCCGGCTGCGGGAGTGGCAGGTTCCGGAGGCGGTGATCGGCGCGGCGATCCTCTGCACCAGCGAGCTCACCACGAACGCGCTGCTGCACGCCGGCACGCCGGCCCAGGTGCACATCGATCTGAACGCGGAGCGCCTGCTCGTCTCGGTCGCCGACACCGGCACCCGGGGCAGCGTGATCCGGGCCCGCGCCGACACGATGGCCAGCCGGGGCCGCGGGCTCGGGCTGATCGAGGAGCTGAGCGACTCGTGGGGCACCGACCCGACGGTTCGCGGATCGACGGTCTGGTTCGAGATGTTGCTGATTCGCGGCGATCAAGCCGGGTAATGCGTAAGGGCATGAGGCCCGGAGTTCTGTTCGACGTCGACGGCACCTTGATCGACACCACGTACCTGCACGCCGTCTCCTGGTGGGAGGCGCTGCGCCAGCACGACCGCGACGTGCCGATGGCCCTGATCCACCGGGGCATCGGGATGGGCTCCGACAAGCTGCTCGACCACCTGCTCGGCGAGGTCCGGGACACCTCGGACGACGAGCGGATGACCACGGCGCACGACGTTCTTTACGGGGCCTGGTGGGAGCGGTTGCGCCCGCTGCCGGGCGCGGCCGATCTGGTACGGGCGGTCGCCGCCCGCGATCTCGCCGTGGTGCTCGCCTCCTCGGCCCGGGAACCCGAGCTGAAGCAGCTGCGCCGCGTGCTGGACGCCGACGACGTGATCGCGGCCGCCACCTCGTCGGCCGACGCCGAGGAGAGCAAGCCGGCGCCGGACATCCTGCGGGCCGCCCTGGAACAGTCGGATGTAGACCCCGAGCGCGCGGTCTATGTCGGCGACTCGGTCTGGGACGTCCAGGCGGCCGGCAAGCTCGGCATGCCGTGCATCGGCCTGGTCTGCGGCGGAACGAGTGCCGCGGAACTGCGGGACGCCGGTGCGGTAGCGACGTACCAGGATCCGGCCGACCTGCTGCGTGACCTGGACACCTCGCCGATCGCCAAGATCCGATAGATGCAACTGTCCGATGTGGTGTTCGCCCTGATCGGGGTGGGCGCCCTGCTCGCCGGTATCCTCCCCCGCCTCGTCGAGAAACGCCCGCTCTCGATGCCGATCGCGTTCCTGGCCCTGGGCATGCTCGTCTTCGGGTTGCCGATCGGCCTGCCCGAGGCCAACCCCCTGGAACACGCCAAACTGACCGAGCACCTCACCGAGATCGGCGTGATCGTCGCGCTGATGGGCGCCGGCCTGAAGATCGACCGCCCGTTCGGCCGTCGCCGGTGGGCGTCGACCGGCCGCCTCCTGATCATCGCGATGCCGATCACCATCGCCGCGGTGGCCCTGTTCGGCTGGTGGTGGGCCGGCCTGGTGCCGGCGTCCGCCCTGCTGCTCGGCGCGGCGATGGCGCCGACCGACCCGGTGCTCGCCTCGGACGTGCAGGTGGGCGAGCCGACCGACGAGGAGGACTCGGAGGACGAGGTGCGGTTCGCGCTGACCTCCGAGGCGGGACTCAACGACGGCTTGGCGTTCCCGTTCGTCTACGCCGCGATCGCGATCGCGATGCACGGGGTCGACCCGGCGGGCTGGCTCGGCGAGTGGGTGCTGAAGGACGTGCTCTACAAGGGCGTCGTCGGCCTCGCCGGTGGCGCGCTGATCGGATGGGCACTGGGCAAGCTCTTCTTCCGCGCGAAGCGCGACGCGCTTCGCCTCGCCCGGCATTCCGAGGGCTTCCTCGCACTGGCGGCGACGTTCCTCGCGTACGGGCTTGTCGAGGTCGCCGGTGGCTACGGTTTCCTGGCCGTCTTCGTGGCGGCACGGGCGATCCGGGCCGCCGAGCGCTCGCACGAGTACCACCAGGTGCTGCACGACTTCGCGGAGCAGACCGAGCGACTCCTGACAGTGCTGTTGCTGTTGCTGCTCGGTGGCGCGGTGGTCGGCGGGCTGCTCGCTCCGCTCACCTGGCCGGCCGCGGCAGCCGGTCTCGTCCTGATCTTCATGATCCGCCCGCTGGCCGCTTTCGCCGCGTTGCGGGGCGCGCCGGGGACCACTGCGGAACACTGGGTGATCGCGGCGTTCGGGATCCGTGGCATCGGATCGTTTTATTACTTAGCGTACGCAATGACACACGCAAATTTCCCCGGCGCCGATCTACTCTGGGCGACCACCGGATTCGTGGTCGTCGTCTCCGTCATCCTGCACGGAATCGCCGCGACACCCGTCATGCGTTACCTGGATCACTCAACCAGTGACGCTAAGTGATAGTTTTCTGCTCCAAACCGGACAATGGACCGTCCGGTGGTGACGAAGCGTGTTCAGTGCCGTAGAGTGCTCAAGCAACTGGGGATGTCCACCATGGAGCGGCTCATGCGGATCAGAGGCTATGCACCCTTGACACCTTGCTGGGTGGAACTGGCAAGTCCGGACCCCGCCCGTGCGGCGGAGTTCTACGGAGAGTTGTTTGGCTGGGAGTCTGCGGGTGATCGGTTCAAGCTGGGCGGACGGGCCGTGGCGGGGCTCACGCGCAGCATGCCGGAGCGGCCGGACGGCTGGCTCACCCACCTGAGCACGCCCGATCTCGACGAGACGCTCGAGCAGGTCGCCCTCTCCGGCGGCCACTGCCTGAGCCATCCGGCCGACGCGCACGGTGGCATTCGTGCGATCATCGCCGACCCGGCCGGCGCGATGCTCGGCCTCTGGCAGGCCACCGACTTCGCCGGCGCGCAGGCCCGGGACGAACCCGGCACGATGTCCTGGCCGGAACTGATCACCGACGACCCGAGCAGCGCGGCCCGGTTCTACGGTTCCGCGTTCGGCTGGCTGCTGCGCCACGAGTTCGGCACCGGCGAGTGGCTGAACCACGGGCACGACGCGATCGCCGGGCTGGCGGCCGGCTACCGCGGCGCCTGGTGGCGGGCCGCGTTCCAGGTCGCCGACATCCAGGAGGCGGCAGACCACTGCGAGCGCCTCGGCGGCGGGGTGATCTCGGAGCCGGTCGAGACCGGGCTGAGCGCCTTCGCCGAGCTGCGTGACCCGTGGGGCGCACGGTTCTCGGTGGCCGCGCCGGTGCACCACCCGGTCGAACTGACCGTGTCGCTGGGAAATCTCCCGGCTTGGGACTGACCGTTCCCGGGTAGTGGTACAGACGTTCGACACCACTACCTGCGAAGGACGGCGTCATGACGGACCAGGCGAACGCCGAGAACGGCAACACGATCAAGGACCCGGCGGACTGGACGACCGGCGACGAGCCGGTGACCGGAGCGCAGGAGTCGTACCTGCACACCCTCGCCGCCGAGGCCCACGAGGACGTTCCGGACGAACTGACCAAGGCCGACGCGTCTCGCAAGATCGACGAATTGCAGGAAAAGACCGGCCGGGGCCGCTGAGCCCCCTCCGGTGAGCCCGGCCCTTGCGGGGGCCGGGCTTTCCCGTCCGTCGAGCCCGGCCCCCGCAGGGCCGGGCTTTTTTCGGTTCTCGTGTCAACTGTGGTTGACGTGGCGCGGTTGTCAACGTACGTTGACGACATGACCGAAGCGACCGACCTCGCCGCCGCCGCCGGCAGCACCGACCCACGGGTCGGCCTGCGCGCGGTCGTGGCGCTCCGCCGCCTCCTGGAGGGCCTCGAGCGTCTCCAGGTCGCCAACGCCCGCGCCAAGGGCTGGTCCTGGCAGGAGATCGCCGACGCACTCGAGGTGACCCGGCAGGGCGTGCACAAGAAGCACGCCCGGCTGATGCCGATGCAGGACCCACGGGAGGGCTGACATGTTCGAGCGATTCACCAAGGGCGCCCGCAGCGCGGTGATCGGCGCCCAGCAGGAGGCCCGCGAGCTGGGCCACACCGTGATCGGCACCGAGCACGTGCTGCTGGCGCTGACCACCGACGCCGGCCCCGCCGAAGCGACGCCGAGCCGCGCCGATCCCCGCCAAGCCGGCCCCGGCGGTGACCGAGGCGGCGACCGCGGCGATGAGCGGTCGCCGAGCGCCGTCGCGGTCCTGCTCCGCGACGCCGGCGCCGACCGGCAGCGGGTGCGGGCCGCGATCGTCGCGCACGTCGGCGACCGCAGCGCCGAGGCCACCGCTCTCGCCGACCGGGACGCCGAGGACGCGGCCGCCCTCAAGGCGATCGGCATCGACCTGAACGCGGTCCGCGCCGCGATCGAGGAGAACTTCGGGGCCGGGTCGCTGCACCTGCCGCAGCCGGCGCCGAAGAAGAAGGGCATCTTCGGCCGGTTCTACGCCGGGAGCGGCCACATCCCGTTCTCGCCGCGCGCCAAGAAGGTGCTCGAGCTGTCGCTGCGGGAGGCGTTACGGCTCAAGCACAACTACATCGCCCGGGAGCACATCATGCTCGGCATCCTGCGCGAGGGGGAAGGGTTGGCGGCCCTGATCCTGGCCGAGCTGGAAGTGGACACCACCAGGCTGCGAGCCGACCTGACCGACGCCCTGTCCGCCCGAGCCGCGTGACACGAGCCGGCGCCGCGTGACACAAGCCGGCGCCGCGTGACACAAGCCGGCGCCGCGTGACACAAGCCGGCGCCGCGTGACACGAGCCGGGCGACCGGGGTCAGAGGCGCAGGCGCATCGCGGGGTCGGGCGTGCGGCGGAAGCCCAGCGACGTGTACAGCGGCTCGCCGGACTCCGACGCCCGCAGGTCGGCGGCGCCCGCGCCCTGCTCGCGGAACCAGTCCAGCAGCGCGGTCACGCATCCCCGCGAGTACCCCTTCCGGCGCTGGTCCGGGTCCGTGACGACGCTGAAGACGTACCCCATCATCCCGCTCGGATTGCCCGGGCCGCCGAGGCGCTCCTCGACGATGCCGAGCGCGCACGCGGCGAGCCCGGCGCCGTCCGGGCAGTCCACCACGAAGGCCGCCATCGTCGGGGACGGCTCGGCGAACCGCCTGCGCAGGATCTCCTCGGACGCTTTCCGCCAGTCGTCGTTCCGGTTCGGCTGCGGGAAGCTCTGGAACATGACGGCACGGAGCCGGACCAGCTCAGCGGCGTCGTCGGGAGTGGCCCGTCGGGCCCGCACGTGTTCTTGCACGCCGAGAAGGTTAGCCACCGCACGCGGGTGACCGGTCTGCGCCCAGCCACGCGCCGGTAGCGAAACGCGCGCAACGGCCGGGCCCCGGCAGGTGGCCGCGCCGGGTGTCACGGGACGGCCGGGATCGGCGGGGACGGATGTGCCCGTACATTTCAGATTTGAAGTTTCAGATTTGAAGGAGTACGGTTCCGGGCATGGCGGAACCGCTCAGCGACAGCCAGTTGCAGCACTGGCAGACGTTCATCGAGAGCTCGTGGGCGCTGCAGACACGGCTCGAGGACGAGTTGCGGGCAGCGACCGGGCTGAGCATGAACGACTACCACGTGCTCGTCGCGCTCGCCGAGGCGACCGATCGACGGATTCGCATGGGCGAGCTCGCCAACCGGCTCGTGCTGTCGCCGAGCCGCATCACCTATCAGATCAACTCAATGATCAAACGCGGTCTCGTGCGCAAGGAGAGTTGCGCCGACGACGGACGCGGCCAGGAGGCCGTGCTGACCGAGACCGGGTTGCGGACGTTGCGCGAGGCCGCACCGGCGCACCTGAAGACCGTTCGAGAGAGCTTCATCGATCATCTGGACGACGAGGAACTGGCCGTGATCGGCCGGGTTTTCGCCAAGATCAGGAAGGTGTGAACCATGCCCGCCATCACCGTCGACGACGTCCTCGTCCTGCCGCGTCTGCCCCGGCTCGACCCGATGACCGATTTCCGCCAGGTTCGCCGGCTGACCACCGCGCCGCAGGGCTACGAGGGCGAGGGATTCCCGGTGCGGCGAGCCTTCGCCGGAGTGCCGCTGACCGAACTTGACCCCTTCATCCACCTCGACCAGATGGGCGAGGTGGACTACGCGCCGGGCGAGCCGAAGGGCACCCCGTGGCACCCGCACCGCGGCTTCGAGACGGTCACCTACATGATCGACGGCATCATGGACCACTCCGACTCGCTCGGTGGCGGCGGCTCGATCTCGAACAGCGACACGCAGTGGATGACCGCGGGCGCGGGGATTCTGCACATCGAGGCGCCGCCGGAGCACCTGGTGATGAGTGGCGGACTTTTCCACGGCCTCCAGCTCTGGGTGAACCTGCCCGCCGCCGCGAAGATGATTGACCCGAAATATCAGGACATTCGCGGTAAAGCCGCTGCTCTCCTCACCACTCCGGACGGCGGCGCGCTGATCCGCGTGATCGCCGGCGAGGTGGCCGGGCACAGCGGACCCGGCTCCACGTTCACCCCGATCAACCTGGCGCACGTCACGCTCCAACCCGGCGCGCGCCTCGACCTGCCGTGGCAGCCCGACTACAACGCGCTCGTCTACACCCTCTCCGGCGAGGGCTGGGTCGGCACCGACATGCGCCCGATCACTCTCGGACAGCTCGCCACCCACGGCCCCGGCGACGCCATCCGCGTCGAAGCCAAGACCGAACTCGACCTCTTCATCATGGGCGGCCGCCCGATCCGCGAGCCGATCGCCCACTACGGCCCGTTCGTGATGAACACGAAAGCCGAGCTCAAGCAGGCTTTCGACGACTTCCAGAAGGGCCGCCTCGGCGTCATCCCGGCAACCCGGCTCCCGCACACCGACTGATTTTCCGGGTACGCGCCACGGCCGCCCCTTCTCTTCGTGGCCGTCCCGCGCCTACGACGCGGCCGTGTGCCGGGGCACGGCCGTTGCGCGGCCATCGCTACCGGTGCATGGCTGAGCCGGGGGCCGCCGGCGCGAGAGGCGGAGTCCCGCAGCCGAACCGCGAGGGCCGGGAGCCCGGGAGGGCCGGGAGCCCGGGAGGGCCGGGAGCCCGGGAGGGCCGGGAGCCCGGGAGGGCCGGGAGCCCGGGAGGGCCGGGAGGGCCGGGAGGGCCGGGAGGGCCGGGAGCCCGAGAGGGCCGGGAGTCCGGGAGTCCACGGAGCAGCCCGAGCCGTAGGCGGCACAGGTCACCGCGCCATGATCACAGGCACCAGCTACGGCTCGGCAGGGTCGGCCGTAGCCGGCGCACGCTACGACGCCATGATCACAGGCATGAGCCACGGCTCGGCTCGCTCGGCCGTAGCCAGTGCACGCTACGACGCCATGATCACAGGCATGAGCCACGGCTCGGCAGGGTCGGCCGTAGTCAGTGCACGCTACGACGCCTTGATCACAGGCATGAGCTACGGCTCGATCGGGGGAACGCCACGTCACTCACGCTCCGCCTGATTGTCACGGAGCGTGCCGGCATCGGCGGTAAACGTGGCGCTTCGCGGAAGACTGCGGATGCTCCACGCCCCACAGAATGACGCAAAGCCGCAGCGCTCCACCGTCGCAGTGACCCACCGTGACGCCGCGCGGAATCGGAGGGCTCGGAGAGGGCTCGGAGAGGGCTGGCAGGGGGCTCGGAGAGGGCTCGGAGGGGGCGACCCACACGGCCGCACACGACGAGTTGTTGATCACAGGGAGCCCGGCGGGCGGGGCCGGGCGACTACCGGAGATCCTCGGTCAGGGCATCATCATCAGGATGGCGGCGGTTCCCGCCAGCACCAGCAGCAGGACCGCGATGAGCAGCCCTTTCTCGGCGGATGCGGCGGTGTCGGGGACGCTCGTGGTGGCCAGCGGCTCAGCGCTCATGTGATCTTTCCTCCGCGCGATCGAGGGGTTGCCGCTCCGCGTGCGGACGGCGGTCTGGAGGCTTACGGTGAGGGCGTCGTCGACCTCGGAGGGGTTGCTGTGCCGCCGCAGGAATGGCTTCTGACCGCTGCCGAACGCGGCAACCCGGACACCTCCATACCCACATGGAACACCGGAAACACGGTCGAAGCACTAATTCACGGGCAAAAGTACTTCGATCGGCTGGCCTCGGAGGTCGAGGCGCTCGAGGCGGGTGATCACCTCTTCTTCACCGACTGGCGCGGCGACCCGGACGAGCGGATGCGCGAGGACGGCCCGACGATCGCGGAACTCTTCGCGGCGGCGGCCAAGCGTGGCGTGGTCGTCAAGGGCCTGCTGTGGCGTTCGCATGTGGACAAGCTGGCGTACAGCGAGGAGGAGAACCGCACGCTCAGCGACGACATCGAGGCGGCCGGCGGTGAGGTGCTGCTGGACCAGCGGGTTCGCCGGGGCGGTTCGCACCACCAGAAGCTCGTGGTGCTCCGGCATCCCGGCCGCCCGGAGCTCGACGTCGCGTTCGCCGGCGGCATCGACCTGTGCCACAGCCGGCGCGACGACGACGCGCACCACGGCGATCCGCAGGCGGTGCGGATGGCGAAGGCGTACGGCCCGCACCCGCCCTGGCACGACGTCCAGCTGATGCTGCGCGGGCCGGTCGTCGGCACGCTCGACCTGAGCTTCCGGGAGCGGTGGAACGACCCGGCGCCGCTGGACCAGCACGGTCCCATCTCCACGGCCACCGACATGCTCAAGCACGAGGACATGCGTGCCGACAAGCTCCCGCCGCAGCCGCCGGACCCGCCGTCGGCCGGCCCGATGACCGTGCAGGTGTTGCGGACCTACCCGGCGATGCGTCCGGCGTACAGCTTCGCGAAGCTGGGCGAGCGCACCGTGGCCCGCGGCTACACGAAGGCGATCCGCCGGGCGCGGCGGCTGATCTACCTGGAGGACCAGTATCTCTGGTCGAAGGAGGTCGCCCAGCTCTTCGCGGACTCGATGCGGGACAACCCGGATCTGCATCTGATCGCTGTCGTTCCACGCCACCCGGACGTGGACGGCGCGTTCGCGCTGCCGCCGAACCAGGTCGGCCGGGAGCAGGCGATCGAGCTCTGCCGCCGGGCCGCCGGCGACCGGGTGCACGTCTTCGACCTGGAGAACTCCGAGGGCACCCCGATCTACGTGCACGCCAAGGTGTGTGTGGTCGACGACGTGTGGACGAGCGTGGGCAGCGACAACTTCAACCGCCGTTCGTGGACCCACGACAGCGAGCTGTCCTGCGCGGTTCTCGACGACACCCGGGACGGGCGGGCGCCCGAGGATCCGGCCGGGCTCGGTGACGGCGCCCGGCGGTTCGCCCGTGACCTGCGCCTGTCGCTGCTCGGCGAGCACCTGGACCGGGCCGGGGACGACCGCGACGATCTGATCGATCCGCTGGGCGCGGTGCGCGCGGTGACCGAGGCGGCGGACCGGCTGCGGGACTGGCATGCCGGCGGGCGGACGGGCCCGCGCCCGCCCGGCCGGCTGGTGCCGCACGAGACCGAGCGGTTGCCGTGGCATCAGCGGTGGTGGGCGGTGCCCGCGTACCGGTTGATCTACGACCCGGACGGCCGCCCCTGGCGGGAGCGCCGGGCCGGGACCTGGTGAGAGCTCAGGAGAAATCCCGGCGCATCACCACGCGGCGCGGCGTCGGGTGGCTCACCTCGGTGAACCCCGCCTCGGTGAAGATCTTCCGGCTGCCCACGTAGAGCTCGCCCCAGCTGTACTCCCGGTCCGCCCTGGCGACGATCGGATAGCCCTCGATCGCGCGGGCGCCCCGCTCCCGGGCGAACCCGACCGCGGCCGCCACCAGGGCCCGGCTCACGCCGCGCCGGCGGAATCCGGTCCGGGTGACGAAGCACGTCACCGCCCAGACCCCGGCGTCGGTACGGCTCTCGTCCCGTCCCGCCCACGGCACCCGCGCGGTCATCAGGCGCGGGTAGACGAAGCGTGGCTCGACGGCACACCAGCCGACCGGCTCGCCGCCGAGGTAGGCGACCAGCCCGCTGGTCGTCGTGGCGTCCGGATCGTCGCAGCCGGCCTGGGCGCGCAACCGCTCGGCTCGCTCCTCGACCGGCACCGAGCCCCACTCGGCCGCCGTGATCTTGAACCATTGGCATTGGCAGCGGGCCGGCTCGCCGCGCGTGCCGAAGACGGCCCGGAGATCGGACCAGGACGCCTCGTTGGCCGCGACCACGGAGATGCCCATGGCCTGGAAGTCTACGGGTGGCCGGGGTCCCGCGGGCGGGTCAGACGCCACGGGCCGGGCACGAGAACCGGGCCGCCCGCGGACGCCAGCGTGGCCCGCCACGCCCGCATCGGCGGCCGGCCCATCGCCCACCACCGGTCGGCGAGCGCGAGCGCGACGGCGGCGCACCGATCCGCGGAGGCCAGCACCGCGCCGTCCGGGAGCACCACGGCGCTGCCCGGGCCGTCCTCGTCGAGCACCGCGATCAGCGACTGCTCCCGGCCCGGCACGGAGGCGTACGTGACCCGCCGGTGCCACACGCCGGCGGCGAACCACAGATCCCGGTACGCCAGTGCCTCCAGGGTCGTCTCCCACCGGGCCGGGACGACCGTGTCGAGTCCGGTGAGCGGCTCGGACGGCGGCGGCGGGTGGCTGCCGGGATGCCGGGCGGTGAGCGGACCGGCCGCGCTCATGAAGCCGGCCGGGCAGATCACCGTCACCTCGCCCCCGGTGTCGACGCTGAGGACCGGATGCATGCCGGCGTGCTCGACCGGCGCGACGATCCGGCCGCCGGGCAGCAGGCGACCCGTCCAGTACGGCGAGATCCCGGCGACCCCGACCGTCACGATGATCCGGTCGTAGTCGCCGGCCGGCCCTCCGGTGTATCCGTCGGCGTTCTCCACCCGTACCCCATTGATGGCGGCCCGGGCCAGCGCGGAGCGCGCCCGGTCCGCGACGTCCTCCTGCACCTCCACGGTCGTCACCGCGGCGCCCAGGGTGGCGAGCAGCGCCGCGTTGTACCCGGTTCCCGCGCCGATCTCGAGGATCCGCTGGCCGGGGCGCACGTCCAGCGCCTCGATCATGAGAGCCATCAGCGACGGCTGGCTGGAGGAGCTGATCGGGCGGTTGCCGCTCAGCTTGGTGACCAGGACGTCGTTGCTGTAGACCGCTCGCAGGTACTCCGGGTCGGCGGGCAGCACCAGCCGCCCGTCCCGGCGGTGGAAGCCGTCCGGGACGAACACCTCCCGCGGCACCGTCGCGAATGCCCTGGCCAACTCGGGCGACAGGGTCACTCCGTCGTGGCGGATCAGATCGAGGTAGTGCCGGCGGGCGTCCTCCATGACAGACACGGTACGAGCATGACCGGCACGGCACGAGGTTCATCGATGGACGGCTCGCCGCAGACTCGCCGCGACGTCACCGGCGTGGTATGGCCACTCCGCCGGCTCGATGTTCGCGAGGAAGTCCGCGTAGGTGACCGCCGCCCGCAGCGCCGCCACCGGCCGGAGCAGCTCGACGGCCCGCAGCGCGTCACGGCCCGGCCACCGCGACGCCCACTGCCGCAGCACGTCCGGGTCGTCGCTGAGCCGCAGCACGTCCAGGGCCGGGTTGCCGACGCCGGAGTCACCCCAGTCCAGGATCACCAGGTCGCCGCCGGGGTCGGTACGCACGTTGCCCGGGTGGAGGTCGCCGTGGATCAGGGTGTCCGGCAGCCCGCACGCGGCCACCGCGGCGAGCCGTTCGGGCAGCCCGTCGATCAGCTCCTCGAGCCCCGGGATCTCGGGCAGGAACGGCTTCGCGACCTCAGCGGCACGTTCCGGAGACAGCCGCCGGTCCGGCAGTCCGGCCGCGAGCAGCTCCGCCACGCGGCCCGCGAAATGCTCCTGCACCGGGTGGAACGCGGCCGCCACCTCGGCGCAGAGCGCGGGCCCGGCGCCGTACCGGTCCTCGCCCGGCACGTGCGCCAGCAGCATCCGGCCCTGTTCCCCGGACGCCAGCGGATAGGGCACCAGGCCCGGCGCGACAGTGTCGACCAGCCGCAGCACGACCGGCTCATGGTGGAAGAACGCCGGCACCTGCTTGAGCCAGGCCGCCGGGCTGCCGTCCGGCAGGTCGAACCGCCAGATCGCGGAGAGGTTCCAGGTGCGCTGCTGGCGGGGAACCGTCCCGGTCAGACCGATCCGGTCGAGCGCGCCGGCCGCCCAGGCCAGCGACGCCTCCGGGCCGCCGATCTCGGCGTAGGGCGCGCGGAGCGGGTGCGGGGAGAGATCCACGTCGGCCGGGAGCAGACCGGGCGGCGGCGCGGCGCACGAGGCCAGATAGGTCACCGCACCGGACGGGTCACCGTGCAGCAGGCGCAGCACGGTGACCTCGGCGCCGGCCTTGCCGACCACCTCCGCCACCTCCTGCCACCACGGGGTGACGACCGGAAACGGCGGGAGGGCGCCCCGCAGGACACCCTCCGCGTCGACGAGGACCAGCGAAACGGTACGAGTCACCCGCTCATTCTGGCGTGCAGGTACGCCCGCGACGCCCGTCCCAGCAGACGCAGCCGGGCCATCCCCCCGTCCGGGAAGATGTCCAGCCGCACGTGCGTCACCTCCGGCCCCTTCCCGAGCGCCTTGGCGATCGGGAACCGGTGCGGGGTGTCCGGCCGCAGCGCCACCCGGGGCAGCAGCTCGATCCACTCGCCGGAACCGGTCCGCTCGTCACGTCCGGTGAGCCGGGCCCAGCCGGGCGCGTTGCCCTTGAAGTGGCTGGTGTCCAGGTCCGCGAAGCGCAGCACGGCCGGCGCCGCCAGCTTCACCAGCACCCAGTCGTTGCCGTCGTCGCGACGCCGGGACGTCTCCCAGCCGTCGCCCATGTTCTGCGCGAGACCGGGCATCAGCATCCGCTGCGGGTTGCCGTAGAACATGTTGCTGCAGTCGACGACGGTGGCGCCGTACTGTGCGGCGGCCACGTCGAACGTCTTCGGCAGCAGCGCCGGGTCGGGCACCACCTCGCCGTGCACCCGCAGCCGGGCCACGCCACCGTCCGGGAAGATCCGCAGCCGGACGTGGGTCCAGCGGCGCCGGTTCGCGACCGGGAACAGGTTGCCGCTGTCGCCCTTCAGGTCCGAACGCGGCACCAGCTCGGTCCACTCGGCCGCCTCCAGCTCCTCGCGGCCGGGGTAGCCGGGCAGCGAGACCGCCTCGACCGAGGCCTGCGGCGGGTAGTTCCCGGTGAAGAACGCGGTGTCGACGTTGATGCCGTGGACGACGCCGGGCGCGCCGAGCCGGATGATCGCGACGTCGTGACCGGCCTCGCGGCGGCGCCGGGTCTCCCACCCGTCGTAGACCTGTCCCTTGTGGTCGAACGTCTTCGGAGCGTGCCCCGCCGGCGCCGGCAGGACCAGGTGGTCCGCCGCGGCGAAGAACTCGTCGTTGGCGTAGACGACGCCACCGCCGAAAGCGCGCGATGCCAAGTCCGGCAGCCCGGTGAATTCGTCCATCAAATCTCCTTCGTTCCGGTGGCGATCTCTCGCCGGAGGAAACGGCCGCGTGGCGCGTCGCCGGTCACCCTGCTGCCGCGCAGCCAGGTCGTGCCCACCACGCCTGTCACGACCCTTCCCGCGTACGGGGTGACGGGGTTCCTGTGGTGCAGCGCGTGCGCGTCGACCGTGAACTCCCCGTCCGGCTGGAATGCCACGAGATCCGCGTCCGCGCCGACGGCGATCCGTCCCTTCTCCCGCAGCCCGGCCAGGTCGGCGGGTCGGCGTGACATCCATTTCACCACGTCAGAGAGGGTGTGTCCGCGCTCACGAGCTGCGGTCCATATCACCGGCAGACCGAGTTGCACCGAGGCGATTCCGCCCCACGCCGCCGCGAAGTCACCGGTGTCCTGGCGCTTCAGCTCGGGCGTGCACGGCGAGTGGTCGCTCACCACACAGGTGATCAACCCGTCGGCCAGGGCGGCCCAGAGCTGATCCGCGTTCGCGGAGTCCCGGATCGGCGGGCAGCACTTGAACTCGGTCGCGCCGTCCGGGATCTGCCCGGCGTCCAGGGTCAGATAGTGCGGGCAGGTCTCGGCCGTCACCCGTACCCCCTCGGCTCGGGCCCGCGCGATGAGCGGAAGCGCCGACGCGGCCGAGAGATGCAGGATGTGCACGCGGCGGCCCGCCTCGCGGGCCACCGCGATGGCGGTGGCCACCGCCGCGTGCTCGGCGTCGGCCGGGCGGGAGGCCAGGAAGTCGGTGTACGCGGCCGAGCTCGCCGCGTCCCGCAGGTGCTCCGGGTCCTCGGCGTGCACCACGAACAGCGCGTCCACCGCGTCCATGGCCTCGGCCAGCTGATCCGCGTCGACCGGCGGGAACTCGGGCACACCGGAGTCGGCGAGGAACGCCTTGAAGCCGAAGACCCCGTCGGCGTGCAGTCCGGGCAGGTCGCCGGCGTTGCCCGGGATCGCGCCGCCCCAGAACCCGACGTCCACGTGGCACTGACCGGCGGCCGCCGCCTGCTTGATCTTCAGCGCCTCCGCGTTCACTGTCGGCGGCAGGCTGTTCAGCGGCATGTCGATGATCGTGGTGACTCCCCCGGCCGCCGCGGCCCGGGTGGCGGTGGCGAAACCCTCCCATTCGGTACGGCCCGGTTCGTTGACGTGCACATGCGTGTCCACCAGGCCGGGCAGCAGCGCGTCGGCGCCGAGGTCGACGTCCTCGGCGGCCGTCACCTCCGCGTCGTAGGCATGGATCGCCACGATCCGCCCGCCGGTCACCGCCACCGCCGCCGCCCGCTCGCCCTCCGGGGTGAACACCCGCCGGGACCGCACCACCAGATCAACCATGGCAAGACCCTAAACGCGGTTTGTTTCACCGGATGCTCTTCCGCCCGGCCGGGGATTTCGTCACCGGCGGTAGCGGGGTACTCTCCGCGCATGCTGCGACGGTGGAGGCTGGCGATCCTGACGGCCACCTGTGGTGCGCTCATCGCCGCCGTCAAGATCGGTGACGACTCCCCGTGGGGCGCCGCATTTGTCCTGGTGATCTTCCTGGGTCTGGCCTTCGTCGTCTCCCCGCAGCTCTTCCCGCGTGCGGAGAGCGCGGCGGAGGCGCTCACCGACGGGCGGCCGGTGGTTTACTGGCGGCCCGGGTGCCCGTTCTGCGTGCGGCTGCGCGCCCGCCTCGGGCCGGATGCCGACCGCGTGCACTGGGTCGACATCTGGCGTGATCCGGAAGGCGCCGCAGCAGTCCGCGCCATCACTGGCGGTGACGAGACCGTCCCGACCGTTGTGATCGGCGGCGAGGGTTTCGTGAACCCGGACCCGTCGTGGATCCGGGACCGGATCGCGACGGTCTCCTGACCTGCGTCCACCCCAGGAACTGGTCGAACAGCTCGGCCGGCGACCGGCGCGGCAGGTCGGAGACGGCCTGGTCGAGGTTGCCCCACATGTACATGGCGAGCGACACCCGGTCGGCGCCGTCGCTGAGATGCGCCCGGGCCGGAGCGCACGGCCAGGCCCGTCCGCAGGCCCGGCACCTCCACGATGGACGCTGCCAGATGTGCTCGGATCGGGCTGGCTTGGACGAGATGTACCGCACCGGATGCCTCCCCGCATGGTTAGTCGGCGGTAGATAGCACGCGGCCCGAGCGCCGATCGTTCGACACCGCGAAGGATTGGCATGCGCTAAGGTGCCGGGTCACGATCAAGTAACGGGGGTTCGCGTGGTCAAGGACGAGAAGAACGTCGAAGCAGCGGAGGCCGAGGCCGTGGATGCCGTCGCGGAGGAATCGGCCACCGATATCGCGGGCCCCGCAACAGAGCAGCCGGTCGCCGAAGACGCGGAGGTGGTGGCGGAGCAGCCGGCCGCCGAAGACGCGGAGGTGGTGGCGGAGCAGCCGGCCGCCGAGGGAGCTTCCGAGCCTCAGCCGGTCGATGCGCCCGCGCCGGCCGCGGACGACGACGCGCCCGCGCTCGCCGCGGACGACGACGCGCTCGTGCCGGCCGCGGACGACGACGACTCCGAGTCCACTCAGGACATCGAGCCCGAGCCGCTCATCGAGCCCGAGCCGCTCATCGACCTCAGCGCCGCACCGGCCGAGGAGCCGCAGGACGAACCCGCCGAGGGCCTCGACCCGCAACTCCTCGCGCTGAGCGTCGTCGTCGGGCTGCTCGCCGTAGCCGTGGTCGTCGTCTTCGGGCTGATCGTGTTCGACCCGGTAACGCTGATCAGCTTCGTGCCGGACTGGTTCGCCGAACCGGGATCAAGCCGCGTCATCGGCAGCGCGACAGCGGTCATCGTCATGTCGGCCCTGGCCATCGCGATGCGCCAGCTCTTCCTCCGCCGCCGAGGCTGACCGCGCCGCCCCTCCGGCCCCTCCCGCGCCCCACTCGCCAAGATCGCGAAAAAGGGGGGTGCGCAACTCGCCAAGATCGCGAGAGAAGCCGGGAGGGCGTGGGTTACGTCAGGAGGGTCAGCTCCTGGCGGGGGAAGCCTGCGTCGTCGAACGCTCCGCAGTCCAGCCCTCTCAGCAGATAACCGGCGAGGGCTCGCGCCGTGGCCGGCTCGTCGGCTATCCCACTGTCCTGCCGGTGCAGGTAGCGGTGCAGGCGCTCGATCGCCACGTCGCGGCCGTCCCGGAAGAACTGGTAGGTCGCCGCGTACCGGCTGGGCAGCTGGGCCGGGTGCAGGTCCCAGCCCTGGTAGAAGCCGCGCTCCAGGGAACGCCGGACCAGGCGGTGGTGCAGCTGCCACGCCTCGCGCACGGCGGCGGGCGGCCCGACCGGGAGCACGTTGGTGGAGCCGTCGGAGAGGCGCACCCCGGTCTGGGCGGCGGCGGCCTGCATCACGGCTTTCGCGTAGTCGGCGGCCGGGTGCTCCATCGACTGGTAGGCCGCGGCCACCCCGGCGGCGGCGCTGTAGTCGTAGGTGCCGTAGTGCAGCCCCGTGCACCGGCCGCCGGCCGCCGTGATGAGGTGGGCCACCGTGGCGGTGCCGTCGGCGGCGAGCACCGCGGAGGGCAGTTCGACCTGGATCTCGAAGGTCAGGGTGCCCTCGCTCAACCCGTACCCACGCTCGAGTTTTTCGCAGAGGGTGACCATCGCACTGACCTGGTCGGTACCGCTGACCTTGGGCAGCGTGATCGTGAAGAGCTCCTGGTAGGAGTCGAGGAAGAGGTCGAGCGTGCGGAGCGAGCGGTGCCGGGTGGCGGCTTCCAGGCTCTTGATCCGGATGCCGAGGAACGGGGGTCGCGGGCCCCTGGCGAGGATCGTGGCGGCAGAGCGGACGGCGGCATCCTCCTGGTCGTCGTCGCGGACGCCGTAACCGTCCTCGAAGTCGACGCGCAGGTCCTCGATCGGCTCCAGCTCCAGCTTCGCCCGGATGGTCGGATCCGGCCACGGGAAGTCGTTCTCGTCCATCGCCTTCAGCGCCTCAGAACCCCAGTCGGGGTACGACGAGAGCCTGTCGGCGGGGATGTAGACGGTGTGGATCGGCTGCCGTCCGGCGCGTTCCCCCGGGTAACGAGCCCGGAGGAACGCGTCGTGGGCAGCCAGGCGCCGGTCGATCTCGGAGTAATCATGATCGGACAGGCGCATGGGGGACCTTTCAGTCGATCGAGTCGTAGGCGGCGCTCGTGAGGAAGTCGGCGAAGTCGTCGGCGAGGGCGACCCGTTCGAAGAGCTTGCGAGCGTCGTCGTAGCGGCCCGCCGTCCACGCCTCGTCACCGATCGACTCGCGGATCGCGGCGAGCTCCTCGTCCTCGATCCGGCCGACCAGCTCAGCGGTGATCAACGTGCCGTCCTCGAGCCGTACCCCGTTGTGGATCCACTGCCACACCTGCGAGCGCGAGATCTCAGCGGTGGCCGCGTCCTCCATCAGGTTGTGGATGCCGACCGCGCCGTTGCCGCGCAGCCAGGCCTCCAGGTACTGCAGCGCCACGTTGACGTTGTTCCGCAGACCGGCCGCGGTGACCTGCGCCTTCAGGGCGGCGACGTTGAGCAGGTCGTGCGCGTCGACGGCGACGTCCGGGCGCTGCTTGTCGAGCTGGTTCGGCCTGTCGCCGAGCACCCGGTCGAAGATCTCCGCACAGACCGGCACCAGGTCGGGGTGGGCCACCCAGGAGCCGTCGAAGCCGTCGCCGGCCTCGCGCTCCTTGTCCTCGCGGACCTTGCTCAGGGCCACCTTGTTGACCTCCGGGTCGCGGCGGCTCGGGATGAACGCGGCCATGCCGCCCATCGCGAACGCGCCCCGCCGGTGGCAGGTGGCGACGAGCAGCTCGGAGTAGGCGCGCATGAACGGCGCGGTCATCGTGACGGCGGCCCGGTCCGGCAGGATCATGGTCGGGTTGTCACGGAAGTACTTGATGATGCTGAACAGGTAGTCCCAGCGGCCGGCGTTGAGCCCGGAGATGTGCGGCCGGAGCGCGTAGAGGATCTCCTCCATCTCGAACGCGGCCGGGATCGTCTCGATCAGCACGGTGGCCCGGATGGTGCCGACCGGGATGCCGAGCTGCTCCTGGGCGTACGTGAAGACGTCGTTCCAGAGCTCCGCCTCCTTGTGCGACTCCATCTTCGGCAGGTAGAAGTACGGCCCGCTGCCGCGTTCGAGCAGCTCGGCGGCGTTGTGGAAGAAGTAGAGGCCGAAGTCGACGAGCGCGCCGACGGCCGGCTCCCCGTCCACCGGGAGGTGCCGCTCGTCGAGGTGCCAGCCGCGCGGCCGCATCACGATCGTGGGGTAGGGGCCGTCGCCCAGCTCGTAGGTCTTCTTCTCCGTCTGCAGCGAGATCGTCCGGCGGATCGCGTCGTACAGGTTCTGCTGGCCGTCGACCACGTTGGACCAGTGCGGTGTGTTCGCGTCCTCCAGGTCGGCGAGCCACACCTTGGCGCCGGAGTTGAGCGCGTTGATGGTCATCTTGCGCTCGGTCGGCCCGGTGATCTCGACGCGGCGGTCCTGGAGATCGGCCGGCGCGGGCGGCGCCGTCCACTCGGCGGCACGGATGTCCGCCGTCTCCGCGAGGAAGCCGAGGCTCGCCCCGGCCGCGATCTCCGCGCGGCGGCGGGCACGGGCCTCGAGAAGCTCGTTACGGCGAGGCCGGAATCGCCGGTTCAGGTCGGCGACGAACGCCACGGCCTCGTCGGACAGGATCTCGGTCATCGTTGACGGTTCCTCTCGGTGTGGTTACTCCCCCGTACCGTAATCGAGCATTATTCACGCTCCTGCATGCGCACGGGCACCGGGATCACGCGCGGTTTAACGGTATACCATTAACTTCCGGTGAGCCCGTCGCGCCTCCCGGGTCAGCTCCTCCTCGGAGGCGTTCACGAGATCGCCGCGCTCCACCACCGGCCGGCCACCGACGAGCGCCAGCTCGACCGGCGCCGGCGGGCCGAAGACCAGCGCCGCGACGTGATCGTCGATGCCGTCGTGCCCCATCCCGTCGAGCCGCCACAGCACCAGGTCGGCGAGCTTGCCCACCTCGATCGAACCCAGATCGTCCTGCCGGCCGAGGCACCGGGCGCCGCCGATCGTGCCGAGCCGCAGCGCCTCCCGGGCGTTCATCGCCGCGGGTCCCCCGCGCAGCCGCGCCGTGTAGAGCGCCTGCCGCAACTCCGCGCCGAGGTGCGAGACCTCCTGCGAGGCGGCGCCGTCCACGCCCAGCCCGACCGGGACCCGGCTGTCGATCAGCTCGCGGACCCGGGCCATGCCCGCCCCGAGACGGGCGTTGGAACTGGGGCAGTGCGCGACGCCGGTGCCGGTCGCGCCCAGCTTCGCGATCGCCGAGTCGTCCAGGTGCACCCCGTGCGCCAGCCACACGTCGTCGCCGAGCCAGCCGACGCGTTCCGCGTACTCCACCGGGGTGCAACCGAACTGCTTGCGGCAGAACTCCTCCTCGTCGTCGGTCTCGGCGAGATGGGTGTGCAGCCGTACGCCCTTCCGGCGGGCCAGCACCGCGGCCTCCTCCATGAGGCGGGTGGTGACCGAGAACGGCGAGCAGGGCGCCACCGCGATCTGCAGCATCGCGTCCGGGGACGGGTCGTGCCAGCGGTCGATCGCGGCCTCGGTCGCGGCCAGCGCCTCGTCGGTCTCCTCGACCACGTTGTCGGGCGGCAGGCCACCGTCCTTGCGGCTCAGGTCCATCGAGCCGCGGGTCGGGTGGAACCGCAGGCCGATCTTCCGGGCCGCCGCGATCTCGGCCTCCAGGACGTCGCCGCCGTCACGGGGGAAGACGTAGTGGTGGTCCATCGACGTGGTGCAGCCGGAGAGCGCGAGCCAGCCCAGGCCGGCCCCGGCAGCCGCGCCGACGACGTCGGCGTCGAGGCGTCCCCAGATCGGGTAGAGCGTGGTGAGCCAGCCGAAGAGGGTCTCGTCGAGGGCCAGGCCACGGGTCGCCCACTGGTAGAGGTGGTGATGGGTGTTGACCAGCCCGGGAGTGAGCAGGCAGCCGGCGCCGTCGACGCGCCGGGTCCCGGGCGGCAGATCGGCGATGCCGCCCGGACCGGCCGCCGCGATCCGGCCGTCGTCCCCGACCAGCACGTGACCTGTCGGGTGCACCGTGTCGGAGGCGTCGACCGTCGCCACCGTGACGTTCTCGAAAAGAATCACAGCCACCACTCCGCGATCGCCGCCGGCGCGTCGTCCCTGGTGACCGTGCCCTCGATCAGCCCGTAGGGCCGGTCACCGGCGATGAACACCTCGTTGTCGTTGGACATGTCGAACGGTGACAGGTCCACCAGATAGTGATGCTTGTTGGGCAGCGCGAGCCGCACCTCGGCGATCTCCGGCCGCTCGGTGAGGACCCGGGTTCCCATCGCCATCAGCGTCTGCTGGAGCGAATAGCTATAGGTTCCGACAAACCCGCTTTTAAGAGCATCAACTGCGGTTTCGTACGATTGATTCCAGTCCCCTTGATCACCGAGATGCCGCCACTTCGCGTCCACAGCGGTCGCCAGGATCCGGTCGGTCGCCGGCGGCAGCGTCGTGTATTCGTCCCGCACGAACCCGTGGAACTCCGAGTCCGTCGTGTTCAGCAGCACCAGCCCGGTGACCCCCGAGACCACCTGGGCGGCGTCCTCGGTCACTGTCACCACGGCGGTCCGCGTGCAGTCACCGCGCTTCGCGAACGAGTGCGGCCCCAGCCGATCCCACGCATAGGCCTCGATCGACACCGTGGCGCGCGCCACCTGCGGCTGGGACGCCACGAAGTGCCGCCCGAGCAGCAGCGCGAAGGACTCCGGCTCGCCGACGCCGTGCTTCTTCGCGAACGCGTACACGGTGTTCTTCATGGTGTCCGTCGGCAGCACCGTGGAGTTGTCGCCCGTCGCGTGGGTGGCGGCCAGGTCACCGGCGAGCGCGACGCTGACGTTGAGGTCCAGCAGGCCGTGGGTGTCACCGTCCCGCGTCACCCGGACCAGCCGGGTCTCCGCCTTGCCGTATCGGTTCGGTCCGAGCACGATCGCCAACTGACTAACTCCCTCGGTAGGTGGTGTAGCCGTACCGGCTGAGCAGCAGCGGCACGTGGTAGTGACGGTCCGGGTCGTGGACGTGGAAAGCGACAGTGATCTCCGGGAAGAAACAGTCCCCGCCGAGATAGGGCTCCACGTAGAAGAAGAGCCGGTACCCGCCGGCCTGCCAGTCGCGCACCGGCACCTGGAACCGGAACCGGCCGTCGCCGTCGGTACGCCCCTGGCCGATCAGTTGCCAGCCGTCGGAGTCGCGGCGGTCCAGCCGCACGTAGACGTCCCGCGCCGGATTGCCGGAGACGGTGTCCAGGATGTGCGTCGAGATCTTGGCGTGGAACTCGGCCGCCGTGCCGTCGTCAGAGGGCATCGAGCACCCGCTCCAGCCGCAGCAGCGCGATCTTGCGGAG
This sequence comes from Actinoplanes sp. NPDC023936, assembly GCF_040639325.1. Taxonomy (NCBI): domain Bacteria; kingdom Bacillati; phylum Actinomycetota; class Actinomycetes; order Micromonosporales; family Micromonosporaceae; genus Actinoplanes; species Actinoplanes sp. NPDC023936. The sequence goes on along the minus strand of NZ_JBEZZR010000004.1, from coordinate 107,800 downwards.
TTCGCCGGCCACGATCGCCCGCTCGGTCGCCTCGTCGTTGCCGAGCCGCTCCCGCGCGGCCCGCAGGATCTCGTCCTGCGACCGGCCGCTGGCGAAGATCAGGAAGACGTGACCGAACTTCTCCTCGTAGCGCTGATTAGCCTCGGCGAGAGCCGCTTTCCCGGCCGCATCGGACGACGCGGCCGCCGACTGCTCGGCCCGCGACCAGGCCGCCTCCGTCGACTCCCCCGCCGCCCGCTCGCCGATCCGCGGGTGCGCGGACAGCCCGAGCAGCACGTCGTCCCAGCTCAGCGCCCGCGCTTCGGCGTCCGCCGCGGCCAGCACCGCGGCCCGGTCCGGGTACGGCCGCTTCGCGGCGATCCCGGCGCCCCACGACGGCGCTGCCAGGCAGGCCAGCAGCTCGCCCTCCAGACGCTCGGCGGGCAGCCTGTTGAAGGCCTCCACCCGTCACCCCCTCTGTCAATGTTGATCAGTCAAGCAGGCGGCGTCCGCGGAACCCACCGGCGGACGCAAGAATTAACCGACAGACTGCCACGAAACAGAAACGGAACCTGGTGCTGATCCCCGCCTCGTCCCTGCCGGAGCTGCCGGTCCGGTCCGTGCTGCCCGAGGTGGCAGCCACCCTGAGCCGGAAGGGAGCGGCAGTGCTGGTGGCGCCCCCGGGCACCGGCAAGACCACGCTCGTACCCCTGGCGCTGGCCGACGGGAGTCTGAAAGTGATCGTGGCCGAGCCGCGCCGGGTGGCGGCCCGGGCGGCGGCCCGGCGGATGGCCGCGCTGATCGGCGAGCAGGTCGGCGGCCGGGTCGGTTACGCGGTCCGCGGCGACCGCCGGGTCTCCCGGGACACCGTGGTCGAGGTGGTCACGACAGGTCTGCTGGTCCGCCGCCTGCAGCACGATCCGGAACTCGCCGGCGTCGGCGCCGTGATGCTCGACGAATGCCACGAACGCCACCTCGACTCGGACCTGGCGCTCGCCTTCCTGGTCGAGATCCGGGCCGCGCTCCGGCCTGAGCTGCGCCTGCTGGCGACCTCGGCGACGGCCGACTCTGATCGGCTCGCGGCGGTGCTCGGACCGGCGCTCGGCGATCCCGCGCCGGTGCTCACCGCGCACGCCCGCAGTTACCCGGTCGAGGTGATCTGGGCGCCGCCGTCCGGTCCGGTCACCCCGCCGCTCGGCCTCCGCGTCGACCCGCGCCTGCTGGACCACGTCGCGGCCACCACCCGCCGCGCGCTGGCCGAGGGCGACGGCGACGTGCTGGTCTTCCTCCCCGGCGCCCGGGAGATCGAAACTGTCGCTTCCCGGCTGACCGGCATCGATGCCGAGGTGATCACGCTGCACGGTCGCCAGTCCGGTTCTGCCCAGGACGCCGCGCTGCGGGCCGGCCCGCGCCGCCGGGTCGTCCTGGCCACCGCGATCGCGGAGAGCAGCCTCACCGTGCCCGGCGTGCGCGCCGTCGTCGACGCCGGCCTGAGCCGGGTGCCGCGCATGGATCACTCCCGCGGCCTGGGCGCGCTGGCCACCGTGCCGGTCTCCCGGGCGAGCGCCGAGCAGCGCGCCGGGCGGGCCGGCCGCGAGGCGCCGGGCCGTGTCTACCGCTGCTGGTCCGCGGTGCTGCACGACCGTCTCCCGGCCCAGCCCGAGCCCGAGATCGCCGTCGCCGACCTGACCGGTTTTGCCCTCAACCTCGCGTGGTGGGGACATCCCGGCGGCACCGGTCTCGCGCTGCCCGACCCACCCCCGCCGGGCGCGCTGGCCGTCGCCACCGAGACGCTCCACGATCTGGGCGCCATCGACGCCGCCGGCACGATCACCACGCGCGGCCGCGCCCTCGCCGACGCCGGCCTGCACCCCCGCCTCGCCCGGGCCCTGCTCGACGGCGCCGGCCTGCTCGGCGGGGGCAGAGCCGGCGCGCGCCGGGCCGCCGAGATCGTCGCGGTCCTCGACGACAGCGCCTCCGCAGGCGGCGACGTGGTCACCCTCTGGCGGCGGGCGCGAGCCACGAACGACCCGGCCTTCCAGACCGAGGTACGGAGATTGACGGCATCCCTGAGCGCGAAAGAGGCCGGCTCGCCGTCACCGAGCGCAGGCACCGCCGATACCCCCTCGCCACCCGCCGCCGGACCGCACGCGCGGATCCCCGACGACCTCGCGGCGGGACTCGTCGTCGGCCTCGCTTACCCCGAACGTGTCGCGAAGGCTCGGGAACCGGGCGGAAACTCGTACCTCATGGTGGGCGGGACCGCCGCGGAGCTTGCCGGCGGCAGCCCGCTGATGGGCGCACCCTGGCTGGCCGTGGCCGCCGCGGAGCGCGCGGCCGGATCACGCACCGCCCGGATCCGCAGCGCCGCGCCCCTCGACGAGACCACCGCCCGCGAGGTGGCCGCCGCCCAGCTCACCGAAGCCACCGAGATCGGCTGGATCGACGGCGACGTGGTGGCCCGGCGGGTGCGGCGGCTCGGCGCGATCACCCTCACCAGCGTCCGGATCACCGACCCGCCTCCGGCCCAGCTGCACGACGCGCTGGTCACCGGCCTACGCGCCGAAGGCCTCGGCCTGCTCACCTGGACCCGGAACGCGACCGAACTGCGGAACCGCCTGGCGTTCGCGCACGCGGCCCTCGGCGATCCGTGGCCCGACGTCTCGGACGCCGCCCTGCTCGACAGCGCCGGCGAGTGGCTGCCGCTCGGCGCCGCCCGCCGCCGCGCCGAGCTGGCCCGGCTCGACGTCACGAGCGCCCTGCGCAGGCTGCTGCCCTGGTCGGTCGCGGGCCGCCTGGACGAGGTCGCCCCGGAACGGCTGCCCGTGCCGAGCGGCTCCCAGGTCCGCGTCGACTACTCCGATCCGGCCGCCCCGGTCCTGGCCGTCAAGGTGCAGGAGGCGTTCGGCTGGCAGGACGCCCCGATGTTGGCCGACGGCCGGATCCCGGTCCTGCTGCACCTGCTCTCCCCGGCCGGGCGGCCGGTGGCGGTCACCCGGGATCTGCGGTCGTTCTGGGCACAGGGCTATCCCCAGGTACGGGCCGAGATGCGTGGCCGTTACCCCCGCCACCCGTGGCCCGAGGACCCCACCTCAGCCACCCCGACCCGCCGGGCCAACCCCCGCGCCCGCCGCCCCCAGCCGTAGCCGGTCAAAGCCCGTGATCACATGCCTGACCGACGGCTCGCGCCCACCAGCCGTCGCGGACGCAGCCAAAACGGCCCAACAACCTGCCCGCACTACGGCTCGGGGTCGCCAGCCGTAGCCGACGCAGCTTCCAGGGGCGTCTTGGATGCGTGGACTACGGCTCGGGGACGCGAGCCGTAGCCCACACAGCTTCCGGGAGCGTTTTACCTGCATGAACTACGGCGCGGGGACGCGAGCCGTAGCCCACGCAGCTTCCCGGAACGCTTTGCCTGCGTGGGCTACGGCTCGGAGACACACGCCGTAGCCCGCGCAGCTAAGACGCGCCGATAGCCGGCGGCGGCAGCTGACCGGTCAGGGGTGGCGGCCCAGCGGCGCCGGCGGACCGAACAGGTAGCCCTGGCCCAGCGGACACCCCAGCTCCGCCATCCCCGCCGCCCTCTGCGCCGTCTCCAGCCCTTCGGCGACCACCGCTATCCCCAGCTCCCCGCAGATCGCCAGCACCGACCGGCACAGCGCCCCGCTCCGCTCCGGCGACGCGGCGACGTCGGTGAGCGTCGAGTCGAGCTTGACGATGTCGACCGGCATCGCGTGCAGCTGGGCGAGCGCGTTGTACCCGCTGCCGAAGTCGTCCAGCGCGACCCGTACCCCCAGATCGCGCAATGCCGAGAGCACCGACGCCGCCCGCGGCAGGTCCGGGATCCGCAGCGTCTCGGTGATCTCGACGACGAGGCGGGAGGCGGGCACGTCGTGGCGGGCCAGCGCGGCCGCCACCGCGTCGCGCAGGCCGTGCTGGCCGAGCCGGCCGGCGGAGACGTTCACGTGCAGGTCGATCGGGCGGCCGTAGCGCTCGGCGAGCCGGGCGGCGTCGGCGCACGCCTGGTCCAGCACGAAGTCGTCGATCGCGGCGACCAGCCCGGTGCGCTCGGCCATCGTGACGAAGACGTCCGGGTGCACCGGGCCGGCGACCGGGTCGGTCCAGCGGGCGAGGGCTTCGACGGCCACGGTCGCCGAGTCGGCGAGCCGCACGATGGGCTGGTAGTGGACCTCGAAGCCGGCCGCGGCGGGGCTGCCGCCCTCGGCGAGCGCACCGGCCAGCAGCTGCGGCAGGTCGGCGTGCGGCGTGGCGTCGCGCGGGCCGGTGTAGGTGACGAGGGCGCCCTTGCCGCGGCGTTTCACCGCGTACATGGCGGCGTCGGCGCGGCGCAGCAGGATGTCGGCGGAGAGCCGGTCGCCCGGTTCGGCCGCGACCAGGCCGACGCTCACGCCGACACCGACGGAACGGCCGTCGATCAGATAGGGCTCGCGCAGCGCGGCCAGCATGCGCTGCCCGATCGCTTCCGCTTCGGCGACCCAGACCGGGTACGGCAGCTCCGCCGTGGCCCGCCGCGCCGCGACCCGCCGTTCGAGGCCGTCGTGGACGCGCACCCCGGCGGCCGACAACACGTACCTGCGGGGCCGGAACCGGCTCCGGCGCCGCACCGGCGCCGGCGGCAGGAAGCCGTGGTCGAGCACCACCGCGAACTCGTCGCCGCCGAGCCGCGCCACCAGGTCCTGGGCTCGCACGCAGGACCGCATCCGCTCGCCGACCGCGGTGAGCACCCGGTCGCCCATGGCGTGCCCGAACGTGTCGTTGATCAGCTTGAAGTCGTCGAGGTCGGCGAAGAGCACCGCGACCGGCGCGCCCCGGCTCTGGTTCGCCTCGAGCGCCAGCGAGAGCCGTTCGGAGAAGAGCGCCCGGTTGGCGAGCCCGGTCAGCGGGTCGTGGAAGGCGAGGTGCTGGAGCCGCTGCTGGGTGTCGGCGATCCGGTCCAGCAGCACGGTGTTGTCCATGATCGTGAGCATCTGCCGGGTGACGACCAGGGCAAGACCGAGCCAGCCGAGGTACGCCTGGAACGGGGTCAGCGGTTCCCCGGAGATGGTCCGCGCCATCAGCACGACCCCGGCCACCAGCACCGGCCCGTACGGCAGGAGCAGGTGGAACCAGTCGTGCGCGAGAAGCGCCGCCGCGGGCCGGTCCGGCGCCGGGCGGGCCGGGCTGAGCGCCGCGAGCGCGATGAACACCGGCCCGAGCAGATGCCCGGCCGCCGCCAGCCACTCCGGGCCGGCGCCGAACAGCCGCAGCGTGTCGGCGGCGCCGAACGCGACGATCGCCGCCCCGATCAGCACCAGCGGCCGGCGCCCGGCCGGCGAGTCGGGCCGGGCGGTGAGCAGCAGCACGACCATGGTCAGGAGGACGAGGTCGGCGACCGGGTAGGCGGCCAGCCGGGGCTCGACGAGGGCGGGCGCAACCGACCAGAGCAGCGCCAGCACCGAGCCGGTGATCAGCACGCTGTCGATGACGAGCGCGAACTGGTCGCGGCGCGGCGAGGTGGGCACCGGCCGGGGCCGGGTGTACGCGACGGCCAGCAGACCGGCGAGCATGCAGGCCGGCAGCACCAGGAAGCCGATGTCGACGACCAGCGGGGGCGGATCGGTGACGATCCCGGCGAGCCGGGTCGCCGCCCAGATCAGCAGGCCACCGGCGGCGAGCAGCCGCCAGCGACGAGGGATGCCGGCCCGGCCGCGGGCCGCCGTCAGGCAGGTGACGGCGGCGATCAGCCCGACGATGAGCTGAACCAGGTCACCGAGAACGACCACGGCCGCCAATCACCACCAGATTTTCTCCGGCCGCGCCCGTTGTGTCGCGGCCGGAGTAAAATACCTGGTCGGCCTCCGGTCCGGTCCGGGGCTGCCGGACCAGGGTCAGTCCGCGGTCATCACGTCCGCGACGACGACCGTCACGTTGTCCGGCCCGCCGCCGCGCAGCGCGAGATCGATGAGCCGCTCCGAGCACGATTTCGGGTCGGGCACGGTGCGCAGCTCCTGCTCCAGCGTCGTGTCGCTGACCACACCGGTGAGGCCGTCGCTGCAGAGCAGCCACCGGTCGCCCGCCTGTGGTTCCACGATGACGTAGGCCGGGGTCACCGGCTCGCCCTGGAGCACCCGGGTGACGACGGCCCGGCGTGGGTGCCCGGCCGCCTCCTCGGGCTTGAGCAGGCCCTGGTCGATGAGCATCTGGACGTAGGTGTCGTCCTTGGTGAGCTGGTTGAGCCGGCCGTCGCGCAGCAGGTACGCCCGGGAGTCGCCGACGTGGGCCATCGCCGCGCGCTCACCGTTGAAGAGCACCGCCGTCAGCGTGGTGCCCATCCCCTGCAGCGAGGGATCGGCGGCCACCTGCTCGGCGATCCGGCCGTTCGCCACTTCGAGCGCGCGGTGCAGCGCGTCCATCTGGAGGTCGGTGGGGATCGGCGCGTCGAGCGCGACCATGGCTTCGATGGCGAGCCGGCTGGCGAGGTCGCCGGCGGCCATCCCGCCCATGCCGTCGCAAACCACGAGGAGGTGGTCACCGGCGTAGTGACAGTCCTCGTTGTTGCTCCGGACGTGTCCTTGGTCGGTGACGGCCGCCCACCGGAGTTGCAAGGTCATGGCGTGCAGCCTGCCAGGTCGATGCCGAGCTGTCTGCACGTGGTGGGCGGCATGTCGCACATGTCGTGGACCAAAATACACTCAGCTCGGATCAAGCGGGCGTCCGAGGCACCGCGGATCGACTTCGGTGACGGTGCGTGTCGGCGCGATCCACCGCAGTGCCGAGGCCTCGACCGGCCATCCCCGGACGGTCACTCCGCTGTACGACGGTGGCGCCGTGTCCGGGCAGAGCGTCTTCGACCGCACCTCCCCGTTCGGGATGAAGACGACCTCGCCGTCCGCCTCCAGCATCGTGGTGGAGGTGTCGTCCACCGAGATCAGCTGCCCGCGGACAACCGTGACGGGCTCGCCCTCGGGCTTCACCTCGACGGCGCTGTCCGGCAGCACCGGCGCCCGCAGGAACACCACGCCGACGACGAACGGCAGCGCGAACGCCGCGCCGATCGCCGGCCAGTAGGTGGCCATCCGCGCCCATTTCGCCGGGACCGGCCCGGTGAGCACCGGCCCGAACAGCGGCGGCAGGACCAGCAGGGCGGCCGTGGCCCACTCGCCGGCCGCCACCGCCTCGGCCACCCCGGGCCAGACGAACACCCAGACCAGCACAGCGGTGATCACCGGGACGCCGACGGTGATCCAGAGCATCAGCGGTCTCTCGCCCTGGACGCTCTGCACGGCGGTCAGCCCGAGGATCGCGACGACCAGCATCGCGAGCAGCGGCAGCAGCTGTGCCTGCCAGGTGAACGCGGCGATCATCGCGGCGATCCCGACGACCCAGCCGGGCATCCGCAGCGCGGCCACCGCGAGGTACGACGTGCCGGCCTGTCCGGGGACGCTGACCAGCAGGATCCCGCCGAGCACGCGGACCACCAGGATGGCCGCCGGGATGGTCCAGCTGAGCGTGATGAAGAGCGCGCCGAGCATGCCGAGCGGGTTGATGTACTGCACCAGCAGCAGCATGGTGGCCATGTCCTGCCGGCTCAGGTACCAGAGCCGGAGCACGAGCAGCAGCAGCGGGAAGCCGGGGAGGACGGCGAGCAGCCAGTTGAACTCGGCCCGGTACCGGGGCCGGGCGCCGAGCCGCTCCTTCGACACCGCGCCGGTGTGGATGTCGCTCATCCCAGCGGGTCCTCCCAGGGCAGGTGCCGCACGTCGGGCCGTTCGACGCGCGGCTGCTGCCCGTCGGCGATCGGGGTCTTCTTGTCCCGGTCGATCTCGGCCTGGAGGTTTTCCTGGAAGGCCCGTTCCCAGCGCGAGTCCTTCGGGTCGGCGTAGGAGCGGTACAGCGTCAGGTTGACCAGCTTCTCCAGCGCCGGGTTGTCGCCGACGTTGACGCCCCACCGCTCGATCGACTCCAGGCCCAGGTCCCAGTGCTGGTATTTCTCCGGGAACCGGTCCTTCCATCCGGCCAGGATCGCGGCATCGGTGCTGACCGCGTCGATCTTGCCGGCGTCCAGCTCGGCGAAGCACTCCCGCACCCGGTTCTTGCGCGACACGACGGCTTCGGCGTCCTGCAGGGCGTTCTGGCTGGTGGAGGTCGAGAGGGTGCAGACCCGCTGGTCCTTGAGGTCTTCCAGCGCGGACACCGGGTCATGGTCGTTCAGCGTGATCACCGACTGCTCGGTGAAGAGGTAGGGCGCGGAGAAGTGCACCCCCTCGCTCTTGCGCTTGTCGGTGACGCTGTAGCTGGCGATGACCAACTGGACCGCGACCCGGTTGCCTTTCGGGTCGGTCGCCTGCATCCGCGCCCGGTCCTCGCTCTCCAGGCCGTAGAACCGCACGTCAGCACGGCGAAAACCAAGATCTTCGGCGATCATGTAAGCGATCTCGATGTCGAACCCGGACCATTTGCCGCCGTCGGCCGGGTCGTAGTAGGCGACCCCGTACTGGTCGTCCTTCACGCCGATGTTCAGCGTGGTCCACTCGTCCACCCCGGCCTCGGCGCGCAGCTCCGCCACCGACGGCGGCCCGCCGACCAGCAGCCGGCTCATCGTCACGACGAGCACCAGCACCAGCAGCAGCCCGAGCCCGGCGAGCCGCCACGCCCGGAACCGGAGCTCCCAGTCGGCCACCGTGCGGAGCTCAACCTCCTCGATGGCCTCCTCGAAGATCTCCTGCTCGGCGATGTCCCGGGAAGCGATCTCCTCGACGGTGACGTCCGGGGGCGGGACGATCCGGCGGCGTAGCCACGGCAGATCCGGCGGCGCCCACTGCCGGAATCGCCGCCCCACCGGCTGGGTTTCACTGTCGTCCCGCTCGACCATGCGGGACATGGTGCTACACCGATGTCACGGAACGGGGTCCGAGGTACCGAACGGGACGAGCGGACCGCACCGGGCGATCCGGCGCAGCGCGAGCCGCGCCCCGGCCGCGAGACCGTGTTTCTCGATCGCGGCCAGGGCGTAGGCGCTGCAGGTGGGCGTGTACCGGCACCGGGTGCCGAGCCGCGGCGAGACGCGGCGGTACAGCATGATCGCGCGCGTCACGGCCCGTTCGGCAGGGCCTTCGTTCCCGGGGGTACGGGTCACCGCACGGCGACCACTGCGGCGCTCTCGGGCGGAAGCACGAGACGGTCGCGCTGGACGACGACGCCGGGTTCGGTGGCGAGCAGCACCGAGCGGGCCGGCGAGCGGACGCTGACGGTCTGCTCGACGCCGGCCAGGTTCGCGGCCACCACGTACGACCCGCGGCGGATCACCACGTGCTGGTCGCCGTGCCAGACCTCGACGTCGTGCAGCCACGGGTCGGTGAGGCCGGGGACCGTACGCCGCAGCTGGATCAGCCGCTTGTAGAGGTCCAGGATCTCGGCGTGGCCCGGTTTCTCCGGCTCCGACCAGTCCAGCTTGGAGCGCTCGAAGGTGGCCGGGTCCTGCGGGTCGGGCACCTCGGCCTCGGCCCAGCCGTGCCGGGCGAACTCCTTGCGCCGCCCGGTCTGCACGGCGGCGGCCAGTTCCGGCTCGGGGTGGCTGGTGAAGAACTGCCACGGGCTGCTCGCCGCCCACTCCTCGCCCATGAAGAGCATCGGCGTGAACGGCGACGTGAGCAGCAGGGTCGCGCCGACCTTGAGCAGGCCGGGCGAGAGCACGGCGGTGAGCCGGTCGCCGATCGCCCGGTTGCCGATCTGGTCGTGGTTCTGCAGGAACGCGACGAACCGGTGCCCGGGGACGCGCTGGCGATCCACCGGACGGCCGTGCCGGCGGCCGCGGAAGCTGGACCAGGTGCCGGCGTGGAAGAACGCGCCTTCCAGGACGGTACGCAGGCAGTCCAGCGACCCGAAGTCCCCGTAATAGCCTTGCCGTTCGCCGGTGAGCAGGGCGTGCAGGGCGTGGTGCACGTCGTCGTCCCACTGGGCGTGCAGCCCGTACCCGCCGCCCTCCCGCGGGGTGATCAGCTTGGCGTCGTTGAGGTCGGACTCGGCGATCAGCGTGAGCGGCCGGCGCACGTGCGCGGAGAGCGCCTCCACCTCGACCGCGAGCATCTCCAGCAGGTGCACGGCGCCCTCGTCGTGCAGCGCGTGCACGGCGTCCAGCCGCAGGCCGTCGACGTGGTAGTCGCGCAGCCACATCAGCACGCTGTCGGCGATGTAACGGCGGACGTCGTCGGAGTGCGGCCCGTCCAGGTTCAGCGAGTCGCCCCAGGTGTTGCTGCCGGCGGAGAGGTACGGCGCGAACATCGGCGCGTACGCCCCGCTCGGGCCGAAGTGGTTGTAGACCACGTCGAGCACCACGCCGAGTCCCTTGGCGTGCGCCGCGTCGACGAACCGCTTCAGGCCGTCCGGACCGCCGTAGGTCTCGTGCGGCGCGTACCAGCAGACGCCGTCGTAACCCCAGTTGTAGGTGCCGTTGAACGCGTTGACCGGCAGCAGCTCGACCAGGTCGACGCCGAGGTCGACCAGGTGGTCCAGCTTCTCGATCGCGGCGTCGAAGGTGCCCTCCGGCGTGAACGTGCCGATGTGCAGCTCGTAGAGGACCGAGCCGGGCAGCTGCCGGCCGGTCCAGGCCTGGTCGGTCCACGCGAACGCGGAGTGGTCGTAGACCCGGCTGAGACCGTGCACGCCCTCCGGCTGCCAGGGCGAGCGCGGGTCGGGCAGCGGCTTGTCCTGGTCGGGCAGCACGAATCCGTAGTCGGCGCCGGGGCCGGCCTCGGGGACGTCGAGCCGCCACCAGCCGCCGTCACCGGGCTCCATCTCGTGCGCACGGCCGTCGACGACGAGACGGACCGGTTTCTCCGGCGCCCAGACTTCGAAAATGGTCATTCCTTCACCAGGAGAGCGACGGGATAGGTGTGCAGAAGCTCGGCCACCGCCAGGCGATTGCCACCGTAACTGGTATTCGTGAACACTTCCGTCCAACTGTGTCCGTCGAGTGAAAGGGTCGTGTCGTGCCAGCCGCCGTGTCGTGACAATCCGACCGGCAGGCGGGTCGCCACGGCCACCACGCCGCCCCGGTCGAACGCGAGCACGTGCTCGCCGACCCGGCCGTCGGCGAAGACCGGCCGGTACCCGCTGAACAGTTCCGGCCGCTGCCGGCGCAGGCGCAGCACCCGGCTGGTGACGAGCAGTTTCGCGGCGCCGGTCTCGTCCACCGGCGGAAGCCACCCGTCGTCGATGCGGCCGAGCAGCTCACGGCGCTGCGCGAAGTCGACGGGCCGCCGGTTGTCCGGGTCGACCAGCGAGTAGTCCCAGAGCTCGGTGCCCTGGTAGACGTCCGGCACGCCGGGCATGGTGAGCTGCACCAGCTTCTGGCCGAGCGAGTTGGACCAGCCGGGCGGCGCGATCGACGCGGCGAAATCACTGATCTCCCGGTGCAGCGCCGGGTCGTCGTAGATCTTGTCGATCATCCCGCGCAGCGCCGTCTCGAACGCCTCGTCCGGGTGCTGCCATGTGGTCGCCGCACCGGACTCCCGGGCGGCCTTCACCGCGTACGCCTGCAATCGCTCCCGGGAGATCGGCCAGGCACCCACCGCGACCTGCCAGATCAGATGGGCCACCGAAGGGTCCGGAAGCGGAGCGACCCGGACCCACCGGCGCACCACCTCGGTCCAGTCGCCGGGCACCTCGGAGAGGACCGCGAGCCGGGCCCGGACGTCCTCGCCGCGTTTGGTGTCGTGGGTGGCGAGCGAGGTCATCGACTCGGGCCAGTTGTTCTGCCGGTCCTCGGCGGCCTCGTGGAACTCGTCGGCGGTGACACCGAACTTGGCCGGGTCGTTGCCGACCTCGTTGCGCGCCACGAAGCGCGTCCAGCGGTAGAACGCGGTGTCCTCGACGCCCTTGGCCATCACCGCGCCGGTGAACTGCTGGAAGCGGATCGCCAGTTCGTCGCCGGGGTTGCGCAGCCGGGCGGTGAGCTGGTCCAGCACGCCGATCAGGTGCGGGTTGCGGCGGCCCGCCTCGGACCGGGCCTGCGCCAGGTGGCGGCTGCCGTCCGGCAGGTAGGAACGGTAGACCGGGAAACAGGCGGCCAGCTCGGCCAGGGCTCGCGGCGCGTTCTCGACCTCGGGCACGAGCCGGGCCAGGCGGGCCAGCTCGGCGGCGAGCAGCGTGGTGGCGACCGTGTACTTGGTCTTGTGCACCAGGTCCTGCCAGGACGTCGTGGTCCCGGTCAGGTGATGGTCGAGGGTGTCGAAGAACGCCTCGGTTCCGGTGTCGACGAAGACGCCGTTCACCTCGGCCATCGCGTCGTACCCGGTGGTGCCGGCGATCGGCCAGGCCGGCAGCTTCTCCCCCGGCTCCAGGATCTTCTCGACCACCAGCCAGGCGTCCGGCGCCGCGTCCCGCAGCCGGGCCAGGTACCCGGCGGGGTCGCGCAGGCCGTCCGGATGGTCGACCCGGATGCCCTGGATCATGCCTTCGCGGTACCAGCGCAGGATCTCCGCGTGGGTGGCGTCGAAGACCTCCGGGTCCTCGACCCGCAGCGCGGCCAGCTCGACGATCGCGAAGAACCGGCGGTAGTTGATCTCGCTGTCCCCGCGGGTCCAGTTGACCAGCTCGTAGTGCTGCCGGTCGTGCACCTCCCGGGGCGTGCCGTCGCCGGTGCCGTCGGCGATCGGGTAACGCTTGTCGAAGTAGCGGAGCTCCCCGTCGGCGATCTGGAGATCGTCCAGCGCGTCGTCCGAGTCGGCGAGGACCGGGATGAGCAGCCGGCCACGCGACCAGTCGATGTCGTAGAAACCGGCGAACGGGGATTTTTGCCCGTTCTTGAGGACGTCCCACCACGTCGGGTTGGCTGCGGCGACGGCCACGCCCGCGTGGTTCGGGACGATGTCGGCGACCAGGCCGAGCCCCGCCTCCTGCAACGCCCGATGCAGGGCGCTCAGCCCGTCGGCGCCACCCACCGCCGGGTTGACCTGCGAGTGGTCCGCCACGTCGTAACCGTGCTCGGAATCGGGCGCCGAGGTGAGCAGCGGCGCCGAGTAGAGGTGGCTCACCCCGAGATCGGCGAGGTAGTCGGCGATCTCGGCGGTGGCGGACAGTGGGAAGTCGGGACGGACCTGAACGCGGTAGGTGCTGCTGGGAGCAGAGCCTTCAGTCCGGTCTCGGGCGGTGGCGGGGTGGTTGGACTGGGGCATTACACCGTCCTGTCGAGCACGATGAGCGAACGGTCCGGTACCCAGATGCTGTGTCCGGCCTCGACGACGGACGGGTGATCAGGGTCCGGTTCGGCGGTTTCGATGACCTTCTCCCACTTCTCCCCGTACTCAGCGGGAGGCGTGGTGAACTCGAGCGGCGCGTCGTGCGCGTTGAAGAAGAGCAGGAACGAGCTGTCCACGTGACGCTGGCCGTACTGCCCGCGCTCCCGGATGCCCTCGCCGTTGACGAAGAGCGCGACCGCCCGGCCGAAGTCGTTGCCCCAGTCGTCGCCGGCCATCTGCCGGCCGTCCGGGGTGAACCACTCCAGGTCGGGCAGCGGGTCCCCGCCGCCGCGCGCGGTCACCGGCAGGCCGGTGAAGAACCGGCGGCGCTGGAACACCTGGTGCCGGTGGCGGAACGCGGTCAGCTTACGGGCGAACTCGAGCAGCCGCTCGTCGGCGTTCTCCCAGTCGATCCAGCTGATCTCGTCGTCCTGGCAGTACGCGTTGTTGTTGCCCTGCTGGGTGCGGCCCAGCTCGTCGCCGTGCGAGATCATCGGGACGCCCTGGCTGAGCATCAGCGTGGCCAGGAAGTTACGCCGCTGCCGGGCCCGCAGCTGGAGCACCTTCTCGTCGTCGGTGGGCCCCTCGATGCCGCAGTTCCAGGACCGGTTGTGGCTCTCGCCGTCCCGGTTCTCCTCGCCGTTGGCCTCGTTGTGCTTGTCGTTGTAGGTGACCAGGTCGTTGAGCGTGAACCCGTCGTGCGCGGTCACGAAGTTGATCGAGTGGAAGGGCTTGCGGCCGTCGTCCTGGTAGAGGTCGGCCGACCCGGTGATCCGGCTGGCGAACTCGGCGAGGGTGGCCGGCTCGCCGCGCCAGAAGTCGCGCACGGTGTCCCGGTACTTGCCGTTCCACTCGGTCCAGTTCGGCGGGAAGTTGCCGACCTGGTAGCCGCCCGGCCCGACGTCCCACGGCTCGGCGATCAGCTTCACCTGGCCGACGATCGGGTCCTGCTGCACCACCTCAAAGAACGTGGAGAGCCGGTCCACGTCGTAGAACTCGCGGGCCAGGGTGGAGGCGAGGTCGAAGCGGAAGCCGTCGACGTGCATCTCGGTGACCCAGTACCGCAGCGAGTCCATGATCAGCTGGAGGCTCTGCGGGCTGCGGACGTTCAGGCTGTTCCCGGTGCCGGTGTAATCCATGTAGAACTGCGGCTGGTCGTCGACGAGCCGGTAGTACGTCCGGTTGTCGATGCCCTTCAGCGAGAGCGTCGGTCCCAGGTGGTTGCCCTCGGCCGTGTGGTTGTAGACCACGTCGAGGATGACCTCCATGCCGGCCGCGTGCAGGGCCTTCACCATGCCGCGGAACTCCTGGGTCTGCTGGCCGAGGGTGCCGGTCGAGGAGTACCCGTGGTACGGCGCGAAGAAGCTCAGCGTGTTGTAACCCCAGTAGTTGCGCAGCCCCAGGTCGTCCAGGCGGTTGTCGTGGACGAACTGGTGCACCGGCATCAGCTCGACAGCCGTCACGCCGAGGCCCTTGAGGTGCTCGATGATCGCCGGATGCCCTATCGCCGAGTACGAGCCCCGCATGTCCTTCGGGATCTCCGGATGCCGCTGGGTCAGGCCCTTCACGTGCGTCTCGTAGATCACCGAGTGGTGGTACGGGATGTCCGGCCGCCGGTCGTTGCCCCAGTCGAAGTAGGGGTTCACCACGACGCCCTTCGGCATGTACGCCGCCGAGTCCAGATCCGACATCTGATCCGGGTTCGCGAAGTCGTACGCGTACATCGCCGGATGCCACTCGATGTCCGAGTCGACGGCCCGCGCGTACGGGTCGAGCAGCAGCTTGTGCGGGTTGCACCGCAGACCCCGGTGCGGCTCGTACGGCCCGTACACCCGGTAGCCGTACCGCTGCCCCGGCTCGACGCCCGGCAGGTACGCGTGCCAGACGAACGCGTCCTGCTCGTGCAGCTGAACCTTGCGCTCGTTGCCCGAGGCGTCGAAGAGGCAGAGTTCCACTGCCTCGGCCACCTCTGAGAAGATCGCGAAGTTCGTGCCCGTCCCGTCGTAAGTGGCACCCAGTGGATACCGGTGACCAGGCCAGACCTGCATATTCGTTGCTCCTACCCCTCGGTCATCTTCTCGCGCACGACCGGCGCCGGCTGCTATGCCCACCAACCGGTGGAGCTAACCCTGGCCGGCCGCGTCTTGCCGCAATTGTTCCGGAAGTCACTGCTACGGTCGGCCCGAATGTCCGGTTGGCCGGTGTGATCTCCCCGTCCGGGGGTTTGATGTGTGCAAAATTGAGAATTGTGGCGACGTGCCGCAGAACGATCATTTCAGCTTCGGGCCGCAGGTGTGCGGCGCGCTCACCCCGGACGCCGGCGCAGGCCGGGAATGGCTGGTGACCGACGGCCTCGGCGGTTACGCCTGCGGCACCGTCAGCGGCCTGCGCACCCGCCGCCACCACTCCCTGCTGACCGTGACTGATCACTCCGGCGCACGTCACTCCGGCACACGATGGACGGCCCTCGCCTCGCTCGATCTCACCGTCACCCTCCCGTCCGGCGCCAAGGTCGCGCTGCACACCCACGAGTGGGAGTCCGGCGCGGTCGTGCCCGGCGGGCACCGCTACCTGGAGACCTTCACGCTCGACCGCGGGCTGCCGCGCTGGCGGTGGCGGATCGGCGACGTGGTGATCGAGCGCGAGCTGGCCCTGCGGCACGGGCACGCCTCGCTCGCGGTCGTGCACCGGGTGGTGTCGGCGCCCGGCCCGGTCGGCCTGGCCGCCGCCGCGATGTGCACGTGGCGCGACGCGGACGGCACCCGGCACGCCGCTGGTCCCCCGCCCGGCACGACGCCGGCCGCCGGTGGAGTGATCGTCGCGGACGCCTACCGGCTGGCCGGCCCGGGCTGGCAGCCGGCCGGCATCTGGCACCACGGCGTGCGGACCCGCCACGACGGCGCCACCGAGGACCTGTGGCTGGCCGGGACGTTCTTCGCCCAGGTCGGGCCGGGCGACACCATGGACGTCTCGGCGTGGGCGGGCACCCTCTCGGACCAGCCGCCACCCCCGCCGGTGGTCATCGCGGCGGAGCGCGAGCGCGCTCATCGCCTGGTCACTGCCGCCAAGGCAGAGGGGTACGGGGAAACCCTCGCGCTCGCCGCCGACCGGTTCGTGATCCGCGCCCCGGACGGGCCGGACGTCATCGCCGGCTACCCGTGGCACGGCAGCCGCCTGAGCGACACGATGATCGCCTACGAGGGCCTGTTCCTCGACACCGGCCGCGCCGAGGAGGGCCGGGAGCTGCTGATCGCCCGGACCCGGACCGCCGGCGACGAGCCCGCCGCCCCGGACGCGCCGCTCTGGCTGGTGCACGCGGTGGACCGGCACGTGACCCGGACCGGGGACAGCGACCTGGCCGCCGAGCTCGCCGCGCCGCTCGGCCGGCTGCTGCGGCAGCGGCTGAACGGGTCCGGGCCGCTCGCCGTCGACCCGTCCGACGGCCTGCTCCGGACCGCCGCCGGCAAACCCGTCGACCTCAACGCCCTCTGGGTGAACGCGCTCGCCGCGATGGGCGACCTGCTCACCGACGGCGGCTACGACGACGGCGAGCCCCGCGCCCGGCACGCCCGGGCCCGCACCTCGTTCCTGGCCGCCTTCCCGGCGCCGGAGGGCTGGCTGTACGACCTGGTCGAGGGCCCGGCCGCGACCTATCCGCTCGGCGCCGGCGCGCACCACGACGACCCGTCGCTGCGGCCCGGCCAGCTGCTCGCCTGGTCGCTGCCGCACGCGCCGATGCGGGGCCGCGACGACGCCGCGGTCCGTACCGTCGCGGAGACCCTGCTCACCCCGCTCGGCCTGCGCACCCTCGCCGAGAACGAGTACGGGTACCAGCCCCGGCAGGACGGCGGCCGGGACGGGACGGTCCGGCCCTGGCTGATCGGCCCGTACGCGGACGCCTGCGCCGCCACCGGCCGGCCGGCCGACGGTCTGCTCACCGGCCTGGAGGCGCATCTGAGCGAATGGGGTGTCGGCTCGGTCAGCGAGAGCGCGGACGGCGAACCGCCGCACCGGGCCACCGGCTGTCCGTTCGCGGCGACGGCTGTCGCCGAGGTGCTACGGGTGAGAAGAGGCCTGGCGTGAAGATCCTGATGCTCTCGTGGGAGTACCCGCCACTGCTGGTCGGCGGCCTGGGCCGGCACGTGCACGCGCTCGCCACCACGCTTGTCGCGGCCGGGCACGAGGTGACGGTGGTGACCCGGCACACGCCCGGCGCGCTGCTCGAGGAGTACACCGAGGGCGTCCGGGTGGTCCGCGCCCCGGACGACCCGACGACCGCCGCCTGCGCGGACGGCGACATGCTGGGCTGGGCGATGACGTTCAACCACACCCTCACCCGGGCCGCGCTGCGCGCCGCCCGCACCGAGCGGTACGACGTGGTGCACGCCCACGACTGGCTCGTCGCGCACGCCGCCGTGACGCTGCGGGACCACCTGGACGTGCCGCTCGTCGCCACCATCCACGCCACCGAGTCCGGCCGGCACCAGGGCTGGCTGCCGGCGCCGGCCAACCGGGCGATCGACGGCATCGAACGCTGGCTCTGCGCCGAGGCGGTCCGGGTGATCGTCTGCTCGGCGTACATGAAACGGGAGGTCACCCGCCTGTTCGACGTGCCGCCGAGCCGCGCCGACGTGGTCTTCAACGGGGTGGACGCGCTGCGCTGGCGTGCCCGGCCCCGTGCCGTGGAGGCGGCCCGCGCCCGGTACGCCGGCGACGGTCCGCTGATCAGCTTCGCGGGCCGGCTCGTCTACGAGAAGGGCGTGCAGCACCTGATGGCGGCCGTCCCGATGCTGCGCGAACGCCACCCCGGCCTCCGTGTCGTGATCGCGGGCGACGGCCCGTACCGGAAAAATCTTGAAGGTCTGGCCGGTTCGCTCGGCGTGGTCTTCGCGGGTTTCCTCGGCGGGCACGAGCTGACCGCGCTGATGGGCGCGTCGGACTGTTACGTGGTGCCGAGCATCTACGAGCCGTTCGGCATGGTGGCGCTGGAGGCGGCGGCGGCCGGCACACCCGTCGCGGTGGCCGACACCGGAGGCCTCGCCGAGATCGTCGAGCACGGCGTCACCGGGGTGAAGTTCGCGCCCGGCGATCCGGCTGCGCTGGCCGAGGCGGTCGGTGCGGTGCTCGCGGACCGCGACTATGCCCGCTCACTGGCGTTGCAGGCCCGGTTGCGGGTACGCGAGGACTTCCACTGGCGGGCGATCGCGGCGCAGACCGTCGCGGTCTACGACCAGGCGCGCTCGGCGGACGCCCGGCGGGTCTCGCGGGAGGCGGAGAGCCTGCTCACGCACGTCCCGGCAACTCGCCACGCCACCGTCTGACCCACCACCGGCGCGTGTCGATTTCGGGTGCGGAGCGCGCCCCAAATCAACACGCTCGGCCGCAACAACCCCGGTGTGTTGAGTTCGGGTGCGGAGCGCGCCCCAAGTCAACACGCTCAGCCGCAACAACCCCGGTGTGTTGAGTTCGGGTGCGGAGCGCGCCCCAAATCAACACGCGGGTGGGTCAGCGGGCGGCGGCGTAGATCGACAGGCTGGTGTGTGCGGCTGACAGCAGCGGGACCGCGACACCGTGCCTCGCCGCCTCGGCCACCAGGTCGCCGACGATCGCATCGTGCTCGACCGGCAGGCCCTGCGTCATGTCGCGGTACATCGACGAGGTGGTCGGCTCGCCGGACGACATCGTCGACGTGATCACGTCCAGCATCGCCGGCCGGGGCGGATATCCCGCCGCGGTCGCCACCGCGACGGCCTCGGCCGCGAGCGCACGGGTGAACGCCGGGCCGCCGGCCGCCGCGTTGATCTCGCCGATCGACGCCCGCATCAGCGTGGTGGCCGCGCCGAGCGAGGCGAGCAGCACCCACTTCTCCCACATCTCGTGGACGATCCGGGTCGACGGCCGGGAGTCGAAGCCCGCGCCGGTCAGTGTCCGCGTCACGGCGTCGAGCCGATCGTCCGGACCACCCTCGCCCAGCCCACCCTCGCCGGGGCCGCCGCCGAGAGGGCCGTAGGCCAGCCGGTGCAGGCCGGTCATCCGGACCACGTCGCCGTCGTCGTCCAGCGTCGCGTGGATCATGCAGACGCCACCCCAGACCCGGTCCGCGCCGAACGCCGTGACCAGCGCGTTCACGTGTCGCATCCCGTTGAGCAAGGGCACGATCACGGTACGGTCGCCGACCGCCGGTCCCAGGTCGGCCAGCACCGTGTCCAGGGCGTGACTCTTCACCGCCAGCAGGATCAGGTCGTACGGCCCGTCCATGCTCCCCGCCGTGACCAGTCGCGGCGTCAGCACGGTCTCGCCGTCCGGGCCGCGCAGGCGCAGCCCGCGCTCGCGCAGGCGCTCCGCCCGGCCCGGCCGGACCAGGAACGTCACGTCCCGGCCGGCCTCGGCCAGGCGGCCGCCGAAGTAGCCGCCTGTCGCACCGGCGCCGGCGACGAGAACCCGCACCTCAGCCCAGCTGCTCGTCGTCGAAGCACCAGCGCCAGGTCTCCCCCGGCTCGTACGAGCGCATCACCGGGTGACCGGCCTCGGCGTGGTGGTGGGACATGTGCCGGCGCGGCGACGAGTCACAGCACGCGACCATCCCGCAGGTCAGGCAGAGGCGCAGGTGGACCCAGTCGTCGAAACCGCCGGCCACGCACTCCGGGCAGCCCTGGGCGTACGGCGTCCGGGGCGGCGGATCGCCCGCGTCCTTCAGGTGCTGGCAGATCAATCTTCGCTCCGATGCAGCTGGGATTCTTCGAGGTCGAGTTCTCGCTGGGCGCGGATCAGCACTTCCTCCGGGATCCGCCCCTCGTTCCGGGCGATCTTGAAGACGTGCCGCTCCGCTTTGATCATCTCGCGGCGGAGGCGGCCGTACGCCGCCGACGGCGTTTCCTGATGCTGGCTGCCCAACCGCTCCCACGCGTTGTTGGACCGGCTCTCCACCAGCCCGCGCAGCCGGTCCACCACGGCCGGCGGCGCGCCGTTCGCGTGCGCGTCGAGCGCTTCCAGGGCGGCCCGGCTCGCGGTGTGCTGCACCCCGGCCTCGGCCAGGGCGTCCTGCGCGCTGTTGTCCTCGCGCACGCCGAGCACCCGGGACAGGACCGGCAGCGTCGTGCCCTGGATCAGAAGGGTCAGCACGATGATCGCGAAGGCGACGAAGACGAACAGCTCACGGGGGTAGTCGGGCACCCCGTCCACCCCGGGCGGCGGCAGCGTCTGCGCGGCCGCGAGCGTGACCACGCCGCGCATCCCGGCCCAGGCGATCACCGTCGGGACGGCCACGCGCGGGCGCTCCTCCCGGTTGCGGATCCTCGGCACCAGGCGGGCCAGATAGGTGGCCGGGTACATCCAGAGGAAGCGGATGCCCACCAGCGCGCCGAAGACCACGGCGGTGACCTGCACGGTCGTCGCCATGTCGGTCTCGATCGTGCTCACCACGGTCCGCAGCTGCAGGCCGACCAGCAGGAAGACCACGCCTTCCAGCAGGAACGTCACCAGCCGCCAGACCGCGTCCAGCTGCAGCCGGGAGGTCGCCGACAACAGGTACGGCATCCGGTGCCCGAGGTAGAGGCCGGCGATCACCACGGCCACCACGCTCGACGTGTGCAGTTCCTCCGCGACGATCACCACGATGAACGGGGTGAGCAGACCCACCGCGTCCTCCAGCAGCGGGTCCTTGATCCGGCGGTGCAGCCAGGCCGCGCCGACCGCGAACACCAGGCCGATCGCCACACCGCCGCCGGCCTTGAGCGCGACCTCGCCGGCGATCTCGGCGAAACCGACCGCCGCGCCGGCCAGCGCCCCCGCCGCGACCCGCACCATCACCAGCGCGGTCGCGTCGTTGAGCAGGCTCTCGCCCTCCAGGATCGTCACCACCCGCCGGGGTAACCCGACCCGGCGGGCGATCGCGGTGGCCGAGACCGCGTCCGGCGGGGCGACGATCGCGCCCAGCGCGACGCAGGCGGCGAGCGGAACCTCGGGCATCAGCAGATGGACCAGGTACCCGATGACCAGCGCGGTCAGCACGACCAGTCCCACCGCGAGCAGCAGGATCGGCCGTAACGCCAGGCGGAACGCGGGCACCGAGGTCTGCAGCGCGGCCACGTAGAGCAGCGGAGGCAGGATCCCGATCAGGACGAGTTCCGGTTCGAGATGCGCCTCCGGGAAGCCCGGTACGTAGGACAACGCCAGCCCGGCGACGAGCAGCACCAGAGGCGCCACGAAGCCGAGACGGCGAGCGAGTGCGGCGCCGACCACGGAGATCGCTACGAGCACGACCATGTCGACGATGGCTTCCATGCCGGGAAGCTTAGAGAGTGCCCCGGCGATCGTCCGCTCCCGGACGGCCCGGAGGTCAGGGAGTGGTGCTCACCACGTCCGAACGGGCAATCGTGCGGGTGTACGTGCCCTCCTTGGTGCCGGTATGGGTCATCACCACGTCAACCGAGAAGACATACGGCGTGCCGGCGGTCAGCCCGGTGACCGTCGCGCTCACGTCGCCGCACGCGGCCGGCGTGACGGTGGTCCAGCCGACCTCGTCCTGCTCGCCGGCCTTGAGGTCCTGCGAGGCCGCTGTCACCCGGTAGTCGACGATGTTCGACCCGCCCGGGTGGTACCAGGTCACCGCGGCGCTGGTCCGGCCCGGCGTCACGGCCAGACCGTTGATCACGCCGGCGCCACGCGGCGCCGGGGTGCAGGACGGGCTCGCGCTCGCCGTCGGGGACGTGGTCGCCGGCAGCGTGGGCAGTGTCACCTCGGGGGTCGGCGACGCCGTGCCGTACGTCGTCTGCGGTGACGGGGTCGGGTTGCCGGCGTTCACCACCATCCAGTCGGCGCCGCTGTTCTCCGCCGGCGTGGACGCCGCCGGCGTGGCGGAGCAGCCGGCGACCAGCAGCGGCAGCGCGACGGCGGACAGCAGCAGAGCGGACTTCTTACGGAATCCCAGCACGTCAGGAGGATCGGGCCGGGCCGGCGGTTTCTTAGGCCTTGCGGTAGTGGTCCCGGGCACGCCGGGCCAGGTCCCGGGTGGCGACCGAGTTGGCCCAGGTGCCGAGGACCATGCCGCCGAGCGGGATCACCTTCACGACGACGTGCTTGGCGGCCCGTACCCCGGCCATCTGCGCGAGCCGGACGCCCAGCGTGACCAGGACGCGCGCCATCGGCGCGCGGGAGGCACCCGTGAAGATCCGGCTGGCATGCTCCCGGCCGGCCGCCACACCGAGCGCGGTCCGGGCGGTCTCCGCGATCTTGTGCACCCGCTGCAGCACCAGCAGTTCGGTGGCTCGTTCCGGAGCCGCGGGATCGAAGCCGTAGGCGGCCGCCACGTGCAGCACCATGCGGGCCTGGGTCCAGGCCAGCACGCCGACGTCGATCACCGCGCCGGGCAGTCCGGCCGCGCCCGAGACGGCGCCGGAGACCCGGGCCAGTGTGGTGAAGCGCTTGATGGCGAGGGTGGCCAGCTCGTCGGGACCGGCATCGGGACGTTCCTCACGCATCCGGGCGAGCCAGCCGGCGGCTTCCGGACCGAGCCGCCGCACCGCCTCGAGGGCCAGGTGCTCGGGCGCGAACTGCGGGTCTGCCTTCATCCGGGACCAGAGCGTGCTCGGCGGCGCGGTGTTCTCCAGAACGGCGGGTACGTGTCGACTCAAAGATCACTCCGAGGGGGTGTAGAAGTTGATCTGCACCCCATTGTGCGCGGTGCGCGCACGTCCCTCGTCAACACGGTTGTCACACCGGTGCGCAAGAATTCGTGGTGCGGTTCGCGGGATGGAATGAACGCGACCGTTCCGGTGTTCGCAGAGAGGCCCGCGGAAGCGGGCATCGCTTTCGAGGAGGTCCGCAGCGTGCTCGACCCACACGGGCTCTACGAGGTGATCGGTGAGCTGCCGGTCCTGGACAGCCCGGTGCTCATCCAGGCGCTCACCGGGTTCGTCGACGCCGGCAGTGCCATCCAGTTGGCCCGCGACCACATGCTGGAGAACCTGGAGAGCGAGGTCGTCGCGACGTTCGACCTGGACCAGCTCCTCGACTACCGCTCCCGCCGCCCTCCGATGATCTTCGTGGCCGACCACTTCGAGAGCTACGAGGATCCGAGTCTCGCCCTGCACCTGGTCACCGACCAGCTGGGCACCCAGTTCCTGCTGCTCGCCGGCCCCGAGCCGGACCTGCAGTGGGAGCGATTCATCTTGGCGGTCACCCAGCTGATCGAGGACCTGGACGTCCGCGTCACCGTCGGCCTCAACGCCATCCCGATGGCCGTGCCGCACACCCGTCCGGTCGGCCTCACCGCGCACGCCACCGACAAGCGGCTGCTCGGCGAGCACGAGTCCTGGCTGCAGCGGGTCCAGGTGCCGGCCAGCGTCGGCAACCTGCTCGAGTTCCGGCTCGGCGAGACCGGGCACGACGCCCTGGGGTACGCCGCACACGTCCCGCACTACCTGGCACAGACCGGCTACCCGGCCGCCGCCGAGCTGCTGCTCGACTCGGTGTCGGCGAGCACCGGGCTGGCGCTGCCGACCGGTGTGCTGCGCGAGTCCGCCAAGCTGGTCCGCGAAGAGGTGGACAAGCAGATCGCCGACGACGAGCAGGCCGGGCGGCTGGTGACGTCGCTGGAGGCGCAGTACGACGCGTTCGTCCGGGGCCGGCAGGGCAATCTGCTCGCGGACACCGACACGCCGCTGCCCACGGCCGAGGAGCTGGGGGCGGAGCTGGAGCGGTTCCTGGCCGAGCAGAGCCGGGACGAGTGACGGCTACGGGTCTTCCGGAGCGGCGCTCGACCGGCCGCCGGCCAGTTCCGTCAGCCGGCGTTCCAGGAAGCGCCGCTCGGCCCCGTCGTCGGTGAGTGCCCGCGCGCGCCGATAGGCCTCGCGGGCCTCGCCGGTCCGGCCGAGACGTCGCAGCAGTTCGGCACGGGTGGAGTGCAGGTACCGGAAGTCGTGCAGGCCGAGCCCGTCGACGATGCGCAGACCGGCCTGCGGCCCGTCGGTCTAGGCGACCGCGATGGCCCGGTTCAGCTCCACCACCGGTGAGGCGGTCAGGCGGGCGAGTTCGCCGTACAGTGCGGCGATCTGCGCCCAGTCGCACGGCGTCTCGGCGTGCAGCGAGGCGATCGCCGCCTGCAGGACGTACGGCCCGCGGCCGCCCAGCGCGATCGCCCGGTCCAGCGCGGCGCGCCCGTGGCCGATCTCCGCCCAGTCCCACCGGGACCGGTCCTGATCGCCGAGCAGCACCAGCTCGCCGTCGCGGAACCGGGTCCGGCGGCGGGAGTCGTGCAGCAGCATCATCGCCAGGAGCCCGCGCACCTCGGGATCGCCGGGAATCAGCTCGGTCAGCGCACGTCCCAGCCAGATCGCCTCGGCCGCGAGTTCGTCGCGACCGCCGTAGCCCTCGTTGAAGATCAGGTACACGACGGCGAGAACGGCGTCGAGACGCTCCCGGAGCAGGTGATCCGGCGGGGTACGGAACGGGATCCCGGCCGCCTTGATCTTGCGTTTCGCTCGTACCAGCCGCTGCGCCATGGTCGGCTCCGGCACGAGGAAGGCGCGGGCGATCTCGTCGGTGGTCAAGCCGCCCAGCGCCCGCAGGGTGAGCGCCACCTGCGCCTCGATCGCGAGCGCCGGGTGGCAGCAGGTGAAGATGAGTTCCAGTCGCTCGTCGGTCGTCTTCATCGGCGCCTCGGCATCGTGGGCAGCGGCGAGCAGGCCCAGTCGCGCGGCGAGGGCCCGGTCGCGGCGAATGCGGTCGATGGCACGGTTACGCGCCGTCCGCATCAGCCAGGCACGCGGTTGGGCCGGCACCCCGTCGCGCGGCCAGTGATCGGCGGCGATGGCGAAGGCCTCCTGCGCGGCGTCCTCGGCGAGATCGAAGTCGCCGAGGACGCCGACGAGGCCGGCCAGCACCCGGCCCCACTCCGCGCGGAAGATCTCGTCCAGCGCGGTTACCAATACACCTCCGAAGGCCGGATCTCGACGGCGCCGCCGTACCGCGCCGCCGGCACCCGGGCGGCCACCTCGATGGCCGCGTCGAGATCGTCCGCCTCCAGGATGAACACGCCGCCGACGGCCTCCTTCATCCCGACGAACGGGCCGTCGGTGGTCAGTGTCCGGCCGCCCTCGACCCGTACCGTCGTCGCGTTCTCGGCGAGGCCCATCGGCGGCGCCGGCGTGACGCCCGGCGTCTGGTTGATCGCCTGGTAGTCGGCGTAGACCTGCTTCTGCTCGTCGGCGGTGAGCTCGGCCTGCCGTTCGAGCGCCGTGCCTTGATAGATCAACATGATGTACTTCATGGCTACCTCCTCAGGACAGTCGCGGTAAGACGAACGGCGAGCCCGGAAATCGACAGCCCGGCGCCGGAGATTCCACTGATTCCCGAGGATCCCAGCCGGCGTCCGCGAGGGCCAGGAACGCGTTGGGAATGTCGTACCCGTCGATTAGTATGTATGTACGAAAGAGGGGCCCTGAGCTGCTGATCTTCGGCTGATTTCCGGCTGCGGTCAGCGCGAGTGAGGAGACCGACGTGACCACGTCAACCATGTCCACGATCCGCCCTTATGCGACGATGCTCGGCTTCACGCGGTACGTGTCTCGCACCGGTCCCGCCAAGGCCACCTTCGTCGGCGGGCTGCGCCGGCAGCGGGAGCGGCGGTCCGGGTTCAACCCGCACGGCCAGCTGGTGAAAGCACTGAAAGCCGACATCGCGTTCCGCACCGGCGGCAGTTACCTCGCCGGCGTCGTCGGCCTCGTCAAGGACCGGTGGAAGCCGCTCTACTCGTCGCTGCGGTCCGGCGCTCAGGCCTATCTGACGTCGCTGGGCGACCCGGCCCAGGTCAACCTCGCACAGACGCGGGACGCGATCGCCACCGTCGGACCCCTCGCGGTCAAGATCAACCCCCACTTCGGCCTTCGGTACGACGATGGCCGTCGCGAAGCGGTCAGGCTGCACTTCGACGAGGAGCCGCCGAGCGTCGACGCGGTGACCGCGATGCTGCACCTGATGGCGAGTCACATGGACCAGATCTTGCCGAACGCCGAGCCGGTGCTCGTCGACGTCCGG
Source organism: Actinoplanes sp. NPDC023936 (assembly GCF_040639325.1). Classification (NCBI taxonomy): domain Bacteria; kingdom Bacillati; phylum Actinomycetota; class Actinomycetes; order Micromonosporales; family Micromonosporaceae; genus Actinoplanes; species Actinoplanes sp. NPDC023936. The sequence goes on along the minus strand of NZ_JBEZZR010000004.1, from coordinate 81,548 downwards.
CGCGGGGTCACCCACCGTCTCGACGCCGCCGCCCGGCCCGCTCACGTCGAGAGCTGGCTGGCCGGTGAGGCGGCGGCCTTCACCGCGATGTGGGCCGCCACCGCGACCGACACCGCCACTACGACCGGCGCCGCCACCGCCGCCTGATCCGCCCGTCCGTCCCGGCATGCCCGTCTCGGCGTGCCCCGTCCCGGCATGATCGGCCCGGCGTGCCGGGCCGGCATGACCCGTCCCGCGTGCCCGCCCCGGCGTGCCTGTCACGCCGGGGCGGCATGTGCCCGCGGGTGCTCCGCATGCCGGGGCGGCACGTGCCCGCGGGTGTCCCGCATGCCGGGGCGGCACGTGCCCGCGGGTGTTCCGCATGGCGGACTGCCGATCCGGTGGAGGCGCCGCCCTTCCCGATGCCGCTAGGCTGCCTGGCGTGAGTCTCGACCTCGGCAACCTCGGCCCGCCGCGCTCCTGACCGGAGCGCCCGTCGCGCTCCCTGGCGGAGCGCCCGTCGCGCTCCCCTCCGGAGCGCCCGCCTGACCGATCGAGCATCGCTCGGCCGGTCTCCTTTCGCTGCGCTCCGGTGCTCGCCGACACCGACTCACTTCTTCTTTCCGGAGCGCACGTGTTCAGCAAACGTTTCACCCTGCCAATTTCCGCGACGGCCGGCGCCCGCCTGAGCCTGTTGCAACTCTCCGCAGCCGGCATCCTCTGGGGCACCGCCGGCGTCGTCGTCCAGGTCGTCGCCGAAAGTACCGGGCTCGGCGCCGTCGCGATCGGCTTCTACCGGCTGCTCTTCGCGGCCGTTGTCCTGCTGCTGCTCGGCCTGTCCACACGCGGCAAAGCCGGGAACGCGTCGACCGGCACGGCTGCGAATGCGCCGGCCGCGGCATCGCGCGAGGGTCATGCGCCGGCCACCGGAGCGCGGCAGCTCGTCGCGGCGTTCCGGGGCGCGCCCGTGGCGATCGTCCTGGCCGGCGCCGGGCTCGCCGCCTATCAGGCGTTGTACTTCGTCGCGGTCCGGCTGGGCGGCGTCAGCATCGCCACAGTGGTCAGCCTCGGCATCGCGCCGGTGCTGCTCAGCGCATGGGAGACGGTTCGCACCCGGCAGCGGCCGGGCACCGGTGTCCTGGCCGCCTCGGCGGCGGCGATCATCGGGCTCGCGCTGATCGCCGGCGCCACGGTCGACACGGGCGTGCCGGCCGCCGGGCTCGGGCTGATCGCCGCCGTCGGGTCCGGCGTCGTCTACGCCGCGTCGACCGCGTTGAGCCGGCACACCACCCAGGGCGTGCAGCCGCTGACCCTGACCACCCTGTCGTGCACGATCGGCGCGGTCACGCTGCTCCCGATCGCCGCCGTCGAAGGGCTCGCGTTCACGCCGCAGGTGAAGCCGATCGCGCTGCTCGTGTATGCCGGGGCGATCACGACGGCCCTGGCCTACGCGCTGTTCTACACCGGGTTGCGGCGCACGACGGGCAGTGTCGCCGTGGTGGTCACCCTGCTGGAACCGCTCACCGCGGCCCTGCTGGCCGTGCTTCTCATCGACGAGCCGCTCGGCGCCGCCACCATCGCCGGCGGCGCGTTGCTGCTCGGTGCGGTGGCGACGCTGTACATCGGCGCGAAGCAACCGGGCGAACCGGCGGCCGGGCCGATCGAGATCCAGTCCGCCGAAACCAGAGCCTGACGGCACAGGCGAGACCAGCCACCGTGTGGACTTGAGGTGCGGAGCGCACCCAAAAAACACACACCCGAGCGGAACCCAGCGAGCGTGTCGACTTCAGGCGCGCTCCGCACCCCAAATCCACACACCCGAGCGGGACCCAGCGAGCGTGTGGACTTCAGGCGCGCTCCGCACCCCAAATCCACACACCCGAGCGGAACCCAGCGAGCGTGTCGACTTCAGGCGCGCTCCGCACCCCAACTCCACACACCCGAGCAGAACCCAGCGAGCGTGTCGACTTGGGCACGCTCCGCACCCGAAATCCACACAACAGGAAAGGGCCGCCGGGGTCAGCTGACTTCCAGGGGGAGGCGGATCAGGACCGTGGTTCCGGATTCGCCTCCGGTCAGCTCCACGCTGCCGTGGTGCCGTTCCACCACGGCCCGGCTCAGGGTCAGCCCGAGCCCGCTGCCCGGTATCGTCCGGTCGCTGCCCCGGCTGGTCCGATAGTGGCCGGTGAACAGCTCCTCCCGCTCAGCGCGGGGCACGTCGCCGGCCGCGTCCGAGACGGACAGTTCGGCTGCCCGGCCGGTGCTGCGCAGCGACACCGCGACGTGGCCGCCGTCCGGGCTGTAGCGGACCGCGCTGCCCAGCAGGTTCTGCACGATGTGCCGGAGCCGGTCCCGGTCGCACGGCACGATCAGCTCGCCGGGCAGGTCGGCGTCGATCACCACCGGCGCGCCGTCGATGGCGCGCCGGGTCCGGTCCACCACGTCGCGGACGACCGCGGCCAGGTCGACGGGTGTGCGCCGGACGTCCGCGTGCCCGGCGTCCAGGGCGGACAGTTCCAGCAGCTCGTTGATGATCTCGCGGAGGGTCAGGGTGTTCCGCTCGATCACCTGGATCAGCCGGGGGCCGTCGCGGACTAGTGTCGCCTCGTCGGCTTCCCGGAGCAGTTCGGTGTACGCGCTGATCGAGGTGAGCGGGGTGCGCAGCTCGTGCCCGATCAGCGCCAGGTACTCGTTCTTGCTGCGGGTCAGCTGGCGCTGCAGGTCCTCCACCCGGCTCCGCTCGACGAACTGGCCGAGGTGCGCGGCGATCCCGGACATCAGCGCGAGCAGCTCGTCCTCCGGGTCCTCGATCGCGTCGGCGAAGACGGTCAGCACCCCGATCGGGCCGGAGCCGTCGTGCACCGGGATGGCGACCGCGGTGTGCAGCCGGTCGGCCGAGGTGTCCGGCGAGATCAGGCTCTGCGGCTGGCCCACGTCCCGGATCCAGAGCGGCTTGTCCACCTGCCAGGCGCGCCCGGCGAGTCCCTGCCCGTACGCCAGCCGCTCCGGCACCGGGATCTCCCCCGGCCAGCCCGGCGCGCTCCACCGCGCGGCCGCCCGGATCGTCCCCTCCTCGACGAGCCACAGCTCGGCGTGCACCCAGTCGAGCGCGCCGACCACCGCTTCGAGGACTCGCGGACCGGCCGCTTCGACGCTCGGCTCCTCGGTCAGCGCGGTCGTCACGGCGAGCTCGCAGCTGCGGAACCGTTCGGCGCGGCGCTGCCGGGTGACGTCCTGCACGGCCTGGACGGCTCCGAGCACCCGGCCGTCGACGCCGTGGAAGGGCTGGGCGTCCATCACGTAGTAGTGGGTGCGCCGGCTGCGGCCGTGCAGGGCGAGCGGCTCGTCCCGGATCACCTCGCCGCGCAGCGCCCGGACCAGGCCCAGGTCGTCGCGGGTCAGCGGGGTGCCGGTGGCGTCGGTCAGGCCGGGCACCGGCTCGGTGCCGAAGACCGTGTCACCCCAGAGGCGGCGCATCCGCTCGTTGACGAACGCGATCCGGCCTCCTGCGTCGCAGGCGACCACCCCGTCGTGCAGGCTGTCCAGCACCGCGTCGAGGAACCGGTGCTGCTGCTCCAGCTCGTGCCTCGCGATCTGCTCGCCGATCAGCAGGGTGGCCACCTCGGACGCCTCGGAGACGGCCGCGACCTGCCCCGGCGTCCAGGGGCGTGGCTGGTGGTCGTAGGCGAAGCAGACCCCGAGGACGGCGCCGGACCGGTCGTGCACCGGGCAGCCGAGGTAGGCGCCGCCGCCCCGGCGCAGCAGGCCGTCGTCGATGCGCGGGTCGGCGCGGGCGTTCTCCACGATCAGCGTGCTCCCGTGGCGGACCACGAGGCCGCCGAGCGAGCGGTCCAGCCCGGTTTCGGCGACCACCTCCCAGTCCGCGGCGACACCCCAGCTGCCGTAGAGGCGCAGCCGGTTCTCCTCGACGAACTGGATGCAGGCGCTCGGCGCTCCGGCGGCGCGGGCCACCAGCGCGGCGAGCTGGTCGGCCGATCCGGAGGTGAGCACGCCGCGGTGCAGCTCGGGCCCGGTGGCGGCCTCGGCGAGCAGGTCGCGGAAGGAGCTTGCGGAAGGCCGGGCGGCAGGTGCGGCAGCCGCCGGCGGGTGTCCACCGGCGGCCGTCCCCCCGTGAGGTGCGGCCACGCGTGCGAGAGCCGCACGGGTCCGTCCGGACCGCCCGGCGTCGATGCCGGCGTCATCTCGCCGCATGGCTGACCTCCACACTCAAGGGTAGAGGGGCGAAAAGGCTAAACGGGGTGAAATCGCGGCATCCTAGCCGCTGTGGACGCGGTCGTCCGGCGTGCGGACTCCCGCAGCCCCGCCATCCTTCACGAAACGGGACCTAGCTTTTCTCGTACCGTAAATCGGCAATCGGGCGACCGGCCTCGGCGCCGCGCCTTTCGAACTTGGTCTCGGGTCGCGCATGCGGCGACGCCGTCGCCGGAAGGCGGCGCAGGCCCGGATCCGCGTCCAGGGTCTCCGCCATCGCCTCCGCGTAGTGCGGCCAGTCGGTGGCGCAGTGCAGCACGCCACCCGGACGCAGGCGGTCCCGCAGCAGCGCAACGTTCTCCGGCCGGATCAGCCGCCGTTTGTGGTGACGCGCTTTCGGCCACGGGTCCGGGAAGAAGACGTGCACGGCGTCCAGCGCGTTCGCCGGGATCCGGTGCACCAGCTCCATGGCGTCGCCGTGCGCCACCCGGACGTTCGTCACGCCCAGCTCACCGACGAGGGCGAGCAGGTTGCCGATGCCCGGCGTGTGCACCTCGACACCGAGAAAATCCCGGTCCGGATCGGCCGCGGCCATCGCCGCGGTCGCGTCACCCATGCCGAAACCGATTTCCAGTACGACCGGAGCGGTGCGCCCGAACAATCCGGCGAGATCGAGCTCGCTCCGGTCGCCATCGATGACAGTGAGTCCCAGATGGGGCCAGAAGGCGGCGTGGGCATCCGCATGGCGGGTGCTCATCCGTCCCCGGCGAGGATGGAACGTGCGAATGGGCCGGATGTTCGTCTCAGTCATGGCGGCCCCAGTGTAGTTTTACCGGCTTCTACCGGGTCACCGGCTGCACGCTCGGCTGCGAGCCGGACTTGAGCGGGACGCGCAGGCCGTTCGCCAGGCCCACCACCGTCACCCAGGACGTTCCGGCCTTCTCGCTGGTGATCACGGCCCGGCTGGCGTCCACGTAGTCGAGCTCACGGTCCATCGCGTTGCCGATCGTCCGCTTCGCGCCGGTCACCGCGTCGTACTCGACCAGGTGCACCGGCTTGTTCTCGGCGGCGACCTCACCCTCCTGGTACGCGGTGAACGCCAGCTTCGCGCCGTCCGAACGCCAGCTCGGCACGACCGCGAACCCGCTGTTCTGCACGCCGCCACCGCCGTACGCCGCCACCGTCTTCTCCCCGCCGGTCGACACGTCGCCGAGGCTCAGGCAGGAGTCGTAGACCGATTCGCAGTCGCCGCCGCGGAACGCCAGCTGACGCCCGTCCGGCGACCAGGCGACCGCGTTGTCCGTGCTCAGCTCCTTCTGCACGCTGCTCTTGGCGGCCTCGGTCTCGCCCGGCAGCGCCTCAGCCCGGCAGTCCCGCGGGAAGAGCACCGCCGGGGCGCCCTTGCCGTCGGTCCGGATCTGGTAGACGCCCGGGCCGCCGGTGCAGGAGAGCGACGCGAACGCGATCCACTTGCCGTCCGGCGACCAGGACGGCCCGGCGGCCGGACGGGTGGTCAGGCGGCGCTGGCCGGTGCCGTTCGCGTTCATCGTCCAGAGCTGGCCCCTCTTCAGGAACGCGATCTGCTTGCCGTTCGGTGACCAGCGCGGACGGGCGCTGGCCCCGCCGGTGGTCAGCCGGGTCTCGGTGGCGCCCTTGCTGGTGTAGACGTCGCCGTTGCGGACGTAGGCGACCAGGCCCGGCAGCTGTGCGGCCGCGGCCGCCGCTTGCTGGGCCGACCTGTCCTGCTTGCTGCTGACGGTGCTCTGCGTGCCGCCGCCGGTGGCCTGGCCGGCCGCCGCCTGCGCGGCGCCAGGATGGCACACCGCGCAGCAGATGCCGACCGCCGCCGCTACCGCCATGTTCCCCGCGACATGACCGATGTTCTTCATGGCCGAACGCCCCCCGAAGTTCTGCCGTTGCTCTGCACTTGCACCGGAAGCATCGTCGCAACCGGCTCGCTGCTGAGCGGGAACCGCGCGGAGACCGAAAAATCACAGCTGTTCGGGCGAGTGCGGGGTGGATTTCGGCTCGAAATCCACCCCACAACCGGTCAGCGCCTCGGGTGGACCACCGCCGCCGCGCCGCCGCCGCGCCGGGCCGGCTCGGCCGAGGCGATCAGGCCACCACCCCGGGTGAACTCGATCGCGGTGGCCGCGCCCAGCTCCGCCACGTCCGGGCCGAACGTGTGGCCCAGCGCGGTGAGCTGCGGCCCGTACCGGGCGCGGAACGCCGGCTCGGCCTGGATCCCGGCGCTGTTGCGCTGCGAGGCCCGCGGCGCGGCCATCGCCTCCGGCAGGGTCATCCCCAGATCGAGGCGGTTGACCAGCACCTGCAGAACGGTCGTGATGATCGTCGCGCCGCCCGGCGAGCCGAGCGCGAGGAACGGCTTGCCGTCCTTCAGCACGATCGTCGGCGACATCGAGCTGCGCGGGCGCTTGCCGGGCCCGGGCAGGTTCGGGTCGGCCGCCGTCCCCTGCGTCGGCGCGAAGTTGAAGTCGGTCAGCTCGTTGTTGAGCAGAAAACCACGATTGGGTACGACCATCGCGTTGCCGCCGGTCTGCTCGATCGTGAAGGTGTACTCGACGACGTTGCCCCACCGGTCGGCCACTGTCAGGTTCGTGGTGCTCTGACCCTGCTCGACGGGTTTGCCGGCGGTGGCCGGCGTGCAGCCGCGAGCGGTGATGTCACCGGGCGGGACCGGCTTGGTGAGCGCCTTGCCGGGGTCGATCTGGCAGGCCCGCTGAGCGGCCCACCGGTCGGAGAGCAGCTGCCGCACGGTCCGCTGCGAGGTGTCCGCCCCGACATAGCGGTTCCGGTCGGCGAAGGCGAGCGCCGACGCCTCCAGGTAGTAGTGCAGTTTCTCGGTCGCCGAGGCGGAGCCCGGCAGGCCCTTCTCGATGATGTTGAGCGCCTCGCTGACCGCGATGCCGCCGCTGGACGGCGTGTTCATGCCGTAGACGGTGAGACCCCGGTAGTCGGACCGGGTCGGCGACGGGAACCTCAGCCGGTACCCGGCCAGGTCGGCCTTGGTGAGCTCGCCGGGCCGGATCGGGTACGCCCAGGCGCCGGTCGGATCGTCCGCGACCGGCGGGTTCTGGACCGTCTCGATCAGGTCGTCGGCGATCGCGCCCCGGTAGAAGACGCCGGCACCCCGGTCCGCGATCAGCCGGTAGGTGTCCGCGAGATCCGGGTTCCGCAGGGTCGAGCCGACCGCGGGCGGCGCGCCGCCGGGCAGGTAGATCTCCCGGGTCGAGTCGAACTGCCCGAACGCGGCCGCGTTGTCGGCGACCTGCTGCCGGAACGTGGCGTCCACTCCGAAGCCCCGATCGGCGACCCGCGCGGCCGGGCGCAGGCCCTCGGCGAGCGACCGGGTGCCCCACTTGCGGGCCGCCGCCTCCCAGGTGGCGACCGTGCCGGGGACGCCGACCGACAGGCCGCTCACCCGGGCCTCGGGGAAGTCGTACGGCAACCCGTCCGCGGGATCGATGAAGTAGTCCTCGGTCATCGTGGCCGGGCCGGTCTCCCGCCCGTCGATCGTGGAGACGCTGCGGCGCTTGGCGTCGTAGTAGACGAAGAAGCCGCCGCCACCGATCCCGGCCGAGAACGGCTCGGTCACGCCCAGGGTGGCCGCTGCGGCGATCGCGGCGTCGACCGCGTTGCCGCCCTTGCGCAGCACGTCGAGGCCGACGGCGGTGGCCGTGGCGTCGACAGTGGCGACCGCCCCGCCGTACCCGGTGGCGGTCGGACCGAGGTCCGGCGCGCCACCCGCGGAGGCTGGTGGGGCCGCGACCGCGACTCCCAGGGTGGTGAGGGAAAGCGCTGTGAGCGCGGGCAGGAGCCGCATCGGCCCTCCAGACAGGACAGTGTCGGTTGTCAATTCCCTGCCTACCGGGGATCCGGGCGGGGCACAACCGCAGGCGTCGATATCAGCCGACGCCGTAGGGCACCGGCTCGACCGGCGGGCAGGTGGCGCCCGGTGCCGGCAGGGTCAGGTCGGTCAGGTAGCGGTCGGCGGCGCCGGACACGCAGTCGCTGTGGCTGTACGCGACGTGCCCCCACCCCTCGTAGGTGAGCAACCGGGCGGACGGGCCGAGCTGCCGCGCCACGTTCGTCGCCCAGGAGTACGCGGTCGCCGGGTCGTGCCGGGCGTTGACCAGCAGCATCGGCGTCTTCGCGGCCGGGATCGGGCGCTGCGGGTCGGCGGGCGGGTCGGGCCAGCCCGCGCAGCCGGAGACCGCGGTCAGCGCGAGCGGCGAGGCGGTCATCTGCGGCGCCCGGGCGGCGAGCCCGTCGATCAGGGCGCGGTACCCGGTCCAGCCGCCGACCGGCAGCGACCAGTCCCGGCACATCACCGCCGGGAAGCTGTGCGGGGTGAGGTCCACCTCGGGCGCCGCGCGCCGGCCGGCCGGCGCCGGCTCGTACGCCTCCTTCAGGTAGTAGGCGAACGAGTACCACTGCGGGTCGTAGAACGCGCTGAACGCCGCCGAGATCAGGTCCCACTTCCGCAGCGGGGCCGGCGGGTCGTACGGGTCCTGCAGCGTGCCCGCCTCGGCCCGGTCCATCAGCGCCGCCCAGATCGCCCGGATGTCCCGGCCGCGCAGCGCGCACTGCTCGTCCCGGCCGCACCAGGTGACGAACTCGTCGAACGAGTCCTGCGCGGACTCCGCGGTCCGGCCGACGAACGCGGCGAGGTCGGCGCTGTGGTCCATCACGCTGTCCAGCACCAGGGCGCGCAGCCGGTCCGGGTAGCGCTCGGCGTAGAGCTGACCGATCAGCGAGCCGTAAGACGCACCGTAGAAGCTGATCTTCTCCTCGCCCAGGGCGATCCGGGCGGCGTCCATGTCGCGGACCACGTTGCCGGTCCCGGCCTGGTGGAAGACCGGCCCGCTGCGGGACGCGCAGTCCGCCGCGAGCCGCTTGTTGTACGTGGCCCACTGCCCGAACTCGGCCTCGGTGGCAGCGAGCGGGGACGGTTTCGCGTCGACCAGGTCCTGGGCGCAGAGGATCGGGGCGCTGCGCCCGACCCCACGCGGGTCGATGCCGACGATGTCGAACCGGCGCTCCACCTCGTCCCCGAAGTACTCGGTGTCGAGCGCCTGGTTGACGGCCGAGGCGCCGGGACCGCCCGGATTGACCAGGAGCACGCCGATCCGCCGGGACGGGTCTCCGGCCGCGCGGCGGGCCAGGGTCAGCTCGATCGACGGGCCGTACGGCGCCGACCAGTCGGCCGGGACCCGCATGGTCCCGCACTGCGCCTTCTCGTCCTCCGGGCACGGCTCCCAGTGGATCACCGGGGGGCCGCCGGACCGCAGCGTCGGTGGCACCCCCTGCACCGGGTCGGCCAGGGCCGGCCGTGGCGCGTACGCGAGAAGGGTGGTGAGGGTGAGGATCGCGGCCGTGACCGGCCGCCGGAATCGCTGGTGTCCCGCTCGCAAAACCTCTCTCCGCCCTGCGCGGCCGGCGCACCGCGCGGCCACCATCTTCATGCCGATCACCCCGGCTAATCCGGCAAACAGCCACATTTAGCACAGATTGGGCGTTGGAGCCAGCCCGCGGCCGTGGCAACGTGGAGCGATGAACGTCATCCGCACCACCCGCCTGGCCATCGCCGCGACCGGCGCGGCCCTGCTGACCGCCTGCTCCGCGGAGACCGGCGGGGAGGCGGCCCCCACCGTGCAACCGGTGCCGGCGGTGTCCCCGGCACGGTCGCCCGCCGTGGAAAGCACCGCGAAGGCCCCGGACAGCGCCGGGAAGGCGCCGGACCTGTCCGCGCCGGAGACCGTGGCGACGGGCATCGGCGTGCCGTGGGGCCTGGCGTTCCTCACCGACGGCAGCGCGCTGGTGTCGGAGCGGGACAGCGGGCGGGTGCTCCGGGTGGAACCGGGACGTGAGCCGCGCGAGGTCTACACCGTGCCGGGCGTGGACGCGGGCGGCGAGGGCGGGCTGCTCGGGCTGGCCGTGCACGAGGACTGGGTCTACGCGTACTTCACCGGCGCGGAGGACAACCGGATCGTCCGCTTCAGGCTGGAGAACCCGCAGCCGGAAGTGATCTTCGAGGGGATCACCAAGGGCTCCCGGCACAACGGCGGGCGGATCGCGTTCGGGCCGGACGGCATGCTCTACGTCGGCACCGGCGACGCGAGCGAGGAATCGAGGTCACAGGACCGGGACGACCCGAGCGGCAAGATTCTGCGGCTCACGCCGGACGGCGATCCGGCGCCGGGCAACCCGTGGGCGGGATCGCCGGTCTGGACGCTGGGTCACCGCAACGTGCAGGGCCTGGCCTGGGACGACCAGGGCCGGATGTACGGGATCGAGTTCGGGCAGAGCACATGGGACGAGGTCAACATCATCGAGAAGGGCCGGAACTACGGCTGGCCCGAGGTGGAGGGCCGCGGCGGGAGTTCCGGGTTCACCGACCCGATCGTGCAGTGGACCACGGACGACGCCTCGCCGAGTGGCGCGGCGGTCGCCGGGGACACGCTCTACGTGGCGGCGCTGCGGGGTGAGCGCCTGTGGACGGTTCCGCTCGGCGGTGGTTCCACCACGGCCGAGCTCACCGGTGAGTACGGACGGCTTCGCACGGTCGCCGTGGCCCCCGACGGTTCGCTGTGGGTGACCACATCGAACACCGACGGCCGCGGCGACCAGCGTGACGGCGATGACCGGATCCTGCGTTTCCCGGCCCGGTAGGGTCGCGACCCGATGACGGTTACCTGCTGACCGGTGGTAGTTGGGGCAGGGCCGAGATGGCCTGCGCGTACTGGTTGATCTGACGCTTGTTGGGCACCACCCCGTACACCCGGAGCTGATCTTGGATCGCCTGTTTGATGACGTCCTCGCTCTGCCCGCGGTGGGTCTTCATGACCTGGTTGACGACGTAGTCCACCCGGAGCTGGACCTGCCAGCCGGGTGAGCGGCGACCTCCCGAGGCGAGGCCGCTCAGTGCGGTGAGGGCTTCCATGCCCGGGTTATCGGTCGCACGGGCAGCCGTCTTGAAGATATGCGGACCCTGTGCAACACGACCGCAACCCGGGCACACCGCCGTGGCCATCAAACCGCCCGGCCAGCGCTCCGCCGGGCTGTCACTCCGCCCGGCCGGACTCCTCGTCAGCGGGCTGCGACGGTACCCCCTTGGTCGGGTTGAGCCGCAGCCAGATCAGGAAGAACGCGCCCAGGCCGAGCATCGCGAGGCCCATCCAGAGGTTGATCCGGACGCCCTCGGCCTTGTCGATCTCGGCCTGGCTGTCGAAGATCCCGACCGTCGTGACGATCACGCCGTAGATCACGAACAGGCCGCCGATCACCAGCCGCACGTCGAACAGGCGGCTCTTCCCCGCAGTAGGTTCACTCATCGTCGGCTCCTTACCAGACCGGGATGTACAGGACGACGGCCAGCACCAGGGCGAGCGTGCCGAGCAGCACCGGGTTGCGCCACCAGACCTTCTCGCCGGAGATGATCACGTCGCTGGAGGTGGACTGGCCGCCCAGCCCGTACACCAGGCCGCGCAGCTCGTCGTCGGACTTGCTGGTGCCCCGGGTCATGATGGTGACCACCACCGCGACCACGACCGCGGTCAGGAACGCGGCGCCGGCGCCCCAGAAGCTCTCCTCCAGGTCGGAGTTGAAGTGGAAGACCTCGGTGAGGTGACCGATGTACAGCGTCAGGGACGCCAGGAAGCCGAGCAGCAGGGACCAGAAACCGGCCCACGGCGTCATCTTCTTCCAGAACATGCCGACGATGAACGTCGCGAACAGCGGCGCGTTGAAGAGGCTGAACAGCGCCTGGATGTAGTTCATGATGTTGGAGAAGCCGGCCGCGATGAACGCGGTGCCGATGCCGACCAGCACACCGCCGATCGTGGCGATCCGGCCGACCCGGATGTAGTGGGCGTCGGTCCGATCCTTACGGATGTAGGCGCGCCAGATGTCGTACGTGAAGACGGTGTTGAAACCACTCACGTTGGCCGCCATGCCGGCCATGAACGACGCGATCAGACCGGTCACCGCGACACCGAGCACGCCGTTCGGCAGCAGGTCGCGCATCAGCAGCGGGATGGCGTTGTTGTAGACCAGGTCACCGTTGTCCGCGCCGAGGCCCTTGACCGTGACCAGGGCGATCAGGCCGGGGATGACGGTGACGGCCGGGATCAGCAGCTTCGGGAAGGCGCCGATGATCGGCGTACGCCGGGCCGCGCTCATGTCCTTGGCGCTGAGCGCACGCTGCACCTCGGCGAAGTTCGTGGTCCAGTACCCGAAGGAGAGCACGAAACCGAGACCGAAGATGATGCCGATCCAGTTCGCGCCGAGCGGGTTGCCGGTGCCGGCGGTGTCCGCGAACGTGTGCAGGCCGGGCTCGCCGAGCGGGCTCTCCCGGACCTTCTCCATCAGGCCGTCGATGCCGCCGACCTTGACCAGGCCGACCACCGTGATCGGGATCAGACCGGCCAGGATGACGAAGAACTGCAGCACCTCGTTGTAGATCGCCGAGGAGAGCCCGCCGAGCGTGATGTAGATCAGCACGATCGCCGCGCCGATCACGATCGACACCCAGAGCGGCCAGCCCAGCAGGGCCTGCAGGATCAGGGCGAGGGCGTAGAGGTTGACGCCGGCGATCAGCACCTGGGCGAGGGCGAAGCTCAGCGCGTTGAAGAGGTGGGTCGGCCGGTTGAAGCGCCGCCGCAGGAACTCGGGGACGCTGTGCACCTTGGAGCCGTAGTAGAACGGCATCATCACGATGCCGAGGAACACCATGGCCGGTACCGCGCCGATCCAGTAGTAATGGAGCGTCATCAGGCCGTACTCGGCGCCGTTCGCGGCCATGCCGATGATTTCCAGGGCGCCCAGGTTGGCCGAGACGAAGGCCAGGCCGGTCACCCACGCAGGCATCGACCGCCCGGACAGGAAGAAGTCGTTACTGCTCTTGATCGCACGGCGGGCGGCGAATCCGATCCCGAGCACCGTGACGAAGTAAAGAGTGAGAATCAGGTAATCGACGATGCCCACATCTAGCCGAAGACCCTCCGCAGCCAGTGTTCGCACGGGCCCACCTCCATTTGTCGGCCCGTGCTATGCCCCGATCGAAGATTTTTCACACGAAGTTCACAGCGTGGTGATCATCTCCGGTGTGACCTCGCTGATAGCGCCGACGACCCGGCTCGCCCCGGCGAGCGCGTCCGGCGCCGGCGGGTAGACGCCGTGCGGCACCGCGATCACCGTGAGACCGGCCGCCGCGGCGGAGCGCAGACCGTTGCTGGAGTCCTCGATCGCCGCGCAGTCCGCCGGGGTGAGACCCATCTTCGCGACAGCGGTCAGGTAGACGTCCGGCGCCGGCTTTCCGCGCGGCACCTCCTCGGTGGAGAGCGTCACCTCGAACGCGCCGGTGAGCCCGGCGGTCTCCAGCACCTGGTCGATCAGGATCCGCGCGGACGAGCTGGCCAGCGCCAGGCGATAGCTCTGCCGAAGGGAGCGGACCACCTCGACCGAGCCGGGGATCAGCGGCAGCGCCTCGCGGTACCGCGCCGCCATCCGCCCGAGCACGTCGGCCGCCACCTGCTCGGCCGTGCGCGGCACACCCACCTCGTCGGCCAGGTGCGCCGACCACTCGCCGGTGCTCATGCCCATCATCCGGTCCTGGCTGTCCGGGAGGAACGCGCGCCCGAACTCGGCCACATAGCCGCGCCGGACCTCCTCCCAGACCTCCTCGGTATCGATGATCACGCCGTCCAGATCGAACACCACAGCTTTGACACTCACATCGAAGACCCTACCCCATGTGTACGATGGGTAACCGCGCCACAACCGCACACGACGGTCCCGCCCTCTTCCGGCCGCAGAGATGATCACTATCAGCCGTTAGGCCCGGTTGCTACGGGGTTGCAGGCAGGTAGCTTCGGCACTGCACCGCAGCCGAGCCGGGAGCCGTCGCACCATGCCAGTTTCACCGAGTCACCGCGCCGCAGCCGGTAACCGTCCGGCGTCACCCTCCGTAAGCGTGGTGATCCCGGCCGGCGACCCGTCGGACCTGCCCGTGCTGCTGCGCGCGCTGCCGCCGGTCGACGAGGTGATCGTCGTGGTGGGGCGCGGCGAGGACACCACCCGGACGCTCCCCCGGCCGCCGCGGGTGATCCGGCAGACCCGGTCCGGCGTCGGCAACGCGCTGGCCTGCGGGGTGGACGCCAGCACCGGCGACATCATCGTGACGCTCCCCGGCGACGGCTCCTGCGACCCGGCCGAACTGCCCCGCCTGCTGGCCGCGCTGCGCGAGGGCGCCGACGTGGTGCACGGCTCCCGCTACCTGTCCGGCCGGCCCGGCGTGCTCGACATGATCCTGCTCTGGTTCCTGCGGGTGCTCTTCGGCTGCCGGCCCAGCGATCCCGGTCATGGGTACCGTGCCTTCTGGCGGGACAGCACCGGACAGCTCGGCCTGCCCGCGATCACCGGCTTCGAGCCGGTCCGCGGCGACGGCCCGGAGATCGAGGCGCTGCTCGCCGTCCGGATCGCCGCCTCCGGCCTGCGCGGCGCCGAGGTGCCCACCACCGTCCATCCGCGCGCCGCCGGCACTCCGCTGGTCACCGCCGTGCGCGCCCTCGTCGCCGAGTACGCCGGCCGCCGCCGCGCCGCCCGCGCCGGCACCCCGGAGAGCATCGTGGTGGTGACCGGCCGCCCTCTGATCAACCCACGCGCCGGCTCCTCCGGCACAGCCGGCGCTCCCCGCACGGCCGGCGCTTCCCGCACAGCCGGCGCTTCCCGCACGGCCGGGACTCACCGCACGGCCGGCGCTCCCCGCACAGCCGGGACTCCCCGCACGGCCGGGGCTGCTCGCACGACCGGGGATCGCCACGCGGCCGGGGATCGCCACGCGGCCGGGGATCGCCACGCGGCCGGGACTTCCCATTCGGCCGGGGCTGGTCACGTGGCTGGGGCTCCCGCGCCGGTCTGGCCCGCGCCGAATCAGCGCCGGACCACCGCCTCGGCCGACCTGCCCAACAGCGGCCTGCTACCCGGCGACCGAGGTTTCACCGAGCGCCGCCGCAGCGACGGCCGCAACGCCGAACGGGCCCGCGCCGCCGGGAACGCCGACCTCCCGTTCGCGGGGCGGGGCTGGGGAAAGCCCAAGCTCGACCCGGCGGAGAACCTCACCCGCCGGCGGTGGCGCGACCAGAGCACCCGCAACACCGGCTCGGGCCGCCCCAACCTCCGAGTGATCAACGGCGAGGGAGCCGGCCCGTCCCCCCGTCGCAACGACCACCTGCGCTCCGTCTGACCCGCGCCGGCCGTCCAGCGGTAACAAATACGATAAATCCGGTTTGCCGGCCGCAGTAACCGGCCTCAGCGACGGCTCACACCACCGAGCCGTAGCCCACGCAGGTCACGCCGGCGCACAACCTGCCCCAGCTACGGCTCGCGACACCCGGCCGTAGCCCACACAGGCAAACACAGCTTGATCACCGGGCTGAGCTACGGCTGGCGACCCCGAGCCGTAGCCAGCGCAAGTAAAACGCCCCGAAAATCTGCCCCGGCTACGGCTCGCACCACCCGGCCGTAGCTCACGCAGGTAGACGCCCCGAGAACCTGCGTGGGCTACGGCTCGCAGCCCCCACTCGCGGCCCCGAGAACCTGCGTGGGCTACGGCTCGCAGCCCCGTCGCGGGGGGGGCGAGAAGCGGTCGAGATTCGGCTACGCGCGGGCGCGGAGGAGCGGGAGCACCTCGGTGGAGTAGAGGCGCAGGAAACGCTCCTGATCCGGCCCCGGGGCGTGGAAGACCAGGTGCTTGAAGCCCATGTCGAGGTACTCGGCGACCTTCGCGGCGTGCTCGGCCGGGTCGGAGGAGACGATCCAGCGGGACACGGTTCGCTCCACCGGGAGGGCGTCGGCGAGCCGCTGCATCTCGATCGGGTCCTCGACGCCGGTCTTCTCCTCCGGCGACAGCGCGAGCGCACCCCAGTAGTGGGTGTCGTTGCGGGCCCGCTCGATGTCGTCGTCGAACGAGACCTTCACCTCGATCATCAGGTCCAGGTCGTCGAGGTTGCGGCCGGCCTTCTCCGCGCCCTCCTTGACCGCCGGCAGCAGCGTGTCGGTGTAGAGACCGTGGCCCTTGCCGCTGGTCGTGATGAAGCCGTCGGCGATCCGGCCGGCGAGCCGGGTCGCGGCCGGGCCGGACGCGCCGATGTAGATCGGGACGGGCGTCTCCGGCTTGTCGTAGATCGTGGCGTTCTCGGTCTTGTAGAACTGGCCCTCGTACGTGACCCGGTCCTCGGCCCACAGCTTCTGGATCAGCAGCACCGCCTCCTTGAGCCGGGCGAACCGTTCCTTGCCGTCCGGCCACGCGGTGCCGAGCAGCACCTCGTTGAGCGACTCGCCGGAGCCGACGCCGAGGATGGCGCGGCCGGGCGCGAGGCAGCCCAGCGTGGCGAACGCCTGCGCGACCACGGCCGGGTGGTAACGGAACGTCGGCGTCAGCACGCTGGTGCCGATCAGAACCTTCTGGGTACGCGCGGCGAGCGCCCCCAGCCACGGCAGCGCCGCCGGAGCGTGGCCGCCGTCGTGCCGCCACGGCTGCAAGTGATCACTGACGAAGACCGAGTCGAAACCCGACTCCTCCGCGAGAATGCCGTACTTGAGCAGCTCAGCCGGCGCGAACTGCTCGGCCGACGCCTTGTACCCGAACCGAATCATGAAACGAGACTATCCCGCGGCACGGTACGCCTTGCCCGCCTCGGTGGGGGTCGTCCCGTCTTCGTAGAGACCGAAGTCCACGCTGTCCCCGACGGCGGGCAGACCGAACCACGCGTACCGGGCGACGAACCTCCGTTTCTCCAGGCCGGCCGTCGCGCCCTTGATGAAGGTGACTTTCTGAGCGTCGCTGGGATAGCGCGGGGAAGCGCCGAAGTTGATCAGACCGAACTCGGTGATCCAGATCGGTTTGCGGTAGCGCTCGTGCACCGCGTCGACGTAGCCGAGGAACTGGTTCACCGCGGCCTTGCTGAAGTCGGAGCCGTACCAGTGCAGGGCGATCGCGTCGACTCGCAGGCCCCGCTCGGAAGCACCGGTCATGAAGCGGTCCAGCCAGCCGCCGGCGGTGTCACCACCGAACGCGACAGCCGGGCTGACCAGGTTCATCCCGGTCGCCTCCAGTTTGGGCCAGGTGTCCAGGGCGGCTTCGACGGTCATGTTCGACTGCTCGGCCAGGTCCGGCTCGTTGAAGCCGAGCAGCCAGTCGCCACCCTCGGCCGCGGCCTGTTTCAGGGTGGCGGTGGTGACGTTCGCGGGGCCCCAGATCATCGGGACGAACTCGACGCCGGCCGGGCCGGGCACGTCGTCGTCACTGGGTCCCCAGTCGTAGTACCAGGAGGCGCCGACGTCCTTCAGGGCCGCTTTCGACCCGGTGAACTTCCAGACGGCGGCGCCCTTCTTCGCGGAGATGCCGGTGCTGGCGGGCGGCGCGGCTGACGGCTTGCGGGACGGTGCCGGGGACCGGGAAAGGGACGGCGCCGGGGAGGGTGAAAGAGATGGCGACGGGGATGGCGGCAGCGAGGCGGACGGCGATACCTGCGGCGTCGCCGAGGGGGACGCGGGCAGGGCCACCGGCTCGGCCACGGCGACCGTCGCGGCCGGTGGCGGCGCGGGCTGCTGATTGGCCACGACGATCGCGCCACCACCGGCGACGGCTGTCGCGGCGAGCACGCCGGCGAGCGCCTTCTGCGCCAGCGAGCCGCCGAGCTTTGCCGGAATGTTTGCGGTGACGGCTTTTGATGCGGTTGTGGCAGTTGTGGCCGTACCGGATAAGAAGTGAGCCGGCGGCAGCGGCACCAGGGCCATGCCCGCCAGGAGCCGCTCGGCGGCGATGAGATCGTGCCAGGCGGAGGCGCAGAGGCCGCACTCGCGGGTGTGCCGGGCGATCCGTTTGCGCCAGAGCGCGCCGGGCCGGCCGTCCCAGGCCGTGAGCAGGGCGTCCAGATCCGGGCAGCGGGGTGTGCGGTGCAGCGCCCGGACCACCGCCCGGGCCGTCTCGAGCTGCAGTTTCATCCGCTGGATGCGCACCGCGGCATGCTGGCGTCCGACACCCGTCGCGTCCACGATCTCGTCGCGGGTGAGCTCGCCGGACGCCTCCAGCCACCAGAGCGAGAGCAGCTCCCGGTTCTCCTCGTCCAACCAGCGGGTCGCCTCGGCGGTCTCCCGGCGCTGGCCGGAGAGCTCCAGGCGGGTGATCGCCAGATCGGTGAAATCAGCGCCCGGATCGCGCAGGTCGGCATCGAGGAGCTCGTCCGGAGCGCTGTGCCGGCTGCGGAACCGCTCCCGCACCTGGCGGACCGTGATGGCCACCAGCCACGAGCGGAAGGACTCGGGTTCGCGCAGCTCACCGAGGTTGCGCAGGACCCGGATCATGACCTCCTGGACCACGTCGTCGACATCCGCGTGACCCTCCAGGGCCCGGCCCACGATGGTGTAGACCAGCGGCAGGTAACCGGCCACCAGACGGTCCACGGCGGCCGGGTCCCCGGCTCGGGCAGCGATCACCGTCGCGAGATCGGGTTGTCGAGCCATGAATCCGCCTTCCCTGGGCATGCACGCGTCCACCGGATAGGGAGACGTGCGCGCCGACCATGGATAACACGAATCGGGGAGCGGCCTACCGGCCCGTGGTTAGCGGACGGGCCGACCGGGCACAGAAAGTGCATGCGTATGTCGGTCCGGCTCAATCTGCCGCGCGAGGTGGACAGCGTCCCCGCCGTGCGCCGACTGTTGCGATGCGCGCTGACGATCCTGCGAGTGGATCGTCAGGCCGGCACGGATCTGGAGATCGCGCTCACCGAAGCGTGCGCCAACGTGGTGAAGCACGCCACCGGCGCGGAGAACTTCGAGGTACGCCTCGACGTGGGTCAGGACCGCTGCTCGATCGACGTGGTCGACGAGGGTTCCGGCTTCGACGCCGCCGCGGTGAGCGCAGCGACCCCCACCTCCGACAGCGAGCGGGGACGTGGCCTCTTCCTGATCCGGGCACTCGGCGAGAACGTGCGGATGCAGTCGAGCGCTCGTACCGGAAGCCTCATCCATTTCGAGAAATCCTTCGCCTGACCCTTCTACCCGCGCCGGACGGGCCAGTGGCCCGTCCGGCGTAAAATTTGCTTGCCGTATAACAAATACCTGACCGACGTCGACTGGGGAGGAGTGTGGAGTTGTCCGACCAACCGGTCGCGCTGGGCGTCTCGCTACGCGCGGCATCGCCCGACCGGCTTCCCGAAGTGGCCGCGGACCATCTGCGCAGCCGCTTCGGGGCCGAGCCGGTCGAGGTGTTCCTCGCTGACCTGACCCAGTCCTCGCTCTGCCCGCTGATCAACGGCACGAACCCGGACCCGGCCGCGCTACGGTGCCTCGGCAGCCAGCGGGCCGCCACCTCCACCACGGCGAACGGCGCCATCCGGATGCACCTGCCGCTGAGCTGCTGGGGAGAGCGGATCGGCGTGCTGCGCCTGGACCTGCCGTCCCGGCCCGAGCCGGAGGCCGCCGAGCAGCTGGCCGCGGCCGCCGACGAGCTGGCCACCGCGCTGCGGGCCGCCGACACGAGCACCGACCGGTACCGCCGGGCGCAGCGCCGGGCACGGCTCACCATGGCCGCCGAGCTGCAGTGGGAGCTGCTGCCCGGGCGGTCGCTGGGTGACGAGCGGTTCCTCGTGGCGGGACAGCTGGATCCGGCGTACGACGTTCGCGGCGACCACTTCGACTGGGCGCTGGACGGCGAGCGGCTGACGCTCACCGTGCTGAACGGGTTCGGCGACGGCATGGAGGCCTCGCTGCTCACCACCGTCGCCGTCAACGCGATGCGCAACGCCCGGCGCTGCGGCGCCGACATCGTCGAACAGGCCGAGCTGGCCTCCGACGCGGTGCACGCCCGCCGGGCCGGCGCCGCGCACGTCGCCACCCTGCTGCTCGAGGTGGACCTGGTCAGCGGGCAGGTGGCAGCGGTCGACGCCGGGTCGCCGCGCTGCCTGATCGCCCGGGGCGGCGAGATCGAGATGGTGGAGCTGGAACAGCAACTGCCGTTCGGCATGTTCCCCGAGGCCCACTACGAGATCCAGCGGTTCCGTCTCGAACCCGGCGACCGCATGCTCGTGGTCAGCGACGGCGTGCACGCCGCGGTGCCCGGCGGCCGCTCCCCGTTCGGCGAATCCGGCCTGCTCACCGCGATTCGGCGGACACGGTTGCAGCCGGCCACCGAGGCAGTGGGTACCGTGATGAGAAGTCTGCACGACTACCACGCCGGCGCCGAGCCCGAGGACGATGCGGTGACAGTGTGCCTCGACTGGCGGCGCTGACCCCGGTTCGACCGGCGGCCCGTCGGGTAGAACTGCATACTCACGGGTCCGCGACTTCGACAACGGGGATCGGCATGGAACGCGCCAACGAGCTAGCCGGGGCCATCGAGTCGTCGGTCGAGGCGCTGACGGCCGTCCTCGATCGGGCCCGCCTGGCCCAGACGCCGATGGTGCCGCCCGCCCAGCTGCGGGTGCTCAGCATCGTGGCCGGCAGCCGGCACACCAACATGAGCCGGCTCGCGGAGGCGCTCGACGTGGTGCCGTCGTCGGCCAGCCGGCTCTGCGACCGGCTGGAGGCGACCGGTCTGCTGCGCCGCGTCGCCGACCCCCGGGACCGCCGGGAAGTGCGGCTGCTGCTCACTCCCGCCGCCCGCCGGCTCCTCGCCGACCTGCGCGAACGCCGCCGGGCCGCGCTCGGCGAGGTGCTCGACCGGATGCCGCCCGCGGCCCGCACGGACCTGCTGAAGGCGTTGCAGTGCTTCGAGGAGGCGGCGAACGCGGCCGAGGCGGACGGCAGCCTCCGGTCCGCCTGACCACCCGAGTACGCTTCCGCTGTGCGTATCGGCATCGTCATCCTCCCTGACCAGCGCTGGTCCGAATCTCGCGAACGCTGGCGTCTCGCCGAGGAGTACGGTTTCGACCACGCCTGGACCTACGACCACCTCGGCTGGCGTGACCTGGCCGACGGCCCCTGGTTCGACGCCGTCCCGACGCTGACCGCCGCGGCGGCCGTCACCGAGCGGATCAAGCTCGGCACCTACGTCGCCTCGCCGAACTTCCGGCACCCGGTGCACTTCGCCCGCGAGTCGCTGGCGCTCGACGACATCTCCGGCGGCCGGCTGATCCTCGGCCTCGGCGCCGGCGGCATCGGCTTCGACTCGGCGGTGCTCGGGCAGCCGGAGCTGACCCCACGCCAGCGGGTGGACCGGTTCGCCGAGTTCCTGGAGCTGTTCGACACGATCCTGCGCAACCCGTCGACGACGTGGTCCGGTTCGTGGTTCTCCGCGGTGGACGCCCGCAGCATCCCCGGGCCGGTCCAGCAGCCCCGGCCGCCGTTCGTGGTGGCCGCCAACGGGCCGCGGGCGCTGAAACTGGCCGCGAAGTACGGCGACGGCTGGGTCACCACCGGCGACGCCTATCTCGACACCGCCGAGGAATGGTGGGCGTCGATCCGTAAGGCGCGTGACCGGTTCGACGCCGCTCTCGACGCGGCCGGCCGGCAGCCGGACGAGGTGGATCGCTATCTCAACCTGGACACGTCGCCGGTTTACTCAATGAGCAGCGTTGGCGCGTTCGCCGACGCCGCCGGCCGGGCCCGGGAGCTGGGATTCACCGACGTGATCACGCATTGGCCGCGGGAGTCGAGCTGGTACGCCGGGGACGAGAAGGTGCTCGAAGCGGTCGCCGCCGAGCTGCCCGGCATCCGTTTAGGGTAAGTGCCTTTACAGGCACTTCTTGTCCAATTCGGACGCCCTCAGTGGGATTTCTCACGGACGCCGTGCCGCTGGCGCGGCACCGGCACGGCATCACGTGGTGAATCAGCGGCCGTTCGCCGCCCGGTACGCGTTGCTTACCTCCTGCGGAATGCGGCCCCGCTCGGAGATTTTGTGCCCGTTACGGATCGCCCACTCACGGATCAAGCGGTTCTCGTCGCGCGAGCCGGCGGTGCGGGCCGGTGCCACCGCCCGCGAACCGATACGGGCACTGGTGGTCCGGCCCAGCCGGGTGCCCGCCGTGATGTACGGGTCCAGCGCCTTACGCAGCTTTCCGGCATTGGCCTCGGAAAGGTCGATCGTGTAGCTGACGCCATCGAGACTGAACTCGACCGTCCGATCCGCCTTCTTGCCGTCCAGATCGTCGATCAGGGTGGTGATTACCTGCCGCGCCATAACGACTCCCGAGAGATTATTAATCAACCGCGCCCAGTCTCGCTCGCGACTGGCACATGGCGCAACTCCCAACCGCGATCCGGCAATTCTTTCTCCGCTTCTTTACCGAATAGCGACCCGGTAATAGCGCCGAATCGACGCGAAAGCCCGGGTTGACCGAGGCCCCGGCTCTCGCGTTAGGGTCTGGCCCATGCAGGACGAGCAGGTCGCCTGGCGAGAGCAGCAGAAGCTGGCTGCGGCCGGTCGCGCGGCAGCCCTCGAGGCGGACCGCGTGGCAGAGGCCCGGCAGGCGGAGGCGTTGCTCGACGGCTTCGTGCGCACCGCCGGTGAGCGCGGCCTCGAGCCGCACCTGCTGAGCGCCCGCACGCTGGACGGGCGCTCCACATACAAGACGCACGTCCGCGGGTGGTACCTCAAGTCCGATCGGTCGGTCGCGGTCGGCGAGGACGGGGAGTACTACATCCTCACCGTCCCGGCCTCGCTGCGTGCCCGATTCGTCGGCGCCGATCTCTCACCCAGCCGGGCCCGGCTGATCGTCGGAGCGGGCGGCGGTGACGGGGATCCGATCCCGTTGAAGCAACTGCTGGACCGGCGCTTGGAGGCGGGAGCACGTTGGCCGTGAAGATCATTGCGGCCCTGAGCGCCACCCTCCTCCTTGTCACCCCCGTTCCGGCCGCGGCTCAGGCACGCGCGGAGATCCCCTGCCCCAAGCCGAAGATCGCCAAGCCGAGCGCCCCGCCCCGGCCCACCCCACCGGCCGAGAACGCCGAGCAGATGGCGGTCGGCGGCGCGGACCTCGCCACCCACGGCCTGATCGTCCCGGACGGCGCCACGAGCCCGCCGGCGCTCACCGCCACCACCTGGATGGTCGCCGACCTGGACACCGGCGAAGTGCTCGGCGCCTGCGGCCCGCACGTGCACCAGACCCCGGCCAGCGTGCAGAAGATGCTGCTCGCCGCGACCGCGATCGCCGACCTCGACCCGAAGAAGCAGGTCACCGTCACCCGCGGCGACCTCGACATCGAACCCGGCAGCTCGGCCGTCGGTCTCGTGGTCGGCGGCAAGTACCCGGTCTCCACGCTCTGGCTCGGCCTGCTGCTCAACTCCGGCAACGACGCCGCGAACGCGCTGGCCCGGATGGCCGGTGGCGGCGGCACGAACGGCGTCACCAAGACCGTCGACGCGATGAACGCCCTCGCGAAGTCGATCGGCGCGTACCAGACGCACGCCGTCACGCCGTCCGGATTGGACGGCAAGGGCCAGTTCACCAGCGCGTACGATCTCGCGCTGATCGCCCGGGTGTGCTTCGAGAACGCCGACTTCCGCAAGTACGCGCTCACCAAGGTCGCGCAGATGCCGGCGCAGAAGTCACCGAAGGTCGGCGGCTTCCAGTTCCAGAACGAGAACAAGCTGATCTACAACTACCCCGGGGCGATGGGCGGCAAGACCGGATTCACCACGCTCGCCCGGCACAGCTACGTGGGCGCGGCCGAACGCGGCGGTCGCCGGCTGGTCGCCACGCTGCTCGGCGCCGAAGCCCGCCCGCAGCGCGGCTGGGAACAGGGCGCGGCGCTGCTCGACTGGGGATTCTCGCTGCCCAAGGGCAGCTCGGTCGGCACCCTGGTCACCCCCGAGGAGATCGCCGAGAACACGAAGGCGCCGGCTGCGGACGCGCCGGCGCCGGCCACCGAGGAGACCGTCCCGGCCGCGCAGCAGGACGCGCCGCGCGGGTTGTCGGTGGCGGCCGCGCTCACGGTCGCGGTGCTGCTCGCCGTGGCGCCGCTGCTCCTGCTGCTGATCCAGCGCCGCCGCCGGAGACTGAGCCGCCGCGTCTAGGCGTGTGGAATTCGGGCGCGCTCCGCACCTCAACTCCACACGCAGCTGCGGTTCCGCCCGGGCGTGTGGAATTCGGGCGCGCTCCGCACCCCAACTCCACACGCAGCTGCCGCTGCGCCCGGGCGTGTGGAATTCGGGCGCGCTCCGCACCCCAACTCCACACGCAGCTGCCGCTCCGCCCGAGCGTGTGGAATTCGGGCGCGCTCCACACCCCAACTCCACACGCAGCGGAATTCCGGCTGGGGGCGGCGCTGAGGGCGTACCCAAGCGGGAAAGCCCGGCGTCGCGGGGACGCCGGGCTTTCGCAGAAAGGGTGGGTCAGGCGGCCGCAGCGGCAGCGAGGCCCTGGCCGAGGGTGGTGTGGCCGTGCTCGTTGGTCATGGCGAGACGGCTGCGCATGCTCGTGTTGTTCCCGATGTTGGCGTAGTAGGACGCGCGGCGGCGAGCCACGATGCTCTCCGGGTTCTCCGGGATCGGCGCGAGGTCCGGGTTGAGGTGGGTGTTCAGGCCGTCCTTCAGCAGCGACAGCGCCTCGGCGCGCAACTGGCTGACCCGGCTCTCGGTGACGCCCAGGTCGGCGGCGATGTCGGCCATCGGGCGCTCCCGCAGGAAGTACTCGGTGACGACGGTCTGCAGGCGGTCCGGCAGCGACGCGATCGCGTGGTGCAGGTAGCCGATCTGCTCGCGGCGCAGCAGCATCTCCTCCGGGCCGGGCGCGCGCTCGGTGACCATGTCGTCGGCGCTGCTCGTGGTGAAGCCCTGCAGCGAGAGGACGGTCGCCCGCTGCACGTCGGTGTCGGTCTGCTGCAGGTCGGTCGTGGTGGTGCCGAGCGCCTGGGCCAGCTCGTCCGCGGTCGGGGTGCGGCCCAGCGTGGTGGTGAGCTGCTGGCGCGTGGTGTCGGTGGTGCGGGCCTTGGACCGCACCGAGCGGGTCGCCCAGTCCAGCGCGCGCAGCTCGTCGAGGAGCGCGCCGCGGATCCGGGTGCCGGCGAACCGGTTGAACGGGACGCCGCGCTCCGGGTCCCAGCTGCGGGCCGCAGTGACCAGGGCGTGCAGGCCGGCGCTGGTCAGGTCGTCGCGGTGGATGTGGTTGGGGATCCGGCTGAGCATGTCCCGCACCAGGTGGCCGACGAGCGGCATGTGCGTGCGGATCAGCTCCTCCTGCTCGGCGGCCGTGAGTACCGCGGTGGCGGTGGCGGCAAGGTCGGCAGCGGTAGCAACGTTGCTGGTCAAGTCGTCTCCCCCAGTATGTCGGCGCCTCGCGGCACCGGCTGACAGGAGAAAGATTCGCGAGCGGAGGGTGCACGGCCGGGTCACGCACAGTTGCATGCCGGTTGTACCCGGCGGACCGTCGGCGGCGTTGTCCAGCTATCGGCGGCGGGCCGGGCGGCTTGAGGGTTCTACGCTGTGCGCCATGGATCTCAGCGACACCGGTGGCGCGATCACCCTCCTGTCCGGCCTGCTGATCGCCGTCGGCGCGATCGGCGTGATGCTGCCGGTGCTGCCCGGCCTCTTGCTGAGCTGGTCAGGTGTGCTGCTCTGGGCGCTGCTCGGCGACGGCAGCGCCGCGGTGCGGTGGGCGGTTCTCGGCGTCGCCACGCTGATCGCCGGCGCCGGCCTGGTGGTCAAGTTCCTGTGGCCGGGGAAGAAGCTGAAGAGCACCGGCGTGCCGAACTCGGCGCTGCTGGCCGGCGGCGTGCTCGGCCTGATCGGGTTCTTCGTGGTGCCGGTGATCGGCCTGGTGCTCGGTTTCGTCCTCGGCGTCTGGCTGGTCGAGGTGAACCGGCTGGGTTCCGAGCGGGCCTGGCCGTCAACCCGGTCCGCGATCGCGGCGGTCGGGCTGTCGCTGCTGGTGGAGCTGGCGGCGGCGCTGGCGATCGCGATCACCTGGGTGGTCGGCCTGCTGGCGGCCTGAGAACGGCCCGAACTCCACGCCAGGGCGGAACCCCAGCGGCGTGTGGAGTTGAGGCGCGGAGCGCGCCCCAGCTCCACACGCCGGGAGGGGTCAGGCGAGGCTGGCGAGGACCTCGGGCAGCTCGCCGGTGTAGAGGATGCCGAGGCGGCGGGTCGCCCGGGTCACCGCCACGTACAGGTCGGAGAGACCGCGCGGGCTCTCCGCGACGATCTGGCCCGGCTCGACGACCAGCACCGAGTCGAACTCCAGGCCCTTGGCCTGCCGCACCGTCATCAGCACCACGTGGTTGAGCAGGTCGGGCTGCTCCCCCACGGCCGCGCCGGGGACGGCCGCGACCAAGGCCTCGCCGAGGGACGCCTCCAGCGCGTCCGGCACCAGCACGCCGAGGCGGCCCTCCTCGATCAGGGCGGCCTCCTTGCGTACGTCGGCAATCAGTTCTTCGGCGAGGGTGACCGGCGGCACCCGGCGTGCCCACGGCGTGACGCCGGCCGAGCGGACCGAGCGCGGCGGGCGCAGATTCGGGTCGACCGCGGTGAGCACGTCGGCCGCGACCGCCATCACCTCGGCCGGGGTGCGGTAGTTGACGGTCAGCTCGACGAGACGCCAGCGCTGCGCCACGTACGGCTCGAAGACCTGCTCCCAGGTCGTGGTGCCGGAGAGCTCGGAGGTCTGCGCGACGTCGCCGACAGCGGTGACCGACCGGCTCGGGCAGCGGCGCATCAGCAGCCGCCAGGCCATCGGCGACAGCTCCTGCGCCTCGTCGACGATCACGTGGCCGAAGACCCAGGTGCGGTCCGCAGCGGCACGTTCCGCGGCGGTCCGCGTGTCGATCACCTCGTGCCGTTCGACGAAGGAGCTCGCGTCGACCACGTCGAGCGCGGAGAGCACCTCGTCCCGCTCGGCGCCCTCGTCCTCGAAGTCCAGCGACCGGGAGCCCTCGACGATCTCCAGGACGCCCTCCGCGTACTCGATCGCGGCTTTCCGCTGCCGCTGCTGCTCGCGGACCTTCAGGGTGTCGTCGATGCCGAGGAACTCGGCGAGCTCGTCGAGCAGCGGCACGTCGGCGGGCGCCCAGCCGGCGTTCCGGTCGCGCAGCAGCAGGGCGCGCTCGGCGGGAGTGCAGCCGGCCGACTCCAGGCGATCGTCGTCGGAGAGCAGGTCGCGCAGCACCTGGCGCGGGGTGAGGACCGGCCAGAACTCGAAGAGCGCCTGCTGCACGTCGATGTCCTCGCGCAGCTCACGGCGGGTCTCCGCGAGGTCGGCCTCGGAGAGCAGGTTGTCACCGCCGAGCGGGTCGGCGCCGATCCGCTCGGCGATCTGCAGCGACAGCGCGTGGATCGCCTCGGTCACGAAGATCTGCCGGGCCACGTTGTGCGGGCGGCCGGAGCGGCGGGCCACGGCCCGGGCGTCCTCCAGCACGGCCCGCTCGATGCGCACCGGGTAACCGTCGTGGTCGACCTCGACGAACTCGTCCGGCACGGTCTGCCGGTCGGCGACCGCGTTCTCCAGCACGTCGAGCATGTGCAGGCTGCCCTTGAGCGCCGAGGTGGCCGGCGATTCGACGGCCCGGGCCCGGATGCCGGGGAACATGTCGCCGAGCGTGGCGAGCAGCACGCCGGTCTCCGCGAGCGACGGCAGAACCTGGGAGATGTACCGCAGGAACGTGGTGTTCGGCCCGAGGATCAAGACCCCGGACCGGGTCAACTGCTCCCGGTACGTGTAGAGCAGGTAGGCCGCCCGATGCAGTGCGACAGCGGTCTTGCCGGTGCCCGGCCCGCCCTGCACGACGAGCACGCCGGGCAGTCCGGATCGGATCACCTCGTCCTGTTCCGCCTGAATGGTCTCGACGATGTCGCGCATCCGGCCGGTGCGGTTCGCGGTGAGCGCGGAGAGCAGCGCCGCCTCACCCGTCACGTCCTCGCGGCCGGTGCCGTCGCCGGCTGAGATGTCGAGCACCTCGTCGTCGATGCCGGTCAGGATCCGGCCGCGGGTGCGCAGGTGACGCCGCCGCGTGACGCCGAGCGGGTGGACCGCGGTGGCGAGGTAGAACGGCCGGGCGGCGGGCGCCCGCCAGTCGACCAGCAACGGGTCCTGATCACGATCTTCCGCGAAAAGACCCAGACGGCCGATATAACGAGGATTGTCCGCGGAGAAGTCGAGACGGCCGAAGCAAAGACCGTTCTCGACCGAATTGAACTGCGCCAGCTGTTCGGAATAGTGGCTGCGGGTGGCCTCGCGCTGGGCCCGCCCCTGCGGCGTGCCGCCGGCCTCCAGCAGGATGCTGCGCAAACGGCTGTCGGCCTGCTCACGCAGTTGATCCAGTCGCCCGTAGAGCGTGGTCAAGTACGCCTGTTCAGAATCGATCTCGGCGCCCGAGCTTGACAAAGTCGCCCCTTTTCGTGCTATCATTCCGGCGCTGGCAACCATTTAATGGTTGCCATTTTGTGTTTCTGCCAATGCTTTCGGCAAACGACCAGACTAGCTCATCTTTGCCGGGTTACGGGCTGGGGTGCTTCTGTCAGCAATCCGTCTGGACACGCCGGGGCCGTTACGGGCCGGGGGCGGGCCTCATTAACCGGGCATGGACTACAACCACCCGTACCGCCGCCTCGGCGCCCTGGCCCTCGCCGCGGTCGCCACGCTCGTCGTCACGTCCGCCTGCTCCTCCGACGACGAGGAGGGCGCGGCCGGCAACGCCGCCGCGGCGGCCCCCGCAGCGGAGCAGAAGACGCTCGACGGCGCGAAGGCAGCGGCGCAGACGGTGTTCGACCGGTTCAGCGGCGGCGACTTCGCCGGGGCCTGGGAGCTCTACACGGCCGCCGGCAAGAAGGCGATCAGCAAGGCCGACTACGTCAAGCTCAACGAGGTCTGCTCGCGCAAGGGCCTCGCGATCACGCTGACCAGCGCCCGGATGGAGGGCGCCGACCGGGCCATCGTGATCGCGAAGCAGCTCGTCGCGGCGCAGTCCTACACGATGATCTACGAGAAGGGCTCGTGGAAGCTGGAGCCGGCCAAGGAGGGTCTCGCCCTCTACAAGCTGGGTGCGGCGAAGGCCATCGCCGTCCAGAAGAAGGCCGGC
This sequence comes from Actinoplanes sp. NPDC023936, assembly GCF_040639325.1. NCBI lineage: Bacteria > Bacillati > Actinomycetota > Actinomycetes > Micromonosporales > Micromonosporaceae > Actinoplanes > Actinoplanes sp. NPDC023936. The sequence continues at coordinate 52,322 of NZ_JBEZZR010000004.1, read as the reverse complement.
ACCTGCGCGAACGCCTGACGCGGATCAGGCGGCCACCGGCAGCCCTTCCGGACTGGTCATCGCGAGCCGGCTGCGCAGCGTGCCCCGGCTCGCGATCCGGTCGTAGTACGCCGCCCGCCGCCGGGCCACACAGCCCTCCTTCGGCGGGTTCTGCGCCGCCAGGGACGGCTCCAGGTGCGTGTTCAGCCCGTCCCGGAGCAGCACCAGCGCCTCGGCGCGCAGCTGCGACACCCGGGACTCGCTGACACCGAGGTCGGCCGCGATGTCCGCCATCGGCCGCTCCTCGAAGAAGTAGCCCTGCACCACCGCGCGCAGCCGCTCGGGCAGCACGTCAACGGCGTTGCGCAGATAGCCGAGCCGCTCCCGGCGCAGCAGCATCTCCTCCGGGCCCGCGCCCGGCTCGGTGACCACGTCGTCGGCGGTCGCGGTCGCGAAGCCCTGCAGGCTGAAGACCGTCGCGCGGTGCACGTCGTCCTCGGCGGCCTCGATGTCCTCGACGGTGCAGCCGAGCCGTTCGGCCACCTCCTGGACGGTCGGGGTGCGGCCCAGCTCGGCCATCAGCTCCTCGCGCGCCGAGTCGGTACGCCGGGCCCGCTGCCGCACCGAGCGGCTGGCCCAGTCGAGGCCGCGCAGCTCGTCCAGGAGCGCGCCGCGGATCCGGGTCGCGGCGAAGCGGGGGAACGGCACACCCCGCTCGGCGTCGAAACCGCGTGCCGCGGCCACCAGCGCCGCGTATCCTGCGGAGAGCAGGTCGTCCCGGTTCACGTGAGCGGGGACCCGGGCCAGCATCTCCCGGACAAGGTGCCCGACGAGCGGCATGTTCGCCCGTACGATGTCTTCGCCACGCCTCTCCGTGGCAGATGTCTCACCGGTCATCAGGGTCTCCTCGATCGCCTGCCGGGCGGGGATCCCGGCGCTGAGGAGAAAGATCCGGCCTGCTGAGTGCTGCGCGGTTCGCCCTCGGGTGCGAACCGGTTGCGGTCCGTACCCGGTACAATGATCTGGAGCGGTCGGCACTCTTCGCCTAGGCCGCCCTCGGGTCGACCACCACGCGCCGCGGCAGGGAAACATGGTCAGCGCCGGGTGACACGACCCTCGACGACGTTGGAGTTCGTAACTTAATGACCACCTTCTCCGAGCTCGGCGTGCCCGCCGCTCTCGCCACGGCACTCACCGGTCTCGGCATCACCGCCCCGTTTCCGATCCAGGCGGCCACGCTGCCCGACACCCTCGCGGGCCGGGACGTGCTGGGCCGCGGACGCACCGGGTCCGGCAAGACGTACGCGTTCGTCATCCCGTTGGTGGCCCGCCTGGCCGCCGCGGCCCGCAAGCCCCGGGCCGGCCGGCCGCGCGCGCTGATCCTCGCGCCCACCCGCGAGCTCGCCACCCAGATCGAGGCCACGCTGCGCCCGCTCGCCGACGCGGCCGGGCTGCGTACCCTCGTGGTCTTCGGCGGCGTCGGGGCGAACCCGCAGATCCGGGCGCTGAAGGCCGGTGTCGACGTGCTCGTCGCCTGCCCCGGCCGGCTCGACGACCACATCCGCAACGGTCACGCCGCACTGGACGATGTGGAGATCACCGTCCTGGACGAGGCCGACCACATGGCCGACCTGGGCTTCCTGCCGGTGGTGCGGCGGCTGCTGTCGCAGACCCCGGCCGGCGGCCAGCGGCTGCTCTTCTCGGCCACTCTGGACAACGGCGTGGACGTGCTGGTGCAGCGCTTCATGCGGTCGCCGATCACGCACGCCGTGGACTCGGCCGCGCAGGCGCCGATCGAGATGGAGCACCACGTGCTGCACGTCCAGCACGACGACCGGTTCGGCGTGCTCGTCGAGCTGCTCGCCGCGCCGGGACGGTCGGTGGTGTTCACCCGGACCAAGCGCCGCGCCAAGGTGCTGACCCGTCAGCTGAACGCGGCCGGGGTGCCCGCCGTCGAACTGCACGGCAACCTCGCGCAGAACGCGCGCAACCGCAACCTGTCGGCGTTCTCCGACGGCACCGCGGAGACCCTCGTCGCGACCGACATCGCGGCCCGGGGCATCCACGTCGACGACGTCGCGCTCGTCATCCACGCCGACCCGCCGGTGGAGCACAAGGCGTACCTGCACCGGTCCGGCCGGACCGCCCGGGCCGGCGCCCGCGGCACGGTGATCACCCTGATGACCGACGACCAGCAGGCGGACGTCCGGGACCTGACCCGCAAGGCGGGCATCCGGCCGACGACGCACCGCACGCGTCCCGGTGACGTGCTGCTGGCGAAGCTGGCGCCGGGCGAGCGGACCTTCGTCTCCCCCGCCATGATCTCGGCCGCGCTGGCCGAGTCCGCCGCCGCTGCCGCCCCGGTCTCGGCCGCTCCGGCGGGTGCGAGGTCCGGTGGCCAGGCGGGCGCCGAGGCGGACACCGACGGCACCGGCCGTCCGCGTCGCCGTCGTGGTGGCCGAGGCCGCCGTCCGGCCGGCGCGGCTGCTCCGGCCCGGAGCACGACGACCGAGTCCCGCACCCCGAAGAAGTCGCCGGCGCCGGAAGGCGGCAAGGCCCACAACGCGGGCCAGGCGCGGACCGCGAGCTCGTCGCGCGGGTCCGGCCAGGCGCGTGGTTCGGCGCACCGATCGGGTACGCCGCAGCAGCGTCCCGCCTCCTCCGGCGGCGCCGCGGCCTTCTCCTCCCGGAGCACGGGCCGCCGCTCCGGCCGGTAGGCCTCTGGGACCGCGCCGCGACCGCTCGGCCGGCGACAGCTCCGCAGGCCCGCGAAATCCGGGCCTGCGGGGGTGATGCTCGCCTGCACGGATCGCCGCGTCGGCGTCCGGGCGGATCATCGAACCCACCCCGCGTCACGATGGGTGACCGTTCACGGGGAGCACTACGGGGTGTGCGGCATTCCGCGGGGCCTCCCACGTCCGCGGCTTTCCGGAAAAGCGCCGGCTTCACCCCGGATGCCCGCACACCACGTGACCATCCGGGGTAGTCGGGCGGCTGCGAGGGGCGGCCGGATCCGCGAGAGAGATGGCGACCGTCGGCGAACCCAGGGGATCAGGCCTCCGGCACGCTGACCGAGATCTCGTCCTCGAGGGTGAAACCCGCGCACAGCTCCAGCTCGTCGCCGCTCCAGAAACGTCCCGGGTCGTACCAGTTGGCCTTGCGCCCGCGCGGCAGCAGTCCCATGTCCTCATAGGTCACCGCGACCACCTCGGCGCAGTACGCCTTCTCCAGCGTCGCCTCACTGACCGGCCCGTCCTTGTCCTGCCACGGCAGCCGGATCTGCGGCACCCGGCCGCGCGCCCAGCGCCAGGCCAGCTGCGACGTGGACGGGAACGGGGTGCCGTCCAGGCGGGCCACCGTCTTCAGCGCCTTGTCCTCCATCGCCCGGGTCACGCCGGGGTCGAGCTGACGCAGGTAACCGCGCTGCCCGTACCGGCGGGCCCAGACCGTCACCGCGTCGCGCAGGTCGTGCAGCTGCACGCCGCGCCGGAACGTGCCGGACCACATGTCGGGCAGGGACTTGCCCAGCTCGGCGTGCCACATGAGCGGCGGCATGTCCTCGATCACCAGGGACATGCCGACGTGGTTCACCGGGCTGTTGGTGAGCGTCTGGATGGCACGATCCGGGCCGGAGCGGCCGCGGAAGATCCAGATGTCACCCGTACGCGTCAGGTCGATGGCCTCGTCGAGGCTGAGTTCGGCAACCACGTGTCTATCCTCAGCTGATGCGTTGGTGGAAGGTAGCAGGACTGGCAGGGCTGGCCGGAGTCGCGGCGACGGGCGCGGTGATCGCCCGGGCCGAGCGGCGGCGGCGAGCGTACACACCGGACGAGATCCGGCAGAAGTTGCACGAGCGGGTCAGTGAGGCGACCGAGCCGGCCACTGAGTGAACCTGTCCGGGCACGCTCACACCACGTCGGTGTCGCGCAGCACGGACCAGAGGCCGGCGCCGTCCGGGGCGGAGAACCAGGTCTTGCCGCCGGACGGCACCACCTCGGCCGTCTCGGACGGGCCCGGGATCGCGCCGGCCAGCACCGCCTGGGTGGGCGAGAGCCGGCGTATCGCGACGGCTGACACGTTCTCCGGGTGCGACCGGGCGAACTCGGAGTAAATCTCCTGGTCGTGCTGGCCGTCGTCGCCGATGAGCAGCCAGCGGATGTGCGGGAACTCGTCGGCGAGCCGGCGCAGCGACTTGCGCTTGTGCTCCTGGCCGCTGCGGAACCAGCGGTCCGGCGTGGGACCCCAGTCGGTCAGCAGGATCGGGCCGGCCGGGTACAGGTGGCGGCTCAGGAAGCGGGTCAGCGCCGGCGCGACGTTCCACGCGCCGGTGGAGAGGTAGATCACCGGCGCGCCGGGGTGCGCGTTGACCATGCGCTCGTAGAGCACCGCCATGCCGGGCACCGCGGTCCGCGCGTGCTCGTCCAGCACGAACGTGTTCCACGCGGCGAGCAGCGGGCGCGGCAGCGCGGTGACCATGACCGTGTCGTCGATGTCGGAGACGACGCCGAACCGCACCGCCGGGTCGATCACCCGGATCGGCGCGTCGACCGGCGCCGCACCCTCGGTGTGCATCCGGGCCGTGCCCCAGCCCGGCTCCAGATCACCCTTGACCTTGCAGTCCACGTAGCCGCTGCGGTCGGACCGGGTCTCGGTGATCGTGCCGCCGAGCTCGATGCGGACCACGGCGCCGTTCACCGGGGTGGTGGTGAAGCTGCGCCAGCCGCGCACCTTCTCCCGGCGCTTGCTGACCGTGCCGGGGCGGGCCAGCAGCACCCGGCCCATCACCCGGGCCCAGCCGGGTGCGCCGTAACCGGTGTAGGCCGTGATGTACGGCTTCCAGCCCCGGCCCATGAGGCGGCGCTCGATGATGTCGTGAATCGCGTCCTCGACCAGGGCGGCCCGGTGCATGGCCGCACGGTTTACCGATGTGCTGTCACCTGCGGGAGTTACCGTCACCATCGCCTCCTTACCCCCAAGACCGCCGACGGTCACGTTACCCAAGCCACCTGTACGGCCGATCGGAACGGTAGGGCTGTCCGGAATGGACGTCAGGCGGCGGCCGGCAGTTCGGCTCCCGTCCACTGCTCCGACCACCACTGCTGGTCCGCGGCCTGCGAGGCGGGGCCGCGCAGCCGGGCCGCGGCCGCCTCGGCGCGCAGGTCGCGCAGGGTCTCGGCGGCGGCCTCGGCGCCGCGCCACGCCGCCTGCTCCGCGGCGACCACCTTCCGGTACGCCTCCAGCCGGTGCTCGCGGACCGCGGCGTGCAGCGCGGCCTCCTGCTGGACCGGGTGCAGGCGCGGGTTCCAGCCGCGGTGCGCGTAGACGTCGTTGAGCTGGCCGATCGACAGGTCCTGGGTGCGGCACAGCTCGGTGGCGGCCCGGTGCAGGTAGCGCTGGCGGTCGACGTTCTCGCCCGGCTTGCGGCGGCGGCTCATCAACGGGAACGCGGTGGCCGCCCCGATCCGCCGGGCATCCTCCTCGGCCTGCTCGTACGCCGTCCAGGCGGCATCCACCGCCTGCTGGGCCTCGAGCCACTCGGCCCGGCGCCGCTCCGCTGCCACGGACGCCTCGGCGACGGCGCTCTCCACCTCCGCCGCGTACGGGTTCTCGTCGGGCTCGGGTGCGGGCGGGGTGGTGGCACGCGGCAGCCGCGCGCTCACCACTGCCACGGCGAGCAGGAGCAGGATGGTCAGCCAGATGGCGGCGGCCTGCGGCACGGCGCTCAGAAAGCTCTGCAGTGCGGAATCCATGGAACAACCCCCAGGAGAGAAGACACGGCCGGCAGCGACGGGTGCGGACGGCCGGTCGGCTGTCCGCGGGTCAGGCGGTCGGAGGTGCGCGCGGGCCGGTGGCCTGCGGGACCTCTCCGGCTTTCAGTGCGGGGAACTCTGCGACAGCAAAAACCGCCGTGGGGGTGGGTGCGGCCGGGATGGCGGGCGCGGCGAGGAAGTGGGGGGTAGCCGCGAGCGCCAGCATCACGAGACCGGTCAAGACACGCCGCAGGAGCCGCCCGCCACGGGGACGGTGCGCCTGCCTCGCCATCTCGATCACGGGATCCAACCTATCGGAGCGCAGGTCAACGCGCACGGCCTGATGAGGTCACGCCCACCCGAAGGGATGGCACACGCGGTCACCCGGGCGAGGGACCATGGGTGTCATGGACTTGTCTGTGGTGGAGCAGGTGACGCGGCTGGACGCGTGGATCGCCGAGGGCGGCGTCGCGGTGCTCACCGGTGCCGGCCTCTCGACCGACTCCGGGATCCCGGACTACCGGGGCCCGTCCGGCTCGGCCCGGCGCGGCACGCCGATGACGTACCAGACGTTCACCTCGGACCCGCTGGCCCGCCGGCGGTACTGGGCGCGCAGCCACCTGGGCTGGCGCACGATCGGCGGGGCGCGGCCCAACGAGGGGCATGCGGCGGTGGCCCGCTGGCAGGAGTCCGGGCTGCTGACCGGGCTGATCACACAGAACGTGGACGGCTTGCACCAGGCGGCCGGCGCACGCGACGTGGTCGAGCTGCACGGCAACCTGGCCCGGATCGTCTGCCTGGACTGCGGGGAGCTGACCTCCCGGGTCGAGCTGGAGCACCGGCTGACCGCGGCGAACCCGGGCTTCGCCGCGGTCGCCACGACGATCAACCCGGACGGCGACGTGGAGCTGGACGACGCCGAGCTCTCCGATTTCACGGTGGTGCCCTGCCGGTCCTGCGGCGGGGTGCTGAAACCCGACGTCGTGTACTTCGGCGAGACCGTGCCCGCCGACCGGGTGGCGCTGTCGTTCGAGCTCGTCGAAACGGCTCGTACGCTGCTGGTTCTCGGTTCTTCGCTGACCGTGATGTCGGGCCGGCGGTTCGTGCTGCGGGCGGTCCGGGAGGGCATCCGGGTGGCGATCGTGAACCGCGGCGTGACCCGCGGCGAGCCGTACGCCGACATGGTCATCGATGCCCCGCTCGGCGTCGTGCTTCCGAATCTTGCGACGGATACCGATAACCACCGATTTGTAAACACGGTTACCGTCTCGAAACCGAAATAGATCTCCCGGCACATTGACGTGACGGCCCTCACTGAGGTTGACTGCCGAAACCGGTACCGAAACCGGTTCCGAAACCCTTCAGCAACATCGGAGGAGCAGTGCCGATCACGATCGCCGACGTGGCGGCCCGGGCCAAGGTCAGCAAGACCACGGTCTCGCGGGTGCTGAACGGCAAGGGCGAGCTCGACGAGACGACCGCCGCACGGGTGCGCGCGGTCATCGAGGAACTGGGCTACGTGCCCAGCGCGCGGGCGGTCAACCTGGCCCGCGGGCGCACCCGGGTGGTCGGCATGCTGGTGCCCTCGCTCACCTGGCCCTGGATGGGAGAGGTGCTGCAGGGCGCGGTCGACGTTCTCGAAGCGGAGAACTACGGCCTGCTGCTCTTCACCTGCAACCGCGGTGACGACTCGATGCGGCAGTTCGCCGGCCAGGTCGCCGCGAAATCCTTCGACGGCCTGCTGGTGATCGAGCCGGAGGGCACCCTCGACTACATCGCCAACCTGCACGCCCGGGGCCTGCCGATGGTTCTCATCGACGACCGGGACCAGATCTCCGGCGGCACGATACCGACCGTCGGCACCACCAACCACACCGGCGCCGCGGACGCCGCGCACCACCTGCTGGGGATCGGGCGCCACAAGCCGCTCGTGATCACCGGGCCGTCCCGCTTCGGCTGCACCCAGCAGCGGACCGACGGCTTCGTCTCGGTCTACGCCGACGCCGGGATCCCGCTCTCCGAGGACCGGATCATGCTCGGGGACTTCAAGGTCGGCTGCGGTGTGGACAACATCCGGAAGGCGATCGAGACCGGCATCGAGTTCGACGCGGTGTTCTGCCACAACGACCTCTCCGCGTTCGGCGCCATGCAGGCGATCCAGGAGAGCGGCCGGAGCGTCCCGGACGACGTCGCGGTGGTCGGTTTCGACGACATCCCGATGGCGGCACACGCCAAGCCGGCACTCACCACCGTTCACCAGCCCCTGCGGGAGATGGGCGAGGCGGCGGCACGCACGCTGCTCGCCCACTTCGAGGGAGCCCCGCTCCCGAACCGGCCGACGATAATCCCGGCCACCTTCACCGTCCGCGACTCGACAGCCGCGTAACACACACCCTCATCCACCGGCCGCTATGACGGCCGGGACACAGCGACACCCAGCGACCGGCTGATGCCGGCCGCGCGGTACCGCACGCCCTCCGGGCACCCTCACCCCTCTCACCCCGCATGAAATCCCGAGGAGTTTTGCGATGCAGAGAAGGAAACTGTTCGCGGTCGCCCTGGCCGGCGCGCTCGCCACAGGCGGGCTGTCCGCGTGCGGTGACTCGCCGAACGCCAACAACAAGAACGCCGCCAAGGGCGAGCAGATCGACTACCTGTCGATCGGCATGCCCAACGGCACGGTGACCGAGAGCAACAACCCCTTCGTCCAGACCTCGGCCGCCGCCTCGCTCGGCTACCGCTGGATGCTCTACGAGCCGCTCGGCCAGTGGAACAACACCAAGCCGTCCGAGCCGCTCACCCCGTGGCTGGCCAGCGCGATCACCTGGTCGCCCGACTACAAGACCGTCGACCTGGTGATCCGGGACGGCGCGACCTGGTCGGACGGCAAGCCGCTGACCGCCGAGGACGTGGTGTTCACCCACACCATGATCAAGGACAACGACGCGCTCAACATCTTCGCCATCCCGTACGACCAGATCACCGCGGACGGCAACAAGGTCAAGATGACCTTCAAGACGTCGCAGTTCACCACGCACCACAAGGTCATCGGGCAGACCCCGATCGTGCCGAAGCACGTCTGGGAGAAGCTGTCCGACCCGGCCACCGACCCGATCAAGGAGCCGGTCGGCAGTGGCCCGTACGCCTTGAAGTCGTTCTCCCAGCAGGCGACGATCCTCGCCGCCCGAGAGAGCGGTTACTGGGGCACTCAGCCGAAGGTCAAGGAGCTCCGCTACACCTCCTTCGCCGACAACAACGCGCAGGCCACAGCCCTTGCCACGGGTACGTCGGAGTGGAGCTTCGTCTTCATCCCGAACTACCAGCAGACCTTCGTCGCCAAGGACCCGGAGCACTACAAGGTCTGGGCCCCGGGCGTGCTCGGCATCCACGGCCTCTACATCAACACCACCAAGAAGCCGTTCGACGACCCCGCGCTGCGCCGGGCGATGAACATGGTCATCAACCGCAACGACGTCTTCGTGCAGGCCGAGGCCGGCTACTTCCACCCGGAGATCAAGAGCGTCACCGGTCTGCCCGAGGGCGCGGGCGACGCCTACATCGCCGACGAGTTCAAGGGCAAGACGTTCTCGGTCGACGTCGAGGGCGCCAAGAAGCTGCTCGCCGACTCGGGGTACAAGCTGGAGGGCACGACCCTCAAGGACAAGGCCGGCAAGCCGGTCACCATCAAGCTCAGCGACCCGGCGCCGTGGTCCGATTACCAGACCACGCTCGAGATCATCAAGAGCAACCTCGCCGAGATCGGCATCGCCGCCACCGTGGAGAAGCCGAACCAGAACGTCTGGGAGGCGAACGTCCAGAAGGGCGACTTCGAGGCCGCCGTCCGGTGGACCAACGGCGGCTCGACGCCGTTCGACATCTACCAGACCGTCATGGACGGCGACCTGATGAAGCCGATCGGCACCGCCGCGCAGCAGGGCAACTTCGGCCGCTTCGACAGCCCGGAGGCGACCGCCGCGCTGAAGGCGTACTCGAACGCGACCGACGAGGCGGCCCGCAAGACCGCGCTCGCCACGATCCAGCGGATCTTCGTGGAGCAGGCCCCGATGCTGCCGATCGGCGCGGACAACGTCGGCGCCGCGTACAGCACCAAGAACTGGGTCGGCTGGCCCACGGACGCCGACTCCTACGCGCCCGCCCAGCCCACTCAGGCGGCCGCCCTCCAGGTCGTCCTGAAGCTGCAGCCCGCCAACTCCTGATCGCCTCGCGGGCGTCCCGCCACACCGGGACGCCCGCGTCACCTCCAGTACAAAAGGAACCCCGGCATGACGTCGATTCCCGACACGAAGGCGCCGGCCGGCGAGGTGGTGCTTGAGGCGATCGGCCTGACCAAGCACTTCCCCGTCCGCCGGCGACTCCGTGATCTGTTCTCCGGGCGGCACGATGCGGTGCACGCCGTCGACGATGTGAACCTCACGCTCCGGCGCGGCCAGGTGGTGGCCCTCGTCGGCGAATCCGGCTCCGGCAAATCCACAGTGGCCCGCCTGCTCGCCCAGCTCTACCCGCGGACCGGCGGCGACATCCGGCTGCACGGGACGTCGACCCGGGTCACGTCCGGATCGGCGTTCCGCCGGTACTGCGCCCGGGTCCAGATGATCTTCCAGGACCCGTTCGCGTCGCTGAACCCGGTGCACACCATCCGGTACCACCTGAGCCGGTCGCTGCAGATCCACGGCAACGCCGGCGACGACCTGGAGACCGCGCTGCACCAGCTCCTGGAACGGGTCTCGCTCACACCGCCCGAGCGATACCTGGACAAGTTCCCGCACGAGCTCTCCGGCGGCCAGCGGCAGCGCGTCGCGATCGCCCGCGCGCTCGGCGCCCAGCCGGAGGCCCTGCTCGCCGACGAGCCGGTGTCCATGCTGGACGTCTCCATCCGGCTCGGCGTGCTCAACCTGCTGCGCGACCTGAAGGAACGCCTGAACCTGGCGATCCTCTACATCACCCACGACATCGCGTCGGCGCGGTACTTCGCGGACCAGACCATGGTCATGTACGCCGGGCGGATGGTCGAGGGCGGGGACTCGGAAACGGTCACCCAGGCGCCGGCTCACCCGTACACCCGGCTCTTGATCGAATCGGCGCCGGACCCGGATCGTCTCACCGGTCTCTCCGAAGCCGCAGGCGAGGAGCGTGGCAACGGCGAGCCGCCGAGCCTGATCCATCCGCCTGCCGGATGCCGTTTCCACCCGCGCTGCCCGGTCGCGATGCCGCGGTGCTCGGTCGAGCTGCCGGTGCCGCTGGAGATCGGTGACGTGCCCGGCCACTGGGCGGCCTGCTGGCTCTACGACAGTGAGGGCGCCCGGTGAAGTACTTCCTGCAGCGCCTCGCGTTCTACCTGTTCACCGCGTGGGCCGCGATCACGCTGAACTTCTTCATCCCCCGGATGATCCCGGGCGACCCGGTGCAGGCGCTCGTCACCAAGTACCAGGGTCAGCTGAGCAGCCAGGCGATCGAGTCGCTCTACGTCCTGTTCGGACTGGACAAGGACGCCAGCATCTGGTCGGAGTACGTGACCTACTGGAAGCAGCTGCTCACCGGGGACCTGGGCCTGTCGTTCACGTTCTTCCCGACGCCGGTCTCCGAGATCATCTCCACCAGCCTGCCCTGGACGCTGCTGCTGGTCGGCATCACCACGGTGATCAGCTTCTTCCTCGGCACCGGCCTCGGCATCCTGGCCGGCTGGCGGCGCGGCTCCTGGACCGACGGCCTGCTGCCGGTCACCACCTTCCTCTCCTCGGTGCCGTACTTCTGGCTCGGCATCATCGCGATCTACCTGCTCACCGGGCCGGACAGCTTCTTCCCGTCGTCCGGCGGCTTCGACGCGGGCCTGGTGCCGGCCTGGGACCAGTACTTCATCCCGAGCGCGATCCAGCACAGCCTGCTGCCCGCGCTGACCATCCTGATCTCGTCGGTCAGCGGCTGGATCCTCAGCATGCGCAACATGATGGTGACCGTCGCCTCCGAGGACTACATCACCGTGGCGCACGCCAAGGGACTCTCCGACCGCCGGGTCGCGATGAGCTACGCGGCCCGCAACGCGCTGCTGCCGAACGTCTCCGGCTTCGCGCTCTCGCTCGGCTTCATCGTCGGCGGCACCCTGCTCGTGGAGATCGTCTTCTCCTACCCGGGCATCGGGTTCCAGCTCTTCCAGGCGCTCGGCGCCTCGGACTACCCGCTCATGCAGGGCATCTTCCTGATCATCACGATCTCCGTGCTGGTGGCGAACCTGCTGGCGGACATCGCGTACCTGCTTCTCGACCCGCGCACTCGCAAGGAGGGCTGAGCGATGTCCATCCCGACCTCCAGCATCGAGCAGGTCATTCCCGGTCAGGGAGCGATGGCCCAGCCGGCCGCGGTGAAGAAGGCGAAGCGCCGGCGTTTCCGGTTCGTCGCCAACAAGAAGGCCGCGACCGGCCTGGTCGTGCTCGGCATCTACCTGCTGTTCGCGATCATCGGGCCGTGGGTGGCGCCCTACGATCCGAACGCCCGCAGCAACGCCCTGGTCCAGCCGCCGTCCGCGGATCACTGGATGGGCACCACCCACCTCGGCCAGGACGTCTTCAGCCAGCTGCTGACCGGCACCCGCAGCGTCATCTTCGTCGGGTTCTTCGCCGGCATCGTGGCGACGGTGCTCTCGGTGCTGATCGGGGTGACCGCCGGGTACGTCGGCGGCAAGACCGACGAGGTGCTCTCCGCGCTCTCCAACGTCTTCCTGGTGATCCCCGCGCTGCCCCTGATCATCATCATCACGTCCACCCTGGAGAGCGCCGAGGACTGGCTGATCGCGCTGGTCATCGGCCTCACCTCGTGGTCCTGGAACGCGCGGGTGCTGCGGGCGCAGACGCTGTCGCTGCGCCGGCGCGACTTCGTCGAGGCGGCCCGCGCGGCCGGCGAGCGGACCTGGCGGGTCATCGGTTACGAGCTGCTGCCGAACCTGACCGCGGTGATCGCCTCCGGCTTCGTCGGCACTGTCATCTTCGCGGTGCTCTCCGAGATCACCCTGGCCTTCATCGGCGTCACCTCGGCCACCACCTGGAACTGGGGAACCATCCTGTTCTGGGCGCAGGGCCAGCAGGCGCTCGCCCAGAACGCGTGGTGGTGGTTCGTGCCGGCCGGTCTCGCGATCGCCGTCCTCGGCACCGCGCTCTCGCTGATCAACTTCGGGATCGACGAGTTCGTCAGCCCGCGCCTGCGCAGCATGGGCGAAACCAAGATCAAGACGGTGTCCGGCCGGACCGCGCGCATGCGGATCGGGTTCACGCCGGTGCTTTCGAAGGAATCCAACCGATGAGCCAGCCCGTCCTCGAGATCCGTAACCTCACCGTCGAGTACGGCCTGGGCGACCAGGCGGTCCGTGCGGTCCGCGACGTCAACCTCACGCTGCACCGCGGCGAGGTGCTCGGCCTGGCCGGCGAGAGCGGATCCGGAAAATCCACCCTCGCGTACGGGATGACCCGGCTGCTCCCGCCCCCCGGTGTGATCACCGGCGGCGAGGTCGTCTACCACCCCGCCGACGGTGACCCGTACGACGTGCTCGGACTCTCCGACAGTGACCTGCGCGGCTTCCGGTGGAACGAGACGGCGATCGTGTTCCAGGGCGCGATGAACTCGCTCAACCCGGTGCACAAGATCTCCACCCAGCTCACCGACGTGCTCCGGGCGCACGACCCGAGGATGAGCGAGCACAGCCGCAACGCCCGGGCCCGCGAGATGCTCAAGCTGGTCGGCATCTCGCCGGACCGGATGGACGCGTACCCGCATCAGCTCTCCGGCGGCATGCGGCAGCGCGTCATGATCGGCATGGCGCTGATCCTGCAGCCACAAGTGGTGATCATGGACGAGCCGACCACGGCGCTCGACGTGGTCATGCAGCGGCAGATCCTCGGGCAGCTGATCGAGCTGCGCGAACGGCTCGGCTTCTCGGTCATCTTCATCACCCACGACCTGTCGCTGCTCGTCGAGTTCTCGAACCGGATCGCCATCATGTACGGCGGACGGATCGTCGAGGAGGCGCCGGCCGGGGCGATCTACCGGGACGCGCTGCACCCGTACTCCGCGGGGTTGCTCGGATCGTTCCCCGCCCTGCGCGGGCCGCGCCGGGAGCTGACCGGCATCCCCGGCTCGCCGCCGGACCTCAAAGGCATGCCGAGCGGCTGCTCCTTCCATCCGCGGTGCGCGAGGGCGTTCGACACGTGCTCGTCGGCCATCCCGGTGCTCGGCTCCCCCGCCACCCCGGACGGCCCGACCCGGTCCGTCGCCTGTTGGCTGCACCCGGTTTCCTGAGCAGCGGGCCGGTCCCCTGCCGTCGGGACCGGCCCGCACCACTTCTCTTCCGCTTTCTGGAGAAACTTCGTGACATTCACCTGGGGCGTGGCCACCTCGGCCTATCAGATCGAGGGCGCCGCCTTCACCGACGGCCGCACCGCGTCCATCTGGGACACGTTCGCCCGGGACGTGGTCGGCGAGACCGGTGAGGTGGCGTGCGACCACTACCACCGGATGCCTGACGACGTTCAGCTGATCAAGAGTCTTGGCGTGGACGCGTACCGTTTCTCGGTCTCCTGGCCCCGGGTGCAGCCGCGCGGGAAGGGTCCGGCGAACCCGGCCGGCCTGGACTTCTACGACCGGCTCGTGGACGAGCTGCTGGCGGCCGGGATCGACCCCTGGCTCACGCTCTACCACTGGGATCTGCCGCAGGAGCTGGAGGACGCCGGCGGGTGGCCGGTACGCGACACGGCGTACCGGTTCGCGGACTATTCCGCACTCGTCGCCGATCGGCTCTCCGATCGCGTCCGCAACTGGGGGACCGTCAACGAACCGTGGTGCGTGGCATACCTGGGGTATGAGCACGGGGTGCACGCGCCCGGCCGTCGCGACTTCCAGGCGGCGCTCGACGCGACGCATCATCTGTTGCTGGCGCACGGGCTCGTCGCTTCGGCGCTGCGCCGCGAGGGCAACATCGTCGGACCGGCCCTCAACATCGGGACGGCTACCCCTGCCTCCGACGACCCGGTGGACATCGCGGCCGCGCGTCTCGCCGACGGCATGGGCACCCGGATCTTCCTCGATCCGATCGCCCGTGGCGCCTACCCCGCCGACGTCCTCGAGCATCTCGCCGCCCGCGGCCACGAGCTGCCGATCCGCGACGGCGACATGCGGATCATCTCGGCGCCGATCGACATCCTGGGCGTCAACTTCTACTTCGGACAGGACTTCTCCGGGTACGACGTCGACGGCAACTCCACCGACGCGAACGGGCTGCCGATCGTCCGGGAGATCATGCCGGACGTGCCACGCACCGCGCTGAACTGGCCGATCACGCCGGACCGGTTCACCACCCTGCTGCTGCGGCTGCACCACGACTACGGGATCCCGCTCGCCGTGACCGAAAACGGCGCTGTCTACGACGACGTGCCGGATGCCACCGGATTCATCGCGGACCACGAGCGAACCGCGTACCTCGCCGCCCACGTCGACGCGGTCTTCGCGGCCCGGGCGGCCGGCGCCGACATACGCGGCTATTTCGCCTGGTCACTGATGGACAACTTCGAGTGGGCGGAAGGATACTCGAAGCGATTCGGCCTCGTGCACGTCGATTACGAGACCCAGATGCGCTCGCTGAAAAGGAGCGCGCTCTGGTTCCGGGACCGCGTACGCTCCGGCGCATGACCGATTACCTCGATGTGAACCGGGCTAATTGGGACGAGCGCGCCGCGCCGCACGCCGCCTCACCGGACTACCACGTCAAGGACTTCGCCACCGATCCCACGTACCTCAGCCAGGTCGTCCGTTTCGACCTGCCCCGCCTCGGTGACATCGCCGGGCTGCGCGGCGTGCACCTGCAGTGCCACATCGGCACCGACACGATCTCGCTGTCCCGGCTCGGCGCCACCATGACCGGCCTTGACTTCTCCGGCGCCTCGGTGGAGCAGGCGCGGGCGATCGCCGCACGCGCGGGCGCGGACGTCGCGTTCGTGCAGAGCGACGTCTACGCGGCGCGGGAGGCGCTCGACGGCGAGTTCGACCTGGTCTACACCGGAATCGGCGCGCTCGGCTGGCTGCCCGACATCAACCGGTGGGCGCGGACCGTGGCGTCACTGCTCGCTCCGGGCGGCCGGCTCTTCATCCGGGAGGGCCATCCGATCCTCTGGGCGCTCGACTACGACCGTACCGATGGGGTGATCGCTCTGTCCGAGCCGTACTTCGAGCAGGCCGAGCCGCAGATCTACGACGAACCGGGCACCTACGTGTCGAGCGACCACCAGTTCCAGCACACCACCACCCACGAGTGGAACCACGGGCTCGCCGAGATCGTCACAGCGGTCCTCGACGCCGGGCTGACCCTGACCGGGCTCGAAGAGCATCAATCGGTGCCGTGGGACGCGCTGCCCGGCCGGATGCGGGAGATCGGCGACGGCGAGTACCAGCTGATCGAGAAGCCGTCACGCCTGCCGCACACCTATACCCTCCAGGCCCGCCGTTTAGCGGACTGACGCTGCGGGGTACCTCCCGGCCATCCCCGGCTGAGGAGGTCCCCGATGCGTATCGGTGCGGTCATAATTGTCATCTGGCTCGTGCTCGGCGTGGTCGCGGCGTTCGAGCGCGGCTACTTCAAGGACACCGGCGACGCGAGCTGTGCCGAGGCGGGCACGGTCATCGTCACCACGATCGCCGGTCCGCTGAACTGGATGGGCGTCAACCCGAAGATCACCTGTGATGTCCCGGAGCCCAGCGAGTAGGCTCCGGATTTTTCCGGCGCTGTGAGCTTGAGCTGGAGCGCGCGCGGCGGAGTCAGCCGGTGGTTGCAACACCCGGTTGAATCCGCCGCTGAGCGCGGCCGAGCGCGGCCCGGCGGCGGCCGGGCGGCTGAGCGCGGCCGAGCGGCTGAGCGCGGCCGAGCGGCTGAGCGCGGCCGAGCGGCTGAGCGCGGCCGAGCGGCTGAGCGCGGCCGAGCGCGGCCCGGGCGGTGGCTGAGCGCGGCCCGGCGGCTGGGCGCGGATCAGGGCACACATAACGTCATTGCGCGTTTTCATCTGTGCCAGGGCAGCGATGAAATCACACGCACCGCATTGGTGTGCCTTCATCGCTGCCGGCCCGAGCTTCGGTGGACCCTCGTCACTGCCGGGGGGAAGCTTCGTGTGCCGCCGCCCCCGCTGGCCCGCAGAAGCCGGCGTCCCGAGCCCGGCGCAACCCGCCTCCCCTAGCGCGACCAGGCAAGGTTTCGGGGCGGAGATGGCCACGCAGGGATCAAGCCTGACCGCCCGGAGTGTCCATCTCCGCCCCACAACCGTCCCAGAAAGCGCTAGTCCCGCTCGATCAGATGCCCGATCAACTGCGGCGCCATGAGAACAGCGGTACCAGACCCGTCCCGACGAGAATCCGCCTCGGGCAACTCCACCGGGTCACCGGTAGCCGACGCGCCGACGGGACGAGGACCGACCCACGCCACGGTCAGCGCCGTCTCCCCCTTGAGGAACCGCTGCACCCGAACCCCGCCCGTGGCCCGCCCCTTCGCCGGGTACAACCCGAACGGCGTGACCTTGGCCTGGGTCCCGGTGGACGTGACGACCATCGGCTCCCCGTGCTGCGGGTCCGACGTGGACACCGCGTTGAACGACAGAACCTCCGCCTCGGCCGTGAGGTTGATCCCGGCCATCCCGCCGCCCTTGAGCCCCTGCGGCCGCACGAGTTTCGCCGGGAACCGGAGCAGCGACGCGTCGGACGTCACGAAGACCAGCGACTCCGCCCCGTCGGTGAGCCACGTCGCCTGGAGGACCTCGTCACCCTCCTTCAGAGTGATCACCTCGAACTCGTCGGAGCGGACCGGCCACTCCGGCGCGCACACCTTGACGATGCCCTGCTTGGTGCCGAGCGCGAGGCCCGGCGAGTCCCCGGCGGCCAGCGGCGCCATGCCGACGACCTTCTCGCCCTTGTGCAGCGGCACCAACTCGGACGCGGACATCCCGCCGCGCAGCGACACGGTCCCGGACTGTTCGGGCAGCACGGGGAGGGTCAGCACGTCGGTCTTGAACGCGCGTCCCCGGTTGGTGATCAGCAGGATCCGCCCGCGGGCCGTGGAGTGGATCACCGCTCGTACCGCATCGTGTTTGACCCGGCCGCTGCGCTTGCGCGCCTCGGTGCTCTCCTCGCTCTCCGCCGCGGTCCGGGCGATCAGCCCGGTCGCGGAGAGGATCACCTGGCAGGGGTCGTCGGCGACCTCGAGCGGGCCGGCCGGCACCGACGCGGCGAGCACCTCCTTGAGGTCACCGTCGATCAGCGTGGTGTGCCGCGGGCGGCCGAACTCGGTCGCCACCTCGGCGAGCTCGTCGGAGACGACCTGCTTGAGGACGTCGGAGTTGTCGAGGATCCGGGTGAGCTCGGCGATCTCGCTGCGCAGCCGCTCCTGCTCGGTCTCCAGCTCGATCCGGTCGAACCGGGTGAGCCGCCGCAGCGGGGTGTCCAGAATGTACGTCGCCTGGATCTCGGAGAGCCCGAACTCGCTCATCAGGCCGGCCTTGGCGGCGGCCGCGTCGTCGCTGGCCCGGATCAGCGCGACCACCCGGTCGATGTCGATCAGGGCGATCAGCAGGCCGTCGACCAGGTGCAGGCGGTCCTCGCGCTTGGTCCGCCGGAACGTGGTCCGCCGGGTCACCACGTCGTAGCGGTGCTGGACGAACACCTCGAGCAGCGCCTTCAGCCCGAGTGTCCGCGGCTGGCCGTCGACGAGCACCAGGTTGTTGATGCCGAACGAGCTCTCCAGCGGGGTGAGCCGGTAGAGGTCGGCGAGCAGCGCCTGCGGGTTGACGCCGATCTTGCACTCGATGACCAGGCGGGTGCCGTGCTCGCGGTCGGTGAGGTCCTTGACGTCGGAGATCCCCACCAGGCGAGCCGCCTGCCGCTGGCCGCGGCGCGGGCCGGAGGTGATCAGCTTGCCCTTCACCTCGTCGGTGATCGCCTCGATGATCTTCTCGGCGCCGACGCCGTAGGGCAGCTCGGTCACCGTGATCGCCTGGCGGCCGCGGCCGCCTTCGAGCAGGCCGGTCTGCGCGCGGGCCCGGATGCGCACCACGCCACGGCCGGTCTCGTACGCCCGGCGCACCTCGTCGAGGCCGAGCAGCTGCCCGCCGGTGGGCAGGTCGGGACCGGGCACGAAGCGCATGATCTCGTCGAGATCGGCCTCCGGGTTGGTGATCAGGTGCCGGGCGGCGGCCACCACCTCGCCCAGATTGTGCGGGATCATGTTGGTCGCCATCCCGACCGCGATCCCGGACGTGCCGTTGACCAGCAGGTTCGGGAAGGCCGCCGGCAGCACCTTGGGCTCCTGCTCGGAGCCGTCGTAGGTGGGCTTGAAGTCGACGGTGCCCTCGCCGAGCTCGCCGACCAGGAGCATCGCCTCGGGCGACATGCGCGCTTCGGTGTACCGCGCGGCGGCCGGCCCGTCGTCGGGCGAGCCGAAGTTGCCGTGGCCGTCGATGAGCGGCGTGTTGAGGGAGAAGTCCTGGGCGAGCCGGACCAGGGCGTCGTAGATCGCCACGTCGCCGTGCGGGTGGTACTTACCCATCACGTCGCCGACCACCCGGGCGGACTTGACGTAGGGCCGGTCGGGACGGTGGTTCTGCTCGGACATCGACCAGAGGATCCGCCGGTGCACGGGCTTGAGCCCGTCCCGCGCGTCGGGCAGCGCCCGTGAGTGGATCACCGAGTACGCGTACTCCAGGTAGGAGTCCTCGACCTCGGTGGTGAGCGGGTTGTCGATGACCCGGGCGCCTGGCTGGTCGAACGCGGACAGGTCGACACGGTTCTCGGATTTACGGCGTGCCATCAATGACCTCTCAGGCGTCGATCGTCTCTTGGTCGATCCGGCCGGCGGCCTCGATCAACCAGTTCTTACGGGGTTCGACACGCTCACCCATGAGCAGTTCGAGGGTGGCCTCGGCGCGCTCGGCGTCCTCGATGGTGATCCGCCGGACGGTGCGGGCGGCCGGGTTCATCGTGGTCTCCCAGAGCTCGTCGGCGTCCATCTCGCCGAGGCCCTTGAACCGCGGAACCGGTTTCTGCACCTGGCGGCCGGCTCGCTCGATCCGGCTGACGGTGCTCTCCATCTCCTGCTGGGTGTAGGTGTAGAGCGTCTCGCCGTTGCGGCCCTTGGTGACCACCTTGTGCAGCGGCGGCATCGCGGCGAAGAGCCGGCCGTGCTCGATGACCGGCCGCATGTACTTCGCGAAGAGCGTGATCAGCAGGGTCCGGATGTGCGAGCCGTCGACATCCGCGTCCGCCATGATCATGACCCGGCCGTACCGCATCGCGCCGATCTCGAACGTGCGCCCGGAGCCGGCGCCGAGGACCTGCACGATCGCCGAGCACTCGGCGTTGTCGAGCACCTGCTGCAGGCTCGCTTTCTGCACGTTGAGGATCTTGCCGCGGATCGGCAGCAGCGCCTGGTATTCCGAGCTGCGGGCCATCCGGGCGGTACCGAGCGCCGAGTCACCCTCGACGATGAAGAGCTCCGAGCGGTCGATGCCGATGGCGCGGCAGTCGACCAGCTTGGCCGGCATCGACGCGCCTTCCAGGGCGGTCTTGCGGCGGGCGGCGTCCTTCTGCTGTTTCTGGGTGAGGCGGACGCGGGCGGCGTCCACCACTTTCTGCAGGACCGTGCGCGCCTCGGCCTTGGTCTTCCGGTTCTCGATCCACTCTTTCACGTACGCCTCGACGAGCCCCTGCATGACCCGGGTGACACCGGCCGTGGAGAGCTCGTCCTTGGTCTGCGAGGTGAACTGCGGCTCCGGGACCCGCACGTGGATGACAGCGGTCATCCCCTCCAGCAGGTCGTCCAGGACGGGCGGCTCCTCCTTGGGCTTGAGCAGGCCGCGGGTGTTGCGGATGGCGTCGGTGAGCGACCGCACGAGAGCCCGCTCGAAGCCCTTGCGGTGGGTGCCGCCGTGCACGTTGCGGATCGTGTTGGTGAAGCACTCGACGGAGCGCTCATAACCCGTGCCCCAGCGGAAGGCGACCTCGACCTGGGCGTGGCGCACCACGTTCGACTGCATGACGCCGTTGGCGTCGGCGGCGTTCTCCTTGTAGGTGCCCTCGCCGGTGACCATGAGGATCCCGGAGACCGGCTTGTCACCCGGTGGGGTCAGGAACTCGACCATGTCGGTGAGCCCGTTGGGGTAATGGAAGGTCTCGGTGGCCGGTTCCTCGGCGGTCGCGTCGAAGAGCGTGTACTGCACGCCGGGGACCAGGAACGCGGTGTTGCGCAGCTTGGTGCGGACCGCGTCGACGTCGAGCCGGGCGCCGGTCTCGAAGTAGCGCGCGTCGTACCAGTACCGGATGCTGGTGCCGGAGGGCTCGCCACGCTTCATCTTGCGGACGATGCGCAGGCCGGCCTCGCGGGTGAAGGAGGCCTCCGGGCCGGGGCCGTCGAAGGAGCCGGGCACGCCGCGCTGGAACGAGATCTCGTGGACCTTGCCGTCCCGCTTGACCGTGACGTCGAAGCGCAGGGCCAGCGCGTTGACCGCGGAGGCGCCGACGCCGTGCAGGCCGCCGGAGGTCTTGTAGCCCGAGCCGCCGAACTTGCCACCGGCGTGCAGCCGGGTCAGCACCAGCTCGACGCCGGAGAGGCCGGACTTGGCGTGCACGTCGGTGGGGATGCCACGGCCGTCGTCGTCGACCTGGACCGACCCGTCCGAGTGCAGGGTCACCGCGACCTTGGTGGCGAATCCCGCCACACCCTCGTCGGTGCAGTTGTCGATGATCTCGTTCGCGAGGTGGTTGATGCCCCGGCTGTCCGTGGACCCGATGTACATACCCGGGCGTTTGCGGACAGCATCCAGCCCTTCGAGGTGCGTGAGGTCGTCAGCCCCGTACAAGGTCTCTGGCTGTGCGGTCACGAGGCAGTACTCCCGATCGGCCATGGGTGGTCAAGACGGCGCGAGCCTACCCGGCGCCTGTGACACTTCTGTCCCAGGCGAGGCAGGTCTCAACCACACCGTGGCCTAAATCGGGATAAAAGCACCGAAACCATCCTAGGCCACCGCGACCAGCCGCGCAGCCTGCGGCTGCAGCGCCCGGAAAAGATCCAGCGGGTACGGCTTGCCGGGCACCGAGACGGGCGGCAACTCCTGGTACGCGATGAGCGACTCGGTCACCTCGCGTGTGGCGCTGCAGACCACCACGGTGTCGTGCGGCGCGTACGACTGCAGCCGTGCCGCCGTCGTCACCACACTGCCGCTGATCATCGCGTAGCCGCCGTCGAACGCGGCGAGCGGGTCCAGGATCACCTCGCCGGTGGCCAGGCCCACCCGCGTGCGGACCGGGAACCTGCCGGCCAGGAGACGCCCCCTCAACGTCTCCTGGACCGACAGGCCCGCCCGGACCGCCGAAGCGGCCGCCTCCGGGCCGAATCCGGCCTCCCCCGCGCCGAAGACCGCCATCACCGCGTCACCGACGTACTTCTCGACGATGCCGCCGCACGCGCGGACCACTCCGGACACTGCCGAGAAGTAGTCCCGCTGCAGCGCTCGAACGTCCGCGCAATCCAGCCGGTCGACAAGCGTGGTGTAGCCCACGATGTCGATGAACAGCACGGTGACGTCTTGGCGCCGCTCCTGTTCGGCCATGGTGATGGTGGTCATGCGTCTCACGCTCCCCCAGGTCACTGCGTTGACCGGGAGTACGGTGCCAGCCTCGGCGAAGACGCGGATCCGCAGAACGACGTATCTCTGACAGCATCGGCCCTCGTCATTTTTGTGACGGAGAACAGGCCGAACCGACGACAACGTGATAGGCCGATTCGCATTAGGCTGCCGGTCATGGAGGGCCAGGAGGACGACGGGCCGCTTGTCGGACGCACCGGCACGCTGGCCGAGATTCAGTCCGACCTGCGCAACGTCGGCACCGGCGGCACCGCTGCGGTGTTCGTGACCGGTGAGAGTGGTGTCGGCAAGAGCCGCCTGCTCCGCGAGACCGCCGACGCCTTGCGCGGGACGGGCTTCGCCGTGCTCTCCGGGACCTGTCTGGACATCGGCGACGCCTCGCCGCTGCACCCGGTGCTGCAGGCGCTGCGCCGGCACGACGGCGGCACGCCGATCACCGCCACCGCCGCGGGCGACGCCGGCGCCCTGCTCGAGCGGGTCTCGCACGACCTCCGGGTGATCGCCGGCGACCAGCAACTGCTGCTCGTCCTCGACGATCTGCAGTGGGCCGACCGGTCCACCCGTCAGCTGCTGCTCTACCTGCTCGCCGGCCTCGGTGACGTGCGGATCTCGGTGCTCGCCGCGATCCGGGCCGAGGCGCTGCACGGCACCCACCCGCTGCGCCGGGTCCTGGCCGAGCTACGCCGCCTGCGCTCGGTGCGTGTCGTCGATCTGTCGCCGCTCGACCAGGACCAGACCCGTGAGCTGGTCACCGCGATCGCCGGCGACGCCGTGGCGACCGAGGACGCCGACCGGGTCTACAAGCGCAGCGGCGGCAACCCGTTCATCGCCGAGGAGCTCGCCCGGGACCTGCGCGACGGCCGGGTCGAGCTCTCCGACACCCTCCGCGAGATCTTCCTGACCAGGGTGGACGAGCTGCCGGCGCACGCGCACCAGGTGGTGCACGCGATGGCGGCGGGCGTCGAGCCGGTCGACCACGCGGTGCTGGCACGGGTCGTCCCGCTGCCCGAGGACCAGCTGCTCGAGGCGATGCGGGCCGCCGTCGCGCACCGTTTCGTCTCCAGCGACGGCGACGGCTACCGCCTGCGGCACCGGCTGGTCGCCGAGGTCCTGGAGCAGGAGGTGCTGCCGGCCGAGGCCACCGCCCTGCACCGGCGGTACGCCGAGGCGCTGGAGGCGGAGACCGGCGAGCCCGACCACGCGCGTCTGGCACACCACTGGCAGCGTGCCGGCGTACCGGAAAGGGCTCTTCCTCCGGTGGTCGCCGCCGCGCGTTCCGCGGAGGCTCTCTACGGCTTCACCGAGGCACATCGGTACTGGAGCATCGCGCTGCAGCTGGTCACCGAGGACGACGCCGAGCGCACCGAGCTGCTCGGCAACGCCGCGGAGTCCGCCCACCAGTGCGGCGAGCACCTGCTCGCGCTCTCCCGGCTGGAGGAGCTGTCCGGCCGCAAGGACGCCCCCGGCCTGGGCGAACTGCATCTGCGGCGGGCCCGGTACCTGGCCGCCGCGGGCCGCTTCGCACCCGCCGAGAGTGAGTACGAGCTGGCCCTCGGCGCCCCGGACTGCACCCCGCAGCTGCGCGCCTCGGCCGCCGCGTTCCTCGCCGAGCTGCTGGTCCAGCTCACCCGGTACGCGGACGCCCACGAGCGGGCCCGCGAGGCCCTGGAGCTCGCCGCTGTCAACGGCACCACCGCCGACCTGGTCCGGGCCAGTGCGGCGCTCGGCTTCAGCGCCGCGTTCCGGGAGGACCCGGACGCCGGCCTCGCGGTGATCCGGCACGCCGTGGAGATCGCCGAGCGCTCCGGCCACCCGGACGACCTGGGCGTGGCCTACCTGCACCTGGCCGAGCTGCTGACCGGCCCGCTGAACAGCATCGAGGAGGGCGTGCTGGTGGCCCGCCGCGGCGCCGAGCGGCTCTCCACGCTCGGCGGCGGCCGCACCCACCAGTGCCGGCTGCTCGCGATCGCCGCGAACGGCCTGTTCCGGATCGGTCAGTGGAGCGAGGCGGACGCGGTTCTGGACGCCGCCATGCGGCACCGGCCCTCCGGCGCCGAGGCGGTGGAGCTGCTGCTCGCCCGCTGCCGGCTCCTGGTCGGCTACGGCGACCTGGACGACGCGGGCCGTGACCTGGACGCGGCCGCCATCCTGCTGGCCGGCGGCGGCGCGCGGCACGTGCTGCCGATGCTGACGCTCCGCGCCGGCCTGGCGATGTGGCTCGGCGAGCACGCCGACGCCCGGACCGCGGTGCAGCGTGGCATCACCGAGACCCGCTCCGACGACCTGGTGCTGCTCGGCGTCCTGGTCTGGCACGGTCTGCGGGCCGAGGCCGAGGCGCACGCCGCCGGCAAGCCCGTCGACCAGGGCGCGGTCCGCCGCCTGCTGATGGTGCGCGACCGGATGGCCTCCAACGCGGGCACCGCCGGACCGGCGGCTCGCGCGATCATCGACGCCTACCTGGACCTCTGCGCCGCGGAGCTGAGCCGGATCGAGGGCCGGCACGATCCCGCGCCGTGGGCCCGGGCGGCGGCCATCTGGGATCGGCGTCAGCAGCCGTACCCCGCTGCCTATGCCCGGCTGCGGCACGCCGAGGCCTCCCTGCAGCGCAAGGTTCGTCGCGCCGCCGCCATCTCCGGGCTCCGGGAGGCGTACGCCACGGCGACCGCGATGGGCGCCCGCCCGTTCGCCGCCGAGATCGTCGGGATCGCCCACCGGTTCCGGGTGACCCTCGCCGACGACATGCCGACCGTGCCGATGGCCCTCCCCGACCAGCCGGTCGACGAGCTCGCGACGCTGACCGGGCGGGAGCGTGAGGTGCTCGCCGCGGTGGCCGAGGGCCTCACCAACCGGGAGATCGGCGAGCGCCTCTTCATCAGCGAGCGCACCGTCGGGGTTCACCTCGGACACATCTTCGACAAGCTGCAGGTACGTAGCCGCGTGCAGGCAAGTCGCGTCTATCTAACAGCAGCCTGACCAGGCGTTCGTTATCTTTCCGTGACATACGTACGCAGAATACGTCGTTTTACCGATCCCCCGCTTCCGGCCCGGTGGAAAGCTGGGCGGCACGGGGGAGCACCACCCGGCGGCCGGTGCCGTCGGGTGGTGCTGGGGGCCCTCCGCAGTTCTGTTTCACCCGTGGAGGATCCGAAATGACCCAAGCCATCTGGGGCCCCGTCCAGCAGGAGATGTCCGCACTGCTGAAGGGTCACCCCGACGACGTGCCAGGCGTCGTCGACCAGCTGACGAAACTGCAGGACGTGCTCTGTCAGGTGCCGCCACTGCTGAACAGCAACCCGCTCGCGGACTTCAACCAGCTCTACCTGACGATCACCGAGAACGTGCTGGAGCGCCTCTACGCCGGTAAGTTCAAGGACCCGGCGTTCCTGTCCCGGCTGGACGTGGAGTTCGCGGCGCGCTACTTCGACGCGCTGCGTTACTGGACCGACGGGAGCCCCGCGTGCCCCGGCGTGTGGGCCGGACTGTTCGGCCGCGTTCCCGGCCCGGACGCCCGCCCGCTGCCCTCCGCCGTCGCCGGGGTCAACGCGCACATCAACTTCGACCTGCCGTTCGCGCTGGTCACCACGTTCGACCACCTGGGCACCGACCCGATCGACGGCAGCGACCAGCACTACGACTACCTGCAGGTCAACGACATCTTCAACGAGGAGATCCCGGGCCTGCGCCGCGGTTACCTCGATCGCTGGCAGCTGCTCATCGACACGATGAACGGCGATCTGGACGACTGGTGGCAGGGCGAGATGGTGGAGTACACCCGCAATGTCGCCTGGCGCAACGCTCAGAAGATCTGGTCGATCCGGCACGACATGATCGCGCTGGACAAGCACCGCCGCCGCCTGGACGACACGGCTGCCGGGCTCGGCAAGCTGCTGCTCTCGCCGTTCGCGGGTTTCCTGCAGTAATCGCGGCGTTCCGGCGTTCCGGCGTTGCGTCGTTCCGCCGTTTCGGCGTTGCGGCGTTCCGGCGTTCCGTCGTTTCGGCGTTCCGGCGTTGCGTCGCTCGCTGAGCGGAGCCGGCTTCCGGGGGCGGTGCCGGCTCCGCTCAGCGGACGACGATGAGGCGGCCGCCTCGAAACCCTCGACGGCGCAGGCGCCCCGGGCCCGGCGCCGGCGTGCGCGGCCGCTCTGACAGAGCTATATGCCCGGAGTGCCCGGTAACCCACACGAGTCATTCATCCGCGTCGTCTCGGCGGTTTGTCCGGGAACGCTTCCAGAGTCCGGAAAGCGCTCTCCCGGACATGCTATAAAGACGAGCGTGCGCACCGAAGGCCCATGCCGGACACGGTGTCCCGCAGGACGTGGCCGCCGTGCGCTTCGATGGAAGCGGCGCTGCGATTGTGAACGTGCGCCGGGCTTCTGTCGCCCCTGGAGCCGGGCGAGGCGTCGCACACGGGGGGATGCCTCGCCCACCCAGCCTCGCCGGCCCACCCACCTCGTCACCCCCCACCTCGTCACCCCCGCCACCTCGTCACCCACCCACCTCGTCACCCACCCGCGGAACGCCTCGCGCGGCATGAAAACACGCTGGCGTTCTAGTCGCCGCATACGCCCGCTGAGCCACACGCGGCGTCACGGTCTGTGACAACGACCGTGGAGCACTGCTGCTTTGCGGCATTCTGCGGGGCCTTGGACGTCCGCGCGTTTCCGGTCAGTGCAGGGTTCACCCCTGACGCGGGCACCCCGGGTGACGATCGCTTCGAAGCACACCCCCGCGGGCCCGAGGTCAGCTCACGGCCCCCGGGGGTCGCCACGGTGCGCTGCGTTGGACGTACCGCTGAAGGGTTTCGGGGTATGGATGAGGGATGGCCTATGTGAATCCGGCGGGGGAGTTCACCCGCGATCAGCGCTACATCGCCACCCGGATCACCGCGGACGCCCGCGACGGATTTCCGGTCGAGCCGGGACGGTACCGGCTGGTGGTGAGCCGGGCGTGTCCGTGGGCGAATCGGGCGATCATCGTGCGGCGGCTGCTCGGGCTCGAGGACGCGCTGTCGATGGGCGTCGCCGGGCCTACGCACGACGAGCGGAGCTGGACGTTCGACCTCGATCCGGGCGGGCGGGATCCGGTGCTCGGCATCGAGCGGCTGCGGGAGGCGTTCCTGGCGCGGTACCCGGACTACGACAAGGGGATCACGGTTCCGGCGATCGTGGACGTGCCGACCGGGAAGGTGGTGACGAACGACTTCCCGCAGATCACCATCGATCTGTCGCTGGAGTGGTCGGCGTATCACCGGCCGGGCGCTCCGGAACTGTATCCGGCGGCGCTGCGAGCGGAGATCGACGAGGTCAACGAGGTGGTGTTCGCCGACGTCAACAACGGCGTCTACCGGGCCGGATTCGCCGGGTCGCAGGAAGCCTACGAGAAGGCCTACCGGCGGCTCTTCGACCGGCTGGACTGGTTGTCGGAACGGCTCGCGCGGCAGCGGTACCTGGTCGGAGACACGATCACCGAGGCGGACGTCCGGCTGTTCACGACGCTGGCCCGGTTCGACGCGGTCTACCACGGGCACTTCAAGTGCAACCGGTCGAAGCTGGCCGAGATGCCGGTGCTCTGGGCTTACGCACGTGACCTGTTCCAGACGCCGGGCTTCGGGGACACGATCGACTTCGTACACATCAAGCAGCACTACTACGAGGTGCACCGCGACATCAATCCGACCGGGATCGTGCCGGCCGGGCCGGATCTCGGCAACTGGCGGGAGCCGCACGGGCGGGAGTCGCTGGGCGGCCGGCCGTTCGGTGACGGCACTCCCCCGCCGCCGCCCCGCGACGACGAGACCGTCCCGGCCGGCCACACCGCCTGACGGCCGCGGGCCTCAGCGCATGTCCGCGGGCCTCAGTGCATGTCCGCGGGCCTCAGCGCATGTCCGCGGTCGTCACGACGCGGCGCGGGAAACCGGTCCGGGCAGCCCGCAGCATCGCCCGGCCGATCGCGTCCGTGGTGGTGATGTGGCCGGGCGCGACGCGGCGCAGCACCGGCACGAGCGGGGCGGTCAGGGCATACGCCGTGTTGTACCAGCCGGTCTTCGAGCGGGCGCCGTGTGTGGGCTGGATGAAACCGGGACGGAACGCGTAGCCGTTCGGGAAGATGCTCATGATCTCGTTCTCGGTGCGGCCCTTGACCCGCGACCACATGATCCGGCTGCTCGGGTCGGTGCCGCTGCCGGAGACGTAGATGAAGGTCAACTGCGGATTCAACCCCGCGAGGGTACGGGCGGCGGCCACCGGATAGTCGTAGGAGATCCGCGTGTACGAGGCCTCGTCCATGCCCAGCGACGACACGCCGAGACAGTAGAAGCAGGCGTCGTACCCGGACAGTTGCCCGGCGATCGGGGACAGATCAGCGAAATCGGCGAGCGTCACCTCGGACAGTTTCGGGTGGCTCACGCCGGTGGGCGTGCGCGTCACCGCCAGCACCCCTGTCACGTCCGGCGCGAGCAGCGACTCCCGCAGGACGCCCTGACCCACCATCCCGGTCGCCCCGAAAACAATCACCCGCATGCCTGCTCCTCCGGCCGGGAAAACGTCGTACCCCCGGCCTAGGGTCTCATCGTGGAAGTCGAACGTTGGTCAACCGCCCAGGTCGAGGCTCTCGCACCCGACCCCGGTTCGCTGCGGAACGCCCGCGGCGTCACCGGCCGGTTCACCGCGTCCGGCCGGCTCGGCGACATCCTGTGGGGTCTCTGCCGGGGCTACGAGGTGGCCGTCGATCTGTCCGGTCCGGCCTTCCGGTGCTCCTGCCCGAGTCGCAAGATCCCGTGCAAGCACGCGCTGGCGCTGCTGCTGCGCTGGGCCGAGTCCGGCGTCGCCGAGGGGGAGGCGCCGGAGTTCGCCGGCAAGTGGCAGGCCGCGCGCTCCCGTCCGAAAGTGAGCACCACCCCCGACCCGGTCGCGGCGGCTCGGCGGGCAGCGGAGCGTGCCGAGCGGGTGGCCGGCGGCATGGCGGAGCTGCGCCGCTGGCTCGACGACCAGGTCGAGCAGGGCCTGGCCGGCTTCGCGCGGTCCGGCCGGCAGGCGGCCGAGTCGATGGCGGCCCGCCTGGTCGACGCCCAGGCGCCGGGCGCGGCCGGCATGCTGCGCCGTCTCGCCGGAGCCGCCGGCGCCGGGCCGCACTGGGCCGATCGGGTGCTCGGTGAGCTGGGCCTTCTGCGGCTGCTCGCCGACGGCCACGCCCGGCTCGGCGAGCTCGATCCGGCGCTGGCCGCGACGGTCCGCTCCCGGATCGGCTTCCCCACCGCGACCGAGGAGGTTCTGGCCGGTCCGCGCACCACCGACCGCTGGCAGGTCCTCGGCCGGGTCGAGGTCGACGACGGCGCGCTCACCACCCGCCGCACCTGGCTGCACGGCACGGGCACCGACCGGTTCGCGCTGGTCCTGGCGTTCGCCGCGGCCGGTCAGCCACTCCCCGCCGACCTGGTCCCCGGCACCGAGTTCCGCGGCGACCTCTGTTTCTACCCCGGCTCGGCCCCGCTGCGCGCGCTCGTCGCCGAGCGTCTCTCGGCGGCCGAGCCGTTCGCCTCGCCGCAGGGCGCGGGGTCCATCCGGGCGGCTCTCTCCAGCTGGGCGGCGCTCCTGGCCGCAGAGCCTTTCCGGTACGACGGACCGATGCTTCTCGCCGGCGTCCGGCCCGGTGACGGTCACCTGGTCGACGAGGAGGGCTCGGCCCTGCCGCTCGCGCCGGGGCACCGTGAGCCGTGGTGGCTGCTCGCGGCGGCGGGCGGCCACCCCGCGACGGTCGCGGCGGAGTGGTCGCCGGCGGGTTTGCGGCCGCTCGCCGCCTGGGTCGGCGGCGAGTTCGTGCCGGCCGCGTCGCCGGTGCCCGAGCCGGGCGCGCGGCGGGAGCCGGAGCTGCCGGCCGAGCTGCTGGCGGCGGCGCTGGTCGGGACGGCCCGGCGCCCGTGGGCGGTCGGCGCGGTCGCGGCGGGTTCGCCGAGCGTAGCGATCGGGCCACCGGGTTCGCCGAGCGTCACGACCGGGCCACCAGGTTCGCCGAGCGTCACGACCGGGCCACCGGGTTCGCCGAGCGTCACGACCGGGCCACCGGGTTCGCCGAGCGTCGCCACCGGGGCGGCGGCGCTGCTTGAGGCGGTGGCTGTCGCGTTGGTCTGCCGGCGGGCGGGCGTCGAGCCGGAGGCCGGTCGTGCGCCGGCGCCGGCGGCTCCCGCGGAGGTCGCGTCGCCGTTGCCGCCGGCTGCTTCGGCGCGGCTGGAGCGCGTTCTCGCCGGTGGCGCGCCCGGTGGCGGCCATCTGCAGCAGGAGTTGCTGGCTCAGTGGCTGGCCGCGGCGGCGGCGCGGGGCGGGTTCGTGCGGCCGGCGCTGCTGCCCGCGCTGCTCGACGCCGGGCGGCGCGACACGACGGTCCGGCCGGCGCTCGCTCAGGTCGCGGGGGCGCGCGGCGCGTGGCTGGCCGGGCAGCGCACCGAGTGGCGCTGGCTGCTGGACGAGGTGATCCCGAGCCGCGCCGACCTGTCCGCGCTCGGCGCCTGGCCGGGCCGGCCCGGAGGCAGCGGCGGGCGCGCCGACTCGGACCAGGGCGTCTGGGAGACCGGTTCCGGCAGCGTGCGGCTAGGGCTGCTGGTGGCGCTGCGCCGGGCCGACCCGGATCGGGCGCGGGAGCTGGTCGAGAGCACCTGGGCGCGGGAGTCGCCGGAGGACCGCGCCCGGTTCCTGGGCGCCTTCGGCACCGGGCTGTCGCTGCGGGACGAGCCGTTGCTGGAGCGGGCGCTGGACGACCGGCGCAAAGAGGTTCGGGAGGCTGCCCTCGACCTGCTCCGGGTCCTGCCCGGCGCGGCGCTCGGGCGGCGGATGGCCGAGCGGGCGCATGCGGCGGTCCGCTTCGACGGCCGGCGGCTGTTCGTCGAGCCGCCCGCCGAGCTGGACCAGGCGCTGGGCCGCGACGGGGTGAGCGCGGCCCAGGTCCGGGGCGTCGGCGCCGGGGCGTGGCTGCTGGAAGAGGTCGTGGCCGGCACGCCGCTGGCCACCTGGACCGGGCTCGACCCGGACGAGTGGGTGCGGGTGGCCCGCGGGCACGACTGGGCCACTCCCCTGCTGCACGGCTGGGCGAAAGCCGCGATCCTCCAGCACGATCCCGCCTGGGCGTCCGCGCTGCTCGCCGCGGCGGCCGGCGCGCTGCGCGAATCGGTGCGCTGGGACCTGCATCTGGTGCTGCCACCGGACCATCTGGCCCGGCTCGCCGCCGAGGCGCTGCGCACCGAGGACGGCTCCGCGCACCGGCTGCTCACGCTGCATCCGGGACCGTGGCCGGACCGTCTGGCGGTCGTCGTTCTGGAGACGGTCGCGGCACGGGCGCGTACCGATCGGCACACCTGGCAGCTCGGCGAGCTGTGCCGGACCGCGGCGCTCGCGATGCCACCGGGGTACGCGGATCTCGCCGGGCGCCTCGCCACCGAGCTGGACCAGTCCCTCGACCCGTCGCGGGTGCGGCCGGTCGCCGACCTGGCCCGCACCCTCACTTTCCGCAACGAGATGCTTCAGGAGCTCCAGTGAACCATTTTCAACCTGACATCGGGCCGGAGCAGCCGGGCCGTCGTCCTGCGCCGGCACCTACGGCCCCTCGACACGTTGAAAAAAGTTCAGTGACCGCACTGCGCCCGCACGCCGAGGACCAGTACGCCGAGGAGCTGGCCCTGCTCGCCGACGCGGACGAGCGGCACCGGCCGCCCGGCTGGCGGCTCTCCCCGCACGCCGTGGTCACCTATCTGCTCGGGGACGGTGCCAAGATCACCCCGAAGTACGTGGGGCCGCGCCGCCTGATCGAGGTGGCCGTCGCGACCCTCGCCACCGACCGGGCGCTGCTGCTGCTCGGCGTGCCGGGGACCGCGAAGACCTGGGTCTCCGAGCACCTGGCGGCGGCGATCTCCGGCGATTCCACGCTGCTGGTGCAGGGCACCGCCGGCACTGCCGAGGAGTCCATCCGGTACGGGTGGAACTACGCCCGCCTGCTCGCCGACGGCCCCACCGACGCGGCGCTGGTGCCGAGCCCGATCATGCGGGCCATGCGGAGCGGCGCGATCGCCCGGCTGGAGGAGCTCACCCGGGTCCCGTCCGACGTGCAGGACGCGCTGATCACCATCCTGTCCGAGAAGACGCTGCCGGTGCCGGAACTGAACACCGAGGTCCAGGCGCAGCGCGGGTTCAACCTGATCGCCACGGCGAACGACCGGGACCGGGGCGTCAACGAGCTCTCCAGCGCGCTGCGGCGGCGGTTCAACACCGTCGTGCTGCCGATGCCGGCCAGCGCCGACGACGAGGTGGAGATCGTCGCGCGGCGGGTCGCGCAGCTGGGCCGTTCGCTCGAGCTGCCCGATGTCCCCGAGGCGCTGGAGGAGATCCGCCGGGTCGTCACGATCTTCCGTGAGTTGCGCAGCGGGACGACCGAGGACGGGCGTACCAAGCTGAAATCGCCGACCGGCACGCTCTCCACAGCGGAGGCGATCTCGGTGATCACGAACGGGATGGCGCTCGCCGCCCACTTCGGCGACGGCACGCTGCACCCGGCCGACATCGCGTCCGGCATCGTCGGCGCGGTGGTCAAGGACCCTGCCTCGGACGGCGTGGTCTGGCGGGAGTACCTGGAGACCGTGGTCCGTGAGCGCACCGGCTGGCGCGACTTCTACCGGGCCGCCAGCGATGCCTGAACGGCTCTACGGCATCCGCCACCACGGCCCCGGTTCGGCCCGCGCCGTGGTGCGCGAGCTGGATCGGCAACGGCCGGACGTGGTGCTGATCGAGGGGCCGCCGGAAGCCGACGACCTGGTGCGCTGGGCGGCGGACGACGGTCTGCGGCCACCGGTGGCGCTCCTGGGGTACTCGGTGGACGACCCCGCCAAGGCCGCGTTCTGGCCGTTCGCGGTCTTCTCACCGGAGTGGCAGGCGATCCGATGGGCGGTGCGGCACGGCGTTCCGGTGCGCTTCTTCGACCTCCCGTACGCGTACACATCGGAACTTGATCGTGAAAAGCGTGTCCGGCGGCCGGTCGATCCGATCGGTGAGCTGGCGGCCGCCGCCGGTTACGACGATCCGGAACGCTGGTGGGAGGACGTGGTGGAGCACCGCGGAGTGCCGGTCTTCGAGGCGATCGAGGAGGCGATGACCGCGATCCGGGACAGCGCCGAGGAAGATCCTTCGGATCTGGTCCGGGAGGCCCATATGCGGTCGGTGCTGCGGGCGGAGCGACGGCGGCACGACGACATCGCCGTGGTGTGCGGCGCGTGGCATGTGCCGGCGCTCGCCCGCAAGGTCCCGGTGAAGGACGACACCGCGCTGCTCAAAGGCCGGCGCAAGGCGAAGGTGGCGGTCACCTGGGTGCCGTGGACGTACGGGCGGCTGGCCTCCTGGTCCGGTTACGGCGCCGGGGTGCGCTCGCCCGGCTGGTACCACCACCTGTTCGCCAATGCCTCCGACGTGGTGCCGCGCTGGCTCGTCGACGCCGCCGGAGTGCTGCGTGCCGAGGGGGTTCCGACGTCGTCGGCGCACGTCATCGAGGCGACCCGGCTCGCCGAGGCGCTGGCCACCCTGCGCGGGCGACCGCTCGCCGGTCTGGCCGAGGTCACCGAGGCGGCCGAGGCGGTGATGTGCGACGGCGAGCCGTTGCGCACCGAGCTGATCGCCCGTCGCCTGGTCGTCGGGGAACGGCTCGGCACGGTTCCCGACGAGATGCCGGCCGTCCCGCTCGCCCGCGACCTGGCCGCCGAGCAGAGATCGGTGCGCCTCCGGCCCGAGCCTGCCGAGCGCGCCCTCGACCTGGACCTGCGGCGCGAGATCGACCTGCGACGCAGCCGGCTGCTGCACCGGCTGCGGACCCTGGACCTCCCGTGGGGTGAGCGCACGCCGAACCGGCGGGGCACCGGCACGTTCCGGGAGGAGTGGCGGATCTGCTGGCAGCCCGAGTTCGCGGTGCGGCTCGTCGAGGGGAGCATGTGGGGCACCACCGTCGCCTCGGCCGCTACCGCACGGGTCACCCGGCGGGCCGATGCCGCCACCACGCTCGCCGAGGTGACCGGACTTGTGGAGATCTGCCTGCTGGCGGATCTCGGCGACGCGTACCCACGGGTGCTCGCCGCTCTGGACACCCGGGCCGCGCTCGACGCCGACGTGCACCATCTGATGGCGGCGCTGCCGGCGTTGGCCCGCACTTCCCGGTACTCCGACGTCCGCCGTACCGATGTCTCCCATCTGTCGGCCGTCACCGCCGGACTGCTCGGACGCATCTGCGCCGGACTGCCGGCGGCCGCCGGCTCGCTCTCCGACGAGGCCGCGAAGCAGCTGCGGGACGGCATGGACGGCGTGCACCAGGCGGTCGCGCTGCTCGGCGACGACGCGTTGCGCGAGTTGTGGCTCACCACGATCGCGGCGCTCGCGGCCCGGCCCGGTCTGCACGGTCTGCCGGCCGGGCGGCTCACCCGGCTGCTGCTCGACGCCGGGCGGCTGGACGCGGCCGAGGTGCGGCGGCGACTGCGGCTGCCGCTGACCGCGGGTGGCTCACCGGCGTCCGCCGCCGCCTGGGTGGAGGGCTTCCTGGCCGGTGGCGGGTTGCTGCTGGTTCACGACGAGGCGCTGTTGTCGCTGGTGGACGAGTGGCTGGCGGACATCCCGCCGGAGTCGTTCGAGGACGTGCTGCCGTTGCTGCGGCGGACGTTCGGCGGGTTCGACGCCGGTGAGCGGCGGGCGATCGGCGAGCGGGTGGCGCGTGGCACCGGCAGCGGGGCGGCCGCCGAGACGGCGCCGGCGATCGATCGGGAGCGGGCGGCTGCGGCGCTGCCCACCCTGTCCGCGCTGCTGGGACGAGAGCTGGAGATGCGATGACGGGCGCTGACTCAATCGGGCTACCGGCTGCGGAAGATCAGCGGCCCGGCGCCGACGACCGGCAGCCGGGCGCTGACGCTCGGCGGGAGCGGCAGCGGCGGTGGCGGCTCGTGCTCGGCGGGGCGGCTGACGAGTCGCTCGGCGCGGCCGCCGCCGGCAAGGACGGCGCCATGGACGCGGCGATGGCGGCGCTCTACGACAGCGCCGAAGCGGGCTCCGCCGGCCAGCGGTCGGCCGGCCTGGGCAGCTCGGCGCCGAAGGTGGCGCGCTGGCTCGGCGACATCCGGGAGTACTTCCCGAGCACCGTCGTCCAGGTCATGCAGGCCGACGCGATCGAGCGGCTCGACCTGACCCGGCTGCTGCTGGAACCGGAGATGCTCGCCGCTGTCGAACCCGACGTGCACCTGGTCGGCACGCTGCTCTCGCTGAACCGGGTGATGCCGGACGCGACGAAGGAGGCGGCGCGGCAGGTCGTGCGTACCGTCGTGGAGCAATTGGAACGCCGGATCACCCAGCGCACCCGGTCGGCGGTGTCCGGCGCGCTCAACCGGGCGGCCCGGATCCACCGGCCCCGGCACGCCGACATCGACTGGGACCGGACCATCCGCGCCAACCTCAAGCACTACCAGCCCGGCCACGGCACGCTGATCCCGGAGCGCTTGATCGGGTACGGGCGGCGGACCACCGCGGTGCAACGGGACGTGGTGCTCTGCGTCGACCAGTCCGGCTCGATGGCGTCGTCGGTGGTGTTCGCCGGGGTGTTCGCGGCGGTGCTGGCGTCGATGCGCTCGCTGCGGACGTCGCTCGTCGTCTTCGACACCGCGGTGGTGGACCTGACCGAGCAGCTCAGCGACCCGGTGGAGGTGCTGTTCGGCACCCAGCTGGGCGGCGGGACGGACATCAACCGGGCCCTGGCGTACTCCCAGCAGCTGATCACCCGGCCGCGCGACAGCATCCTCGTGCTGATCAGCGACCTCTACGAGGGTGGTGTGCGGGAGGAGATGCTGCGCCGGGTCGCCGAGATGACGGCCGCGGGCGTACGGGTCGTGGTGCTGCTCGCGCTCTCCGACGAGGGCGCGCCCTCCTACGACCACGAGAACGCGGCGGCCCTCGCCGCCCTGGGGGTGCCGGCGTTCGCGTGCACACCGGACGTCTTCCCGGAACTGATGGCCGCCGCGATCGAACAGCGGGACCTGATGGCGTTCGCGGCCGCGAAGTAACTACCGTAGGGGGCATGACTGCTTACTTGAGCAATCCGTCGATCTGGCAGGAGAGCTGGGACCGGCAGCAGGAGGCGTTCCTGCCGGACCGCGAGCACCGGTTCGAGGCCATGCTGGACGCCGTCGCCGCGGTCAGCGACGTCGCGGGGACCGGCGGCACGGTCAGCAACGCCTCCGGCACCGGCACCGACACCGGCACGGTCACCGGCGGCGATGCTCCGCGTCTGCTCGACCTCGCCGGCGGGACCGGGTCGATCAGCCTGCGCGCGCTCGCCCGCTTCCCGCTCGCCCGGATCACCGTGCTCGACCAGGACCCGGTGCTGCTCACCATCGCCGAGTCGTCGCTGCGCGACCGGGCCACCATCGTGGACACCGACCTGAGCGACCCGGCGTGGCGGTCGAAGCTGCCGCACGATGCCTTGCGCGATGGCTACGACGCGGTGCTGACCGCGACCGCGCTGCACTGGCTGCCGGCCGAGCGGCTGCGCACGCTCTACGCGGAGATCCGCGAGGTCCTACGGCCCGGTGGCGTCTTCGCGAACGCCGACCACATGCCCGAGGAGGGCCTGCCGGAGCTGTCGGTCAAGCTGCGCGATCACGCGCGGGCACAGCGTGAGGCCCGGTACGCGTCCGGAGCGTCCACCTCGTGGCCCGACTGGTGGGCCCGCGCCGCCGCCGACGAGCAGCTCGCGCCGAAGGCCGTCGAGCGCGAGCGGATCTACCCGGCCCGCGAGCACGGTGACGCGTGGACGCCGCCCGCGTCGTGGCACGTCCAGGCGCTGCTGGCGGGCGGGTTCCGGGAGGCCGGAGTGATCTGGCGCGGCGGCACGGACGCGGCAGTGGCCGGCCTGCGCTGACACCTGCCGAAGGCTGAGGCCCGCGGCGTGTCAGTCGGTCCGGCGTGTCAGTCGGTCCGGCGTGTCAGTCGGTCCAGCGGAGGAAGCGGTCGAACAACTCCGAGGCCGGGGACTGCGGCATGTCGCGGGCCGCCTCTTCGATGTAGTCCCACATCAGAACGGCGAGTTCGACGCGGCCGTTCTCGCGGGTCAGGCGCTCGCGAGCCGGCGCGCACGGCCAGGGGCGGCCGCAGGACTCGCACTTCCAGGACGGCTTGGCGGGCGCATGCTCCACCTCGCCCCCGGTCACGGACATGACCGGCCGCAACCCGTCTGATCAGGCAAGAGCCCCTCCTCCGGCATACGCGCGCACGAGGGAGCGTCCAGGTCCGCCGCCATCGCACCCGTGGTTCACACACCTTGCTGGGCGATCCGGTGCGGGGTCAACCGCCACCGCTGCCACTCCCCCTTCAGGGGACGCCCCACCAGGCCGGACCAGCCCCGCCTGACCTCGATCCGACACCCCCGACCAGCCCGCCACCCCGCGCCGCCGGCCTGCCCCGCCGTCCTGCCCCG
The DNA here is from genome assembly GCF_040639325.1 of Actinoplanes sp. NPDC023936. Taxonomy (NCBI): domain Bacteria; kingdom Bacillati; phylum Actinomycetota; class Actinomycetes; order Micromonosporales; family Micromonosporaceae; genus Actinoplanes; species Actinoplanes sp. NPDC023936. The sequence continues at coordinate 14,443 of NZ_JBEZZR010000004.1, read as the reverse complement.
CCGCGCCCCGTTGCCCCGCCGCGCCCCGTTGCCCCGCCACGCCCCGTTGCGCCCCGTTGCCCCGCCGCGCCGTCCCCACTTGTCGGTGTGGTGGTGCGGCGCGGGTCTGCGGTAACTGGTGGGGCCCCTGGCGTCCGCGAGGTTCCGTGAAGCGCGAAGGCTCCAAGATCGCGGAACACTCCCGCATGATGAGGCCCGTCCACGACCCCGACGCGCCGGAGGCCCAGCCACAACCGAGCCGTAGCTCCGGCAGGCAACCAGAGCGCTCTGACCTGTCCCAGCTACGGCTCGGCGAACCCAGCCGTAGCTGGGACAGGCAACCAGAGCGCTTTGACCTGTCCCCGCTACGGCTCGCCATCGTCGGCCGTAGCCCAGCACGGTGATCAAGCGCTTTGACCTGCTTCAGCTACGGCTCGGGGCAGGACCGGCGGCGCGAGCCCTCCGCGGCCGGGCCGGCGCGGCGAAGTGCGAGGCCGGACCAGCGGGGCGGACCGCACGCCCGGGCCAGCGGAGTCCAGCGCACGCCCGGGCCAGCGGAGCCCAGCGCACGGCCGGGCCAGCGGAACCCAGCGCACGCCCGGGCCAGCGGAGGGCGCTGAGAAGGTGGCGATCTGGTCGAATTCCGTACTGTATGTCCTCATATTTGGGAGCATGGAGGCTCGCTAAATCAACGGGAGGAGGACGACATGGCCGACGAGGACGAGAAGGAACCCGTGACCAGCGGCCTGTACGCCTCAGCGGTAGCCGACACCCCGGAACGCCGGAACCGCCGGCGCAAGCAGGCGATCGTGGGGATCACCGGCGCCGCCGCGGTGCTGGCCGGCGCCGGTTTCCTGGTGCTCCAGCTGAACAGCGCCGAGCAACCGAGCCTCCCCGAACCCGCGGCACTCGCACCCCTGACGGACTCGGCCCCGGCGTCCGCCCCGGCCGAACAGGAGTCCAGCGAAGCAGATCCCAGCGAGACTCGTACCCCCAAGAAGACCACCAAGCCGGCGGATGCCGTCGAGATCAGCCCCGCGCCTTCCCCCTCGCCGAGCGCGACGGAGGCGGAAGCCTCCGCCGCGGCGAAGGACCGGCTCAAAGCGGCCACCGTGACCGCGGGACCGGTGTCCGAGCGCACCGAACTGCTGAAGAACGGCACGATCCGCATCGTCTCCGCGCCGCGCGACCTGACCGGCGAGCGGGATCTCCAGCTGGCCGCCGACCGGGGAAAGCCGGCGGGTCAGGGGGTCACCTGCACGACCACGGTACGGATCACCGGCGGTGTCCCCGAGAGTGCGCGCCCGACCATGCTGCTCTGCTGGCGCACCTCGGAGGAGCGCAGCGTGGTCACGATGGCGGTCGTCCCGTCCGGCGAGCCACCGACCGCGTCCAGCGTCGAGATCATCGGCAGGGAGTGGGCGAAACTCGGCTGAACGGCGATCGGGCAGGGCCATTGTGGCCCTGCCCGATCATTCAGCGACCGATAACGGTCAGAGGGTGACGGTCAGAGGGTGACGGTGGCGCTGGTCGCGCCGAGGATGCCGGCGGCGTCCGGCACGACGACGCGGTACTTCTGCTTGACGGTCAGCCCGGTCACCGGCGTCTTCGCGGTCTGCGCCACGAAGGTGCTCACGTCGGTCCAGAGACCGCCGACGAACTGCTGCACCCGCACGGTCTGGCCGGCGACCCCGTTGATCGTCACGGTCATCGAGCCCTTCAGACCGCGGACGGCGCTCACCGTGGCCTTGACCCGGTAACTCACCGTGGCCGAGGTCGCGGCCGCGTTCGTCGCCGACGGGACGACCTTGAGCTGCAGCTGGTACGCGGCGGTCGCCTTGCGGCTCACCGCGACGGTGCCGGAGGACGTCGTCACGGTGTCGGTGCAGGCGAACCCGGCGCCGTTGTCGGCGACGCAGACCTGGACCGCCTTCTTCGCGAAGGCCTTGCCGCCGGCCTTCACCGTGAACGTGGTGACGCTCGTCGTCCCGTAGTTCACATCCTTGGCGCTGACGTTCGCCGTGATCACCGGCGTGAGAACGACCGGCGCGGGGGTGGTCCTGGTCGGCGTGGGAGTCGGCGCCTTGGTGGTCGGCGCGGCGGTGGGCGCCTTGGTGGTCGGAGCCGTCGTCGGCGCCTTGGTGGCCGGCGCAGTGGTGGGCGCAGTGGTCGGCGCCTTGGTGGGAGCCGTCGTCGGCGCGGTGGTGGCGGGCGATCCGGCGGCGGCCAGCGCAGCCGCGGCGTCGATCCGGCCGTAACCGTAGTCGGTGTCGAACCCGGCGCCGCCGAGGTCCACGGCGGACTTCTCCAGCAGGGACTCGATCTGGTCCGGGGTCAGCGCCGACCGGTAGCTCTTCAGCAGCGCGGCCACCGCCGCGACGTGCGGCGCCGCCATCGAGGTGCCGTTGAGGTTCGCGTACATGCCGCGGGCGGTCGGGTAGGTGCTGATGATGCCGCTGCCGGGGGCGGCGACGTCCACATAGCCGCCGGCGTTCGAGTACGACGCGTACCGGTCCGCCGAATCGGTGGCGGCCACCGCGATCACGCCCTCGTCGGCGCCCGGGTAGGAGATCGGGCTCCCCGAGGTACGGCTGTTGCCGGCGGCCGCGACGACCGTGACGCCCCTGCTCCGCGCGTACGCGACAGCGTTGGTCACCGCGGTTACCTTGGCGGTGGAGCCGAGCGACATGTTGATCACCTGAGCGCCGTGGTCGGCGGCCCAGACGATGCCCTCGGCGGTGTCCGACATGTACCCGCTGCCGTTGGCGTCGAGCACCTTGACCGGCAGGATCTTGACGTCCGGCGCGACCGCCGAGACGCCCACCCCGTTGCCGGTGACCGCGGCGATCGTGCCGGCCACGTGCGTGCCGTGCCCGTTGCCGTCGGTGCTCACACCGGCCCGGTCGGCGATTGCGTCGTAGCCGCTGAGCGTGTTGGCGGCCAGGTCCGGGTGGGCGGCGTCGACGCCGGTGTCGATCACCGCGACGGTGACGCCGGAACCGGTCGACCGCTGCCAGGCGTTCGCCACGTTCATCTTGGTGAAGTCCCACTGCTGGGACCGGTACGGGTCGCTGCCGGTGGGGATGCCGAGCGCGTGCACCGGCGCGTCCACCTCGACGCCGACCGCATTCTCCGCCTGCTGCGCCTTCTTCACCAGCTTGACGGCGGCCTTCTTGCTTGTCGCCTCCTCGACGGTGACGACCGGGCGGCCCTCCTCGTCGATCGTCGTGCTGACGACCCGGGCAGGCCGCGTCGTGCTCACGGTGGCCGGCACGATCTGCTCCGGCGCCTCGGTGAGGCCGTAGGTGACCGGCACGATCTGCTCCGGCGCCTCGGCAAGGCCGTAGGTGACCGGCACGAAGTCGTTCGTCCCGGCCGGCAGGGCGACCACGCCCACGGCCGCGAGCGCACCTGCGGCAACGGCTCCGGCGGCGTACCGGCGCAGCTGAACCTTCATCCTCGACCTCGTTCTCCCGTTGTCATTTCTCCCGTTGGCGCTGGGTACGAGCGTCGGCCAGGTTCGTTCCGCGCTGAGTGAGCGAAGAGTTGCGGTCCGGTAGCAGCGGATCCGGCCGGTGAGGAGGCGCACTCATCAAACTCTCAGCACCCGGATTGGTGGATTTAGCCCCTTATGTCACAGGCATTGGCAGCATGAATACTCGGGTCCGCCATCCCGACTTCGGCGGATCAACCAGTTTCGACCAGCCAGAACCCAGAGGGGTACCAATCATGACAACTCATGACGAAGACCGATCCGAGGGAGAGGCCGACCGCCCGGCGCCGGCGGCAAGCGTCGCGCGGCCACCCCGTCGCCGCGCGCGGGCGGTGGCGGGCGTGGCCGGACTGGCCGCGATCCTCGGCGCCGGCTCCTACCTGACCACCACCTGGATCGTCAGCGGCGACAACGCCACCGAGACCCGCGAGGTCACCGCGCTGGCGCCTCCACCGGAGGCGTCGACCCCGGCGGAGTCCCCGGCGACCGAGTCGCCCGCGCCGTCCCCGTCGAAGTCGCCGGCGAAATCCGATGGCGCCGCGACCACGTCACCTGCCCCGCTGACCAGCGAAGAGGTCAGAAAGCAGGTGATGGAGGCCCGTGCGAAGGCCGCGAAGGACGGTTACGAGGTGAAGCGCGCGCTCGAGCCGGGCACAGATGTGGCCGCCCCGGTCGGCGAGGTCGCCGTCACGAACGAGGGCGATCCCAAGAAGGGCGGCACGCTGCGCACCATCTCCGCGAAGTACGACCTCACCGGCCAGCGCGAGATGCTCTGGATCGCCGGCGGCGTCAAGAAGGTCGGCGACGCCGAGTGCACCCAGAAGTTCCGGTTCAGCAACGAGGACGAGCCGCGGGTCCGCCCGACCATGCTGATGTGCTGGCGCACCGAGAAGACGAGGAGCGTCATCACGATCGCGGTCCGGCCCACGGGCGGCAAGCCCGATGCCGAGAAGGCCGTGGCCAAGCTCGACGAACAGTGGAACAAGATGGGCTGAGCAGAGATCACAACGCGACCGCGGCGGTGCTTCCGGCACTGCCGCGGTCGCTCTTCATTCCCATTTTCCCGGTACGGGCACAGAAGGCGGCCCGGAGCATCCGCGCTCCGGGCCGCCGTAGTGATGCAGCGGGACTTACCTGTGTTCCTAGTAGTCCGCGACGGTGAAGGTGGAGCCGCTGGAGATGCGGGAGAAGTCGACGTCGACCAGCGTGCTGGTGTCCGAGGCGTCCTCCACCACCACCAGCGAATAGGTGCCGTCGGCGACCTCATCCGTGGCCGCGGTGAAGTCCTTGGTGGTGGCGTCGAGAAGGTTGTTCAGGGCGAGCGTGCAGATCAGCTCGACATCGCTGATCACCACGATCCCGGTGCAGGCGGTGACCGGGTCGACGGTCGCCCAGGCGCCGTTGGTACCACCGCTGGCGCTGGCGAACCAGTCGGTCGTCACGAGGAAGACCCGCGAGCTCGCGTCGTCGTAGTCATTGGTGTTGGTGACGACCAGATCGTTGAACCCGGCGCCCATGATGTCCAGGGTGGGTGTCGTGTTCGCCACGGCGGCGTTCGGCGCGGTCGTGATGCCGTAGGAGTACGTGAAGATCGCGGCCTTGTTCTGCGTGCCCGCGGAGGTGGTGACACTCAGCGCGGCGGGACCGGCGGCGCTGGCCGGCGTGGTCGCCCGGAACGAGGTGTCGTCGATGACCCGGATGTCGGTCATCGCCTTGCCGCCCAGGGTCGCGGTGAGCAGAGCATCGTCGGCCTCGGGAATGCCTTCGAGGCCGGTGAACAGGACACTCGTGCCACCCTGCGCGGGGCCGCCGGCCGGGCTGGCCACCGCGGTGCCGAGGTCGAGCGCCGGCGCCACGGTGTAGCTGGCCGGAGCGGCGAGCAGCGGGCCGGTCGTCTTGTTGCTGTAGAGGCATGTGTTGTACGTGCTCGTGGCCACGTCGTCCTCAACCTCGACAGTGGCCGGCACCAGCAGCGCGACCTTGCTGTTCGAGATCTTCGTGATGGTGACGACGTTGAGGTAGTCGGCGTTGCCGGTGGTGTACGTCGCCGGGCAGTTCTCCAGCGTGAAGATCGCGCCCGGAGCGTCACCCTCGATGATGGCCGACGCGGTCGTCAGCGTGATGGTGTTGGTGCCGCCGGAGTTGCCGGCCGTCGGGCTCAGGGTGGCCGGCGGAAGCGGCGTGTAGGTCGCGGTCGCCAGCAGCGCGGAGTTGCTGGCGTTGCCCGCGTAGATGCAGATCTTGTACGCCGAGGAGGCGGTCAGGCCGCTCGGAACCGTGATCGACGCGACGGTGTTGGCGGCGATGCCGGCGTTGGCGTCAGCCGCGACCTTGGTGATCGTCGCCGTGGTCACGCCTGTCGTCAGGTACGTCGCGTTGCAGGCGCCGGCCGAGTTCAGCTTGAAGGTCGCCGCCGGAGTGGTGGCGGAGGCCAGGTAGGGGCCGACCCCGGTCGCGGTGATGGCGTTGCCACCGGCGACGGGGCCGGCCGTCTGGCTCAGTGTCGGCGTTGTGGACGCCGCGCTGACGACCAGGAGGTCCGTGGTGTTGACGGTCAGGGCGGTGGTGCCGCCGACCGTGGTCGCGGACGCGTAGATGCATCCCTTGTAGCTACCTGCCGCGAGAGCGGGGATGGTGACCGTGGCGGTGTCGTCGTTATCGATCGCCACGGTGCCGATGCCGGTCGTGGAGGTTCCGAACGTGGTGCCACAGTTCGCGGTGCTGGCCACGAAGCGGGCCTTGGCCTCGTTGTTCAGGGTGGTGAACGCGCCGACGGCGGTGACCACGGTTGTAGTGCCACCACCGATGGGGGCCGTGTCGACGGACATCTCCCCGGTGACGCCAAAGGCCGGTGCTGCGGTGCCGGCCACCACTGCGACGGCCGCCGCCGCCACGACGGTGCCGGCCCGGAGGGGCCGGAAGCCGGTTCGAGGTTGGGACTTGCGCATGCGAGGTCCTCCTACGGTTCCTGACGAACCGCTCAGTGGGTTTGGGTGAGCCCGCGCGCGAGGTCAGCGGGCCGTCTGGAAGGAGCCTAGCCCGGCAAATCACGATAAAAGCTCATAACGCCGGAGTCCAATGGATTGGTCCGCTTTAGCTGGTCCATTCGCCGCCGTCCGGCAGGGACAGACCGGCGGCCCGAGCATGAGCTCGGGCCGCCGGCTGAAGATTCAGCTGGTGCTGATCTGTCAGAACGGGGCAACCGTGAATACGGAGCCGCTGGAGAGGACACTCTGGCGGTAGTTCGGGTCGGCGGTGACCGCGTCCGGCGAACCGTTGCTCACATAGGTGAGGTTGTAGGCGCCGTTCGGCACGGGAGCGCCGAAGACCGACACCGTATGCGTCCCACCGGTGGTGGCGGTTGTCGGCTTGGACAGCGTGGCACTCGCTCCACCGGGAGCGACGACGCTGATCGTGGTCGCGGTGTCGATGTTGCCACCGGTGATCGGCCGTCCGACGTCACCCTGGGTGAACGATCCGGGCGGCGCGGTGACATTGGCCGACGCGTTTCCGGTCACCACCAGCGGAACGCTACGTGCCGCGGAGACGATGGTGGTGCCTCCGGAGTGGGCGCCCGTGGTTCCCCGCGAGATGGTCGCGCTGGACACGGTACCGCCGGAAGCCGGGGTCACGTCCACGATCACGGTGTTCGGCGCGAAACCGATGCCGGTGACCGTCTTGCCGATGTCGGCGTAGGTGAAGAGCGCGTTGGCAGCGGAGGTGATGAGACGGTCGCCGGTGCCCGCGACGGCCGTGTCCGCCGCCGCGCGGGTGTCGAGCGCTGCCGTCGTCTGGGCGATCTGCGCGCCGTCCGGACCGAGCCGGCGGTGGAGATTGAGCGTGCAGACCAGATCGTTGTCGGTGATGACGAGAACGCTGCCGCACTCCTGCACCGGCCCGTTGACCTTGTTACCGGCGGACACGACGGTACGCGAGTTGTACTCCCCGCGAACCAGGTAGATGTGCGCGTCGGCATCGTTGGCGCCGAAGGTGACGTTGAGGAAGTCCGCGCCACGCACGGCGATGTCGATCGGCCGCGTGTTCGGCGCCGTGTTCGGGTCTGCCTTGAGAGCGTGCAGGTAGGAGAACGACGACGCGAGCGTCCGCGTTCCGGCGAAGGTGGTCACGACCAGCGGCACACCGTTCTCCGGAGCATGGATCGGAGTGATCGCGGTGAAGGTGGTCGCGTTGACCGGGGTGACGTCGATGAGCGGGACACCGCCCAGCGTCGCCGTGATCGAGCCCGGCGTGGTCGGGAAGCCGGTACCGGTGATGACGATTTCGTCGCCACCCAGCGCGGAGCCGGCCCGCGGCGACACGCTCACCAGCGTGTGGACTGTCGTCGAGGTGTAGGTCGCGACAGCGATGAGGGTGCTGGTCGACGTGTTGGTGCCGTTGTAGACGCACATCTGGTACGGCGTCGGCGTGCCCAGGCTCAACGGCAGCGCGGGAACGACCACGGCGAGAGACCTGGTGGACACCACGCGCGGCGCCGAGGCCTGGATGACGCCGTGCACGACCGGCGTGTTGCCGGAGGCGGCCGCGAACGGCACGTTGGACGGGTAGATCGCCGGGCAGGTGGCCGCGGTGGTGAAGGCGACACCCGGCGCCGAGACACCGACCAGGAAGGCAGTGGTGGACGAGACGGTGATCGCGCCCGGGGACGTGCCGGCGCTCGAGCCGACGCTGCTGCTCAGGGTCACCGGAGACAGCAGGATCGTGTAGGGCGCCGCGGCCGCGGCGATCAGCACGTCGGACGTGGCGGTGCCGCCGTAGAAGCAGACGGTGTACGGCGTGCTCAGCCCGGTGGCGAGCACGTCGGTCGGCACGGTGGCCGTGACCACGCTGGTCGAGGTGCGCACGATGCTGGTGGCGATGCCACCGCCCGGGCTCCCGTAGGTGCCCGGGCACCCGGTCGTCGTGAACACCACACCGGGGATGTCGGTGAACGGCGCGCTACCCGTCGGCGCGGTGAAGGTCAGCGTGTTGCCGCCGCCGCTGGTACCGGTCTGCGCGCTCAGCGCCACACCCGGCGTGAGGATGAAGGCGTGCAGCGGGTCGGCGAGCTGAGCGCTCGTCGTCGTGGCCCCGGCGTAGAGGCAGACGTTGTAGGCCCGCGCCCCGCCGCTGCTGAGGGCCAGCGTGCTGGGGATGGTGAAGGTGGCGGTGTTCTCGTCCACCCGGGTGACGTTGGTGCCGGCCGCGGTCGTCTGACCGGAGATCGTCGTCGTGTAGTTGGTCGGACAGCTGAGGTTCGTCGTCATCACGACGCCCGGCGTGCTGCCGCCCGCAAGGGGGGCCGCCGTCCTGATCGTCACGGTCGACCCCGCAGCGGCGCCGCTCGGGCTGATCGTGGGCCGGACGGTGAAGTTCCGTGGGCTGCCCGAGTCGGAGAGCAGCGTGCTCGCTCCCGTATAGACGCAGACCAGGTAGTTGCGGTTCACCCCCGCCGACGAGATACCGGGCGGCACGTTGAAGGTGACCGAGTAGTTGCCGCTCTTGGCGACGTTGGTGGCCGCGAAGGCGGTCGTGCTGGTGGCGTTGGTGCCCGGGCAGTTGACGGCCGAGCTGAAGAGAACCGTCGGCGTGGCGGCGGCGAACGGCCCGGTGGCCGTGGCCGACGAGAACGTCGCGGTGACGGCGGTGCCGGGGACGCCCGCGTTCGGCGTGATCGGCGGCAGGGCGCTGATCGTCGCCGGATCATTTTGGAGGGTACCGCTCACATAGATGCACAGGTTGACGTTGCGCGCTACGGATCCGGCGGTGGCACCCAGCCCGCCCGGCATGACGAACGTCATCGTCGCGGTGGCGCCGCCGCTGTTGGCAGCGTCCTCACCTGTCGCGTCGATGATGGTCGAGCCGTTCGACGTGGCGGAGCAGGTGGTGTTCCCGGTCGTGAGCGTGACGACCGGCGTCACGTTCTGCGTGAAGATCGAGCTCGGAGCGACCACCGTGACAAGGGTGCCGGCGGAGGCGCTGCTCGGGGTGATCGAACTCAGTGCCACGGCGGCGTGGGCCGCCTGCGGGCCCACGAGTAGGGCGGCTCCCAGCGCCCCGATGGAGAGCCCGGCATACGCAAGCCGGGCCCTGGGATTGGATTTGGACATGCGAGGTCCTCCTACGGGTTCATGCGAACCGCGTTTGGCTGGAAAGGGGGCCCGCGGTTCGGGGAACCGTCGTGGGCCGTCTCGCCGGAAGCGTAACGATTAGAGACGGTTCGCCTCCCCAGAGTTACCAAGATGGGTATATGTCTGACATTCACGTACAAACTCTCAGCAAACATCCAGTTGACAGCCGCATCATGCCGCGCTAAGTTGCTCTCAGATCGAGTAAGACTCACATTGAGAACTACTTGTTGAGAACAACCGAGGCGGAGGCGACGATGGAGGATCAGGAGAGCTTCCTGGCCGGCTACGACCCGCGGAGATACCCGTCGGTCGCGGTCACCGTGGACGTTGTCGCCCTGACGATCCGCAACGGCACGCTCTGCGTGCTGCTGGTCGAGCGCGGCGCGCAGCCGTTCGCCGGGCAGCGGGCACTGCCCGGCGGCTTCGTCAAGGAGGAGACGCTCGACGACGCGGCGCTGCGGGAGTTCGCCGAGGAGACCGGGCTGACGCCGGGCCGGGGCGAGCTCGACCGGGTGCACCTGGAGCAGCTGAAGACGTACGGCAACCCCGGCCGCGACCCCCGCATGCGGGTCGTGTCCGTCGCGTACCTGGCGTTCGCGCCGAGCCTGCCCGAGCCTACGGCCGGCAGCGACGCGGCGCGGGCGTACTGGGTGCCGGTCGACGAGGCGAAGGATCTGGCGTTCGATCACGACGACGTGCTCGCCGACGGCCTGGAGCGGGCCCGGTCGAAGCTGGAGTACACGCCGCTCGCCACCGCGTTCGTGGCCGAGGAGTTCACCGTCGGCGAGCTGCGCCAGGTCTACGCCGCCGTCTGGGGTGAGGACCTGCATCCCGGTAACTTCCACCGCAAGGTGCTGTCGGTGCCGGGGTTCGTGGAGAGCACCGGGCGGACGACCTCGCGGGGCGGCGAGCGCGGCGGCCCGAAGGCGAAGCTCTACCGGGCCGGTGACGCCACGCTGCTGCACCCGGCGCTGCTGCGGCCGACCGGTGAGGACCGGGTCCGATGAGCACCCTGGTCGGAGCGGAGAGACGACGCCGGCAGGCCGAGCACATGGGGCACGTGAGTTTCGACGACGCGGTCGCCCGGATCATGTCCGCCACGAGCTTCACGGAGCTGGCGGGCGGCGGTCACACGTACCGGGAATGGGCCAAGATCGTGCACCCGGATGCCGCCGGCGCGCAACGGCGCGCCATCGCGACGGAGGCTTTCGCCAAGCTTTCGGCCCTTTATCAGCGGCGGAACAGCGGCGCGACACTCAAGACGAAAACCGCGACATATCGGGTCGGTCCGGTCTTCGCGAGCGGCGACATCGCGGAGATCTACGCGGACGGCGCGGTCCTGCTGAAGATTCCCCGCGACCCGGCGGACAACGACCTGATGGAGGCCGAGGCCGAGGCTCTCCACGATCTCCAGACCCGGGGAGATCCGCGATTCCGGGCCTACGCGCCGGTCCTCACCGACAGCTTTCTCCACGAGGACCAGGCGAAACGTCGCAGACGGATCAACGTGGTGGAACGGCAGCGCGGCATGCTGCGCCTCGATCAAGCCGGGCAGATCACGATCCCGGACGCGATCTGGATCTGGCGGCGGCTGCTGATCGCGATCGGCTGGGCGCACCGGGCCGGGGTGGTGCACGGCGCGGTGCTGGAGAGCCACGTCCTGATCCACCCGGAGCGACGCGGCCTGGTCCTCCTCGACTGGTGCTATGCCGGGCATCGACCGAGAGCGATAGTGAAGGCAAGCGAGGCGGCCTACCCGCCGGAGGTGCTTCACGACAGGACCGCGAGCCCGGCCACCGACATCTACATGGCGACCGGCTTGATGACACGGATCATCGGCCCGGCCCGGATGCCCGAACCGCTGCGGCGGTTCGCCGCAGGCTGCTGCTACGACGCGCCGCGGATGCGGCCCCAGGACGCCTGGGCGCTGCTGGGCGAATTCGACGAGCTGATCCCCGAGCGGTACCGGAACTGAAGGAGTTTGTGATGGGAAGCGGACACTGGTCCACCGACGTTTACACCGCAGCCTCGACCTACCGCGCCGCTACCGGCAAGAGCGCCTTCGACTACAGCGACAGCGGCGCGCGCCGGGTCCACCCGGATCTCGATCCGGACGGGGTCTTCATGCGGGAGTCGCGGGACTCGGAGGAGCACCCGTTCAGCACGCCGATCGCCGTCCTCTTCGACGTCACCGGCTCGATGGGCAACGTGCCGCGGGTGCTGCAGACCAAGCTTCCGCAGCTGCTCGGGCTGCTGACCAGGAAGAGTTACGCGATCGACCCGCAGATCATGTTCGGTGCGATCGGTGACGCGACGTGTGACCGGGCGCCGCTGCAGGTCGGACAGTTCGAGTCGGACAACCGGATGGACGACGATCTCTCCAAGATCTACCTGGAGGGCGGCGGCGGTGGGCAGAAGCACGAGTCCTATGAGCTCGCGCTCTACTTCATGGCCCGGCACACGATCATCGACTCGATGGTCAATCGCGGACGTCGGGGATACCTCTTCATCATCGGCGACGAGATGCCGTACCCGCGGGTCAAGCCGCGGGAGGTGCAGGCCGTGATCGGCGACCGGATCAAGCAGCCGATTCCGATCGAGGAGATCATCGCCGAGCTGCGCCGCCGCTACGAGGTCTACTACATCCTGCCGACCGCGGCCGGCTGGGGCGGCGACTCCGAGGTGCTGGCCCGCTGGCGCGAACTGCTCGGGCAGAACGTGCTGGAACTCGACGATCTGGACGCGGTCTGCGAGACGATCGCGCTGACCGTGGGCCTCGGCGAGGACGCGATCGATCTGGACGAGGGCATCGCCGATCTCGAGGACGTCGGCTCGGCGGCCGGCGACTCGGTGGGCCGCGCCCTGGCGCCGCTGCAGCGCACCGCTGTGGTCCGTGGCGAGCCGTTCGAGATCACCGCCGGCCAGGGCGGGAACCAGCGGCTGTGACGGAGCACATCGCCGTCGTCGATCTCGGTTATGGCGATGCGGGCAAGGGCACGATCGTCGATGCGCTCTGTGCCGCCTCGCCGCGGCGGGCGGTGCTGCGCTTCAACGGCGGGGCGCAGGCGGCACACAACGTGGTCACCGAGGACGGCCGGCACCACACGTTCGCCCAGTTCGGCTCGGGCACCCTGCGCGGCGTCCCGACCCACCTGACCCGCTTCATGATCGTCGACCCGCTCGCGCTGGCCGGTGAGGCGAAGGCTCTCGGAAACCCGTTTCACCTGCTCACGGTGGATTCCGACGCACTGCTCGCCACTCCGTGGCATCGCGCCGCGAACCGGCGGCGGGAGGTCGCGCGCGGGCCTGAGCGGCACGGTTCGTGCGGCATGGGCGTCGGCGAGACGATGGGGTACGCGTTGACGAACTCCGATGCCCCACGGGTCGCCGACGTGCTCTCCCCGGCACGCCTGCGCCGCCGGCTGGCGGCGGTCCAGGCCGCCCTCCCCGATCCGGGGATCTCGCTGGACGACGTGATCGACGCCTTCACCGCGTTCGGCGAGGCGGTCCGCATCGTCGGCCCCGAGCACACCGGCCGCCTGCTCAGCGAGGGCCCGTGCGTCTTCGAGGGCGCCCAGGGTGTCCTTCTCGACGAGTGGCGCGGCTGGCATCCGTACACGACGTGGTCGACGACGACGTTCGACAACGTGGCCGAGCTCTGCGACTCGTTCCGGCGTCTCGGCGTGGTCCGCGCCTACACCACCCGGCACGGCACCGGCCCATTCGTCACCGAGGCGCCCGGCCTGGACCTGCCGGAGGCGCACAACGGCGCGGACGCCTGGCAGGGCGCGTTCCGGACCGGCCATTTCGACGCGGTGGCGCACCGGTACGCGGCCGAGGTGGCCGGCGGGGCCGACGCGCTCGCGATCACCCACCTGGACGCGCCGGAGCGCTGCCCGGATCTCGGCATCTGCACGGCGTACCGGGAGGGCGGCGCGATCTGGGACCGGATCGAGCCCGGCCCGCATCGGGACCTGGCGTACCAGGAACGGCTCACCGAGCGCCTGGCCCGCGCCGTGCCGGCCGCGACGCACCGGCCGGAAAACTGGGCACGGGAAATATCAGAATTGCTCGGCACACCTGTGGCAATCGAATCACACGGGCCCCGTAGCAGCGACAAAAGAATTGGCGTCGCGGTGTGACCTGAATTCGTTACCCTGGAGGCACGGGAAGGAAACATTCCCTGCTCAGAGCCGTAGGCAAGGCTAACCTAAATTGATTGAGGCTTGCCTTACCTAATGTAATAGAACTTTTCCGGCGGCATCATTGAATGACTGGAATAGAATCCGCGATCGGGGTTATGGTTCGGTAAGGCCATTAACGATCAGGGGAGTCGAAACCATGACGCAGATGATGAACATGCCGCGTGTGCAGACCTGCACGGTCGCCGAGTGCGGCTACAACCACGACGGCTGTACCGCCTTCGCGATCACGATCGGCAGCCTGCAGACCGCCGAGTGCGACACCTTCATCGGCTCCGGCGAGAAGGGCGGCATGGGTGTCGCCACCGCCCAGGTCGGCGCCTGCAAGCGCGCCGACTGCACCTACAACGAGAACCTCGAGTGCCGCGCCCCGGCGATCACCGTCGGCGCCTCCGCCGACAAGGCCGACTGCCTGACCTACGCGCGCGCCTGAGCCGTTCGCGCCTCGCCGCGGGCCCGTCACCGTCTTCCGGTGACGGGCCCGCGTCGTACGATGCCACTTCGCTTAAGTGCATCTTGGAGTCGGTGCTGGTGAGCGGCTAGCCCCAATGCCGGGTAGTTAAGGATTCGCGGCGGGTGTCAAGAGTGTCGCGAGACGAAGGCGGCGGGGTCTCGGTATAGAGGTTTGTCACTCCAAGACA